>JANNDW010000340.1:0-5725 GCA_031378125.1 Methylibium sp. | reverse complement strand
GTCAATCGAGCCGGCAGGCCTTGGCAAGAAACAGCGCATGCTCCTCGTCACCGTCTGTTGCAGCCGGCAAACGCTTTGCCCAGGCGCGTTTCAACAACCCGGTTGCCAGGTGGGCGTCGTTGAACCACCACTTCACCTCCCCCCCGTTCCTGTGAAAGAAGACGCTCCCAATGGGGCGGCTCAGACTTTCCATCCGCGAAGCCGGGGTCACCTTTGATCGAAAAGCCTTTCGCACTTTGCGCACATCAAATGTTCCTGGCCGCACATGCACGAACCCTGGCATTGCAGCGTAGGCCAGCGTGGCTGACCCATCGCTGTCGATGAACAATCGACAGCCGCCGTGTGGCATATCGAATGCCAATGCCGGCCCGGCGCCCGAGTACGCCAGGTTGGTGCCGAGCATCGCGACGAAGCATACGGAGCGATTCACGCAGCGCATCAGTGCCTCCATCGATCCGGCGTTTGAACCGCGCGGCAGGCACCGGCTTGCCGAGGCTGTTGGCCTGAACGCCGGGTTGGACGCGCCGGGCGCCTTGAACTGATGCGCACCCATCGCCTGTGCACCAGCGCCGCGCAACGCCCTGTCAAGCCAGCGCCAAATCCGCCGACTGAATCCGCTTGACGCCCTTGGCCGCCATCTGCTTCCAGGCCGCGGCGACCGAGCCGTTGAGGTCGATGCCGCGGGTGGCGTCTTCGATCACATAGACCTCGAAGCCCGCCTTGCGCGCGTCCATGGCCGTCCACGCCACGCAGAAGTCGGTGGCGAGACCCGTCACGAACACGGTCTTGATGCCGCGCGCTTTCAGGTAGCCGGCCAGGCCGGTGGTGGTCTTGCGGTCGGCCTCTTCGAAGGCGGAGTAACTGTCCACGCCTTTGCGGAAACCCTTGCGGATGACCAACTGGGCGGTGGGCAGTTTCAGGTCTTTGTGCAGCGCCGCGTCGTCGCTGCCTTGCACGCAGTGGTCGGGCCACAGCACCTGGGTGCCGTAGACCAGCTTGGTGGTCTCGAATGGCTTCTTGCCGGGGTGGCTGGTGGCAAACGACGCATGGCCGGGGGTGTGCCAGTCTTGCGTGACGACGATGTTGTCGAACGCTGCTGCGATCTTGTTGATGATCGGCACCACCTCTTCACCCTTGGTCACCGGCAGCGTGCCGCCGGTGACGAAGCAGTTCTGCACGTCGACGACGATCAGCGCACTGTTGGCGGCGGGTTTGATTTTGCTTGCAGCCAGCAGGGGCAAAGGCAAAGCGGCCGACAGGCCGGCAAGGCCGCCAACGATAGAAAGGGTGTTCAGGAAGCTTCGGCGGTCTTGCGGTTTCATGGGGCGGCTCCTTCAGCGGTGGGGAAAGTGTTCAAGATCGTAAACGGCAGGCCAGGCTACTGTGCATTCAACAGCGCCGCTCGCAAGCGCGCGGGCGTGACGGGCACCGCCGTCATGCGCACGCCCACGGCGTCGTGAATCGCATTCAGGATGGCCGGCGCGGTGGCCACCAGCGCCGGTTCGCCGACACCCTTGGCGCCCCAGGGGCCGAGCGGCTCGGGGTCTTCGATCAGGTGCACGGTGATGGGCGGCACATCGCCGAAGGTCGGGATCAGGTAGTCGTGCAGGTTGTCGGTCTGGCCGTTGACGTACTCCTCCATCAACGCCATGCCGATGCCTTGCGCGATGCCACCATGAATCTGCCCTTCGACCTGCGTGGGGTTGATGGCGCGGCCCACATCGTGAGCGGCGTGGAGGTGCAAGAGCTTCACAGTGCCGAGTTCGATGTCGACTTCCAGCTCGGCAATTTGCGCCGCAAAACCGTAGGTGGCGTAGGGCACGCCTTGGCCGTCGGCGTCGAGCGGCACGGTGGGCGGGTCGAAGTAGCCACTGCCGGTGAACAGGTCGCCGCGTTCGTCGGTGGGCAAGGTGCGCAGATCGACGCGGCGGCGTGAGCCGGCATGCGTGCCGTGCAGATCGTGGCCCGACAACTCCAGCTGCACCTGCGCGTCGGGCATGTCCCCCAAACCCAGTTGCGCCAGCAGCCGGCGCCGTAACGCCTGCCCCGCCGCGCGCACCGCGTTGCCCGACACGAAGGTCTGGCGCGACGCCGACGACTTGCCGGCGTCGGCCGTCAGGTCGGTATCGCCCATCAGTTGTTCGACGCAGGCGACGGGCAGGCCAACCGCGTCGGCAAACATCTGCGGCATGATCGTCGCGCTGCCCTGGCCGATTTCTTGCGCGCCGTTGTAGAGGAACAGGTGGGCGCCGCGCGCGGCGTTCCAACGCAGGCTCCCGCGCATCGTCGACGGGTTGGCGATCACGGTGTTGCCGATGCCGTACCACATGCAGGCCACACCAGCGCCTCGGCGCAGCGCTGTTGCATCAGCCTCGGCGCTTGCGTTGAATGCGGCGGCAGATTCCTTGGCCGATTGCCAGGCCGGCCGCAACGCCTCCAGGCACGCCTGCAGGCCCACGCTGGCGCGCAGCACCTGGCCGGTGGGCGTGGTGTCGCCGGCCCGCAATGCGTTCTGATGTCGGAACTCCAGCGCGTCGACGCCGCAGCGTTGCGCCAACTCGTCGATCAAGCGCTCGCACAGCAGCGTGGACTGCGGCACGCCGAAACCGCGGAACGCGCCGGCCACGCTGTTGTGGGTGTGAACGGCCCGCGTGAGCGCGCTGACATGGGCAAAGCGGTACGGCCCGCTGGCGTGAATGGGCACGCGGTTGGCCACGGTCGGGCCCCAGCTTGAGTAAGCGCCGGTGTTGAAGTCGGCTTCGAATTCGTAGGCGCTCAAGCGACCCTGAGCGTCGCAGCCGGCGCGCGCGCTCAGAGTAGACGGATGGCGCTTGGTGCTGGAGCGCATCGACTCGGGCCGGTCGTAGACCAAGCGCACCGGGCGATTCAACTTCAGCGCGGCGACCGCGAGCAAAGGCTGCACCGACAGGTCCAGCTTGCCGCCGAAGCCACCACCGATGGCCGACGGCACGATGTGCACCTGCTCGGGGGCCAGGCCGGTGATGTGCGCGATCTCGTCGCGGTCCATGTACGGCGTTTGGGTGCAAGCGAAGATGCGCAGGCGCTTCCAAACCTGACCGTGCGGGCCCGGCGCCTGCACAAGCTCGGCGTAGCCCGCCTCGGGTTCGATGTAGGCGTGTTCGATGTAGACGGTCTCGAAACTCGACGAGGCCACCATCGCCGACTGCTCGAGTGCCTGCGCTGCCGACCCGCGCACCACGCGGCCGCGGCACAGCACGTTGTCGGGGTAGCGCTCGTGAACAAGTTGCCCCTGCGCGGCGGCGAGGGCGGTCGATGTATCTTCCAGCGCTTCCAGCACGGCCCACTCAATCGGCACGTCGCGGTCGGCGATGCGCTGCACGGTCTGCGCATCGCCCACCAATGCCAGCACCGCCTCGCCACGAAAGCGCACCTCGCCATCGGCCAGCACCGGCTGGTCGCGCAGGTTCGCGAAAATGGCGAAGGCATTGTTCGGCACGTCGGCCGCGGTGATCACATCCACCAGGCCGGGCCAGCGTTGTTTGAGTTCACCGAGGTCGCCCAGAACAAAGCGCGCATGCGCGTGCGGCGAGCGCAGCACGCGCAGCGTCAAGCCGCCGTGTTCTTCGTGCGGCCATTCGTCAGCGCCGAATTTTTCGTCACCACGCACCTTGCTCGGCCCGTCCAGCCGCGCCAGGCGCGCGCCGACGGCCCGGCCGGCGGCGGGCGCTTCGATCTGCGCCACCGCACCCGCCGCTACCGCCAGCACCGCCTCGACGATTTTTCGGTAGCCGGTGCAACGGCACAGCACACCGCCGAGCGCGTCCAGCACCTCGGCCTCACTGGGGTGCGGGTTGTGCCGCAGCAGCGCCCGTGCGCTCATCAGCATGCCGGGAGTGCAGATGCCGCACTGCGCCGCGCCGTGAACAACAAATGCCCGTTGCAAGGCAGACAGCTCGCCGGCAGGGCCGGCCAGCCCTTCGACGGTGGTGACGGTGCGCCCCTCGCACTGGCCCACCGCGACGATGCAGGCACACACCTGCTCGCCGTCGAGCAGCACGGTGCAGGCGCCACAGTCGCCGGCGTGGCAGCCGATCTTGGTGCCGGTCAGGCCCAGGTGATCGCGCAGCACATCGGACAGGCGCTGGGTGCGATCGGCGGCCAACTCGTGCAAGCGCTGGTTGACGGTGAAGCGAAGCACGTGGGCCTGAGCGTCGCCCTGGCCGGCGTCAGCGACTGCGACTGCGGCTGCGATGCGAATGTCGCGCTGGTTCATGGCTGCAAAGCTTTCAAGGCGCGGCGCAACAGCGTGGTGGTGGCGTCGATCCGGTAGGCCGCGGTGGCGCGCACATCGTCGATCGGCGCCAGCGGGGCGAGGTCGGCGCCGTCTATCGCGATGCTCGCCAGGCCGCTTGCAGGCTGGCCCAGCAGCTTGCGCTCCAGCGCGGGCAGCCGCTGGGCGCGCGCCGAACAGCTGCCCACCGCCGCCCCGGCGCTGGCGATGCGGCCGCTCTCATCCACGTCGATCACCAGCGCCACCATGCTCATCGAAATCACCAGGTAACGCCGCCCACCGAGCTTGAGGAACACCGAACGTGCACGCTCGCCGCGCGGCGGCACGTGAATGCCGGTCGCCACCTCATGCGGCTCGCGCGCGGTACGGCGGTTGGCCAGCACGAAGTCGACCACCGGAATGCGCCGTTCTCCGTCTCGGCTTTGCAGCACGACCACCGCATCGAGCGCCATCCACACCGGCGTGCCATCGGCCGCCGGCGACGCGTTGCACAAGTTGCCGGCGAGCGTGCCGGTGTTCTGAATCTGCACACCGCCGACTTCGCGCGCCGCTTGCTTCAACGCGTCGAACAGCGGCGGCAGGTCGGCGCGCAGCACATCGGTCCAGGTGGTAGTGGCGCCGAACCACCAGCCCGCATCGTCTTGCCGAATGCCACGCAGCGCGCTCACGCGGGTGATGTCGATCCACGCTTCATCGAGCGGCTTGCCGACCCGCGCCGGGTACACATCGGTACCGCCGGCCAGCAGCTGCCAACCGCCGGCCGCGAGCAGGCCGGTCAGTTGCGGCAACGTGGTGGGTTGCTCGAATCGGGCGAATGACGAGTTGGACGTATGGGACATGTCGGGCATGTTGGGCATGTTGGGCATTCGGTGATTCAAACGCTGAGGTAGGCGCGCCGCACTTCCTCGTTGGCAGACAGTTCCCGCATCGACCCCTGGTAGCGAAGCTGCCCCTTCTCGAGCACATACGCGCGGTCCGACACCAGCTCGGCGAAGTGCATGTTCTGCTCGCACAGCAGGATACTGACACCTTGCGCCTTCAGCTCGTTGATGGCCTCCACCATCTGCTCGACGATCACCGGCGCGACGCCTTCGCTGGGTTCGTCCAGCAGCACCACGAACGGGTTGCCCATCAGCGAGCGCGCGACGGTCAACATCTGCTGCTCGCCGCCGCTCATGCGCCCGCCGGGGCGATCCGGCATCTCGCCCAGGTTGGGGAACAGCTTGAACAAGCGCTCGGGCGTCCACAGCGGCGCGGGGCTCCCGTCGGGCCAGTGGCGCGGCGGCTGGCGGCCGACTTCGAGGTTTTCCATCACCGTCAGGTCAGTGAAGATGCGCCGGTCTTCCGGCACGAAGGCCAGGCCCAGCGCGGCGGCCTGGTGCGGCTCGCTCTTGCTGATGTCGCGGCCCATGAAGCTCACCGTGCCGCGCCGCTTTTCGAGCATGCCCATCA
>JANNDW010000486.1:0-3432 GCA_031378125.1 Methylibium sp. | reverse complement strand
AGTTGCGATTCGACACCTTGAGGAATCCATGCCCGACGACATCGCCACGCTGCGCCGCATCTTGCGAGACTGCCGAACCATCGCGGTGGTGGGCCTGTCGGCCGAATGGCATCGGCCGAGCTACTTTGCCGCCAAGTACATGCAACAGCACGGCTACCGCATC
The DNA here is from genome assembly GCA_031378125.1 of Methylibium sp. Lineage (GTDB taxonomy): Bacteria > Pseudomonadota > Gammaproteobacteria > Burkholderiales > Burkholderiaceae_C > LGRD01. The sequence continues at coordinate 3,269 of JANNDW010000486.1, read as the reverse complement.
ATTCCGGTGAACCCGCGCTATGCCGTCGACCCGGGCTCGGTGCTGGGCGAGCGTTGTTTCGCCAGCCTGGCCGAGATCGGCATGAGCGTCGACCTGGTCGATGTGTTTCGCCGCACCGAAGACGTGCTGCCGATCGCGCAGCAGGCCGTCCAGATCGGCGCCAAATGCCTGTGGCAGCAGATCGGCGTGAAGAACAGGGAGGCGGATGGCCTGGCGCGTGCGGCGGGGCTGGACTCGGTGCTGGACCGCTGCGTCAAGATCGAACATGCGCGCTTGTTCGGCGGCTTGCACTGGGCCGGCGTGAACACGCGGGTGATCTCGGCCAAGCGGCCGGTTTGAATCGACCGGCACCGACAGCACCATGGCCGACCGAGTTTTCCAGCCCGAAACCCTGGCCATCCATGCCGGGCAGATTCCCGATGCCGCCACCGGCGCACGCGCGCTGCCCATCTACCAGACCACCAGCTTCGTGTTCGACAGCGCCGACCACGCGGCCAGCCTGTTCAACCTGCAGACTTTCGGCAACGTCTACTCGCGGCTGTCGAACCCGACGGTGGCGGCGTTGGAGGAGCGGGTTGCCGCGCTCGAAGGCGGCCGCGCCGCGCTGGCCTCGGCCAGCGGCATGGCGTCCGAAGCGATGGCGCTGATGACCTTGTTGCAGCAGGGCGACCACATTGTCGCGGCCGGTGCGCTGTACGGCGGGTCGGTCAGCATGCTGGCGGTCAACCTGAGGAAGCTCGGCATCGAAACCACGTTCGTCGATGCCGCCTCGCCCGACGCTTTCGCCGCCGCGATGCGCCCCACCACCCGCGCGGTTTTCGCCGAAAGCTTGGGCAACCCGAGCCTGCAGGTGCTGGACATCGAAGCCGTGGCTGATGTGGCGCATGCGCACGGCGTGCCCTTGATCGTCGACAACACAGTGCCGTCGCCGTTCCTGTGCACGCCCGTTCAGTTCGGCGCCGACATCGTCGTGCACTCCGCCACCAAGTACCTGGCCGGCCACGGCACCACGCTGGGCGGCGTGATGGTCGAAAGCGGGAAATTCCCCTGGGACAACGGCAATTACCCCGGCATGACCGAACCTTCGCCCGGCTACCACGGCGTGAAGTTCTTCGAGACTTTCGGCGACTTTGGCTTCACGATGCGCGCCCGCATGGAAACGCTGCGTGTCTACGGCGCCGCGCTGTCGCCGATGAGCGCGTGGCAAATCCTGCAGGGCGTGGAGACCTTGCACGTGCGCATGGAGCGGCACTGCAGCAATGCGCGGCGTGTCGCCGAGTTCCTGCGCACGCACCCGCGTGTGAGCTGGGTCAACTACCCCGGCCTGCCGGACCACCCGCAGCATGCGCTGCTGGCCAAGCAGATGCGGTTGGTGCACGGCGCACCCGGCGCCTCCGGGCTGCTGGCGTTTGGTGTGAAAGGTGGGCTGGCAGCGGGCGTGAAGTTCATCGAAGCGGCGCAGTTCATGAGCCACCTGGCCAACATCGGCGACACGCGCACACTCATCATCCACCCGGCTTCCACCACGCACCGCCAGCTCGACGATGCGCAGCAACTCGCCGCGGGGGTGAGGCAGGACATGATCCGCATCTCGGTGGGCATCGAGCACATCGACGACATTCTTTGGGACATCGACCAGGCGCTGGCCCAGTCGGGTCACTGACAGCGCGGCCGCAACGAAGGAGGGCGCACATGAGCAGCATCTACGACCAGGGCCTGGGCAAGACGCCGGCCAACTTCGTCCCGCTGTCGCCGGTGAGCTTTGTCGAGCGCAGCGCCGAGGTGTTCGGCGACCTGTGTGCCGTGATTCACGGCCGGCGTCGATACAGCTGGCGTCAAACGCGCGATCGATCGGCCCGCCTGGCCGCTGCGCTGGCGGCGGCCGGTGTGGGCCACAGCGACACCGTCAGCGCCATGCTGCCCAACACGCCCGAGATGGTCGAGGCGCACTATGCCGTGCCGGCCCTGGGCGCCGTGCTGAACACGCTGAACACCCGGTTGGACGCGCCGCTGCTGGCCTGGCAGATGAACCACTGCGAGGCCCAGGTGTTGATCACCGACCGCGAGTTCGCGCCGGTCATCGCGCAGGCTTTGCGCCTGCTGCGCGAAGAACATGGCCGCGAGCTGCTGGTGATCGACGTGTGCGACAGCGAATACACCGGCGCAGGGGAGCGCGTGGGCTCGCACGACTACGAAGCCTGGCTGGCCGCGCACGAGCCCGTGCCGTTGTTGGCCGGCCCCAGGGACGAGTGGGATGCGATCGCGGTGAGCTACACCAGCGGCACCACCGGCGACCCCAAGGGTGTGGTCACGCATCACCGCGGTGCGTACCTGAACGCCGTGTGCAACGCCGCCACCTGGACCATGCCGCATTTCCCGCGCTACCTGTGGACCTTGCCGATGTTCCACTGCAACGGCTGGTGTTTCCCGTGGACGGTGGCGATGCTGGGCGGCACGCATGTGTGCCTGCGCAAGGTCGAGGCCCAGGCCATTTTGGATGCGATGCGCGAGCACAAGGTCGACCACTACTGCGCCGCGCCGATCGTGCACAACCTGCTGATCGCGGCACCTGCGCAGATGCGCGAAGGCATCACGCACAAAGTGCGCGGCATGGTGGCCGGTGCGGCGCCGCCGGCGGCGATGATCGAAGGCATGGCGACCATCGGATTCGACATCATTCACGTCTACGGCCTGACCGAGGTGTACGGCCCGGCGGCGGTGGCGGTCAAGCGCGACAGCTGGGCGGGTGAAAGCCTGTCCGAGCAGACGCGCCTGAACGGCCGCCAAGGCGTGCGCTACCCGCTGCAGGAAGGCATGACGGTGATGGGCGCCGACGACATGGCCTTGACACCGGCCGATGGCGACACGATGGGCGAGATCATGTTCCGCGGCAACATCGTGATGAAGGGTTACCTCAAGAACCCGGCAGCCACGGCCAAAGCCTTCGAAGGCGGCTGGTTCCACACCGGCGACCTGGCGGTGATGGAGCCCGACCGCTACGTCAAGATCAAGGACCGCAGCAAGGACATCATCATCTCCGGCGGCGAGAACATCAGCTCGCTGGAAGTGGAAGACGCGCTGTACCGCCACCCCGCGGTGCTGGCCTGCGCCGTGGTGGCGCGGCCCGATGCCAAGTGGGGCGAAACACCGCTGGCATTCGTCGAACTGCAGCCCGGCACCAGCGTCACCGCGGCCGAGTTGGTGGCGCATTGCAAGGGCTTGCTGGCCGGCTACAAGGTGCCGCGCGAAATTCGTTTCGAGCCGATCCC
>JANNDW010000472.1:0-25677 GCA_031378125.1 Methylibium sp. | reverse complement strand
GCCGTTTCGTCCTTCGGCGTTGCGCCTTGTTGCGTCGTTCAACGGCTTGTTTCATTCAGCCGGTCGCCGCCAACAATGTGGGGTGCGGTAAATCACGCTATCGCGTTTCACGTGGCCGCATCACCGCAAAACGGGGGTCCGCTGTCATCAAACTGCTGTCACAGTCGCGTCGGCTTGAAAAGTTGCAGCTTCGATCGACAAGGCACTTCACAACCGCTGCTGTGTTGAGTGAGTCTGCCAACCTTTCTTCTCATTCGATCATCCGGGAAAGAATTCATGGCCGCGAAATCCACCTTCACGTCGTTGGCCCCCGCAGCGCTGCTGGCCTTTGCGGCCATGTTGAGCGCGTGCGGCGGCGGCGGTACCACCTCGGTCTTTACCGCACCGTTGCCCACAACGGGCACCGTCGAGGGCAGCGTGCTTGACGCCAGCACCGGTGCACCGATCTCGGGTGCCGTCGTGCAGTCCGGCAGCCTCTCGGTCACCAGCAGCGCCGACGGTAAATTCACACTCGGCGCGGTCGCCGCGCCATCGCGGGTGGTACTGAAAATCAACGCCGCCAACTATGCGGAACACATCGCCGTCGCGCAAGTGACCGCCAACAACACCACCACCGTGTCGACCCAGCTGTTGGGCCTGGGCGGCACCGCGACCGTGGACCTCGCGACGGGCGGCGCCGTGACGGTGCCCGCCTCCAGCGGCCAGGTGGTCGTTCCCGCCAATGGCGCGGCCTGCACCGGCAACGCCATCGTCAGCGTCACGCCCATCAACGCATCGTTGAATCCTGGCTTCCTCCCGGGGGACTTCACCGTGGGGGGCAGCACCCTGCCACTGGAAAGCTTCGGCGCGGTGACCGTCACGGTCAACACGCCCAGCGGCAGCCCGATTGCGCTGGCCGCTTGCGCATTGATGACCATCCGCATCCCCGTGTCCAGCCGAGCCACCACCCTGTTGCCGGTGCTCCCGCTGTACTACCTGGACTCGACCACCGGCCAGTGGGTTCGCGAAGGCACAGCAACACTGAACGGCACCGCGCCGAACCCGTACTACGAGGCCATGGTCGCGCGTGCCGGCACTTGGAGCGTGGATCAGCCCTACGAGACCGTCAACGCCACCGGTTGCGTGGTCGACCAGCTGGGCGCCCGCGTGAGCGGCGCGCGGGTTGTGGCCGATGGCATCGACTACACCGGCAACACTTCGACCGGGACCGACAGCGCGGGCAACTTCGCGCTGCCGATCAAAAAGGCCGCGCGCGCCGCGATCACGTCGCGCAGCGGCGGCAAGACGTCCAATTCGGTGGCCGCCGGCCCAAGCACAAGCGACTTCGCCGCCAGCGGCAGTTGCCTGGTGCTGACCGACCAGGCCAATAACGTATCGATCAAGCTGACTTGGGGAGAAATGCCCGCCGACGTCGATTCGCATTTGCTCACACCCGGGGGCGACCACATCTACTTCAGCAACAAGGGCGACCTGGCCGCCGCGCCCTGGGCCAACCTCGACGTCGACGACACCAGCAGTTTCGGTCCCGAGATCGTCACCTTGCGCAAACTCCAGGTGGGCAGCTATACCTATGTGGTCAACAACTACTCGCGCAATCAAGGCCCAACCCCTGGCCTGACAGAGTCTCCGACGCGCGTCGAGCTCAACATCGGTGGCGCAACCACGGCCTACGCGCCGCCGGCCGGCGAAGCTGACGCGGCCTGGTGGACCGTGTTCAACTTCAGCGTCGACGCACAGTGCCGCGTCACGGTGACAGCGGTGAACACCTGGTCGGCCACGCAGCCCCCGACCCCGCCCGCCGGCGGCGCGGTCAGCTACTGCACCGCACCGTAACCGCAGGGCTTGCCGCCAACCCCGGCTCTCTGAAGGGCCCGCCCTGAAGAGCGGGCCCTTTTTCTCGGCGCCGGCGTCACAGACCCAGCCCCTCCTCCACGCCGAGGTGCAGGTTCATCGCCTGGACCGCCGCGCCGCTCGCGCCCTTGCCCAGGTTGTCCAGCCGCGCCATCAGGATCGCCTGGGTCTCGCTCGCAAAAACGAAGATGTCGACCCGGTTCGTGTGGTTGCATGCCTGCACGTCGAAGTAGCCTTGTTCCAGTGTGGCCGCATCGCGCAGCGGCATCACGCGGATGAAGCGCTCGCCGGCAAATCGCGCTTCGTACACCGCTTGCACGTGCGCGGCCGTGCTACCCGGCTTGAGCTGCGATAAATGCAAGGGCACACTGACCGTCAAACCTTTGTAGAACCTGCCGACGATGGGCATGAACACCGGCGGGATCGCCAGACCCGAGTGCACCGTCATCTCCGCAATGTGCTTGTGCGACAACGCCAGCGCATACGGCCGCGGCGCGTCGAGACGGGCGTCCGCCCCGGCCTCGTACTGTTCGATCATCTTCTTGCCACCGCCGGAGTAGCCGGTGATCGAACTTGCCGTGAGCGGCAGGGCGGCGGGCACGAGGCCGGCATCCACCAGCGGGCGCAGCAACAAGATGAAGCCGCTGGCATGGCAGCCCGGGTTGGAAATGCGCTTGACGGCGCGAATGCGGCCGCGCTGCTCGGCGCAAAGTTCGGGCAGGCCGAAGGCCCAGCCCGCCGCGGTGCGGTGCGCGGTGCTGGCGTCGATCAGACAGGTGCGGGGGTTATTCACCAGCGCAGCCGCCTCCTTGGCGGCCATGTCCGGCAGGCACAGGAACCCGACGTCGGCAGCGTTCAACAGGCGCGCTCGCTCGCCGGCATCCTTGCGCTTGTCGGCAGCGATGCGCAACACCTCGATGTCCTTGCGCTGCGCGAGATACTCATGGATGCGCAGCCCGGTGGTGCCCTCCTGGCCATCCACAAACACCCGATAGCTCATGTCCATCCCCTCGTCAACGCGGATCCAAGCGAACCGGCCGCAAGCATAAGCCAGCGCCATGACCCTTGCCGACCTCCCCGCATCAAGAATCCTGCTGTTGCCAGGCTGGCTCAGCTCCGACGCGGCGCACTGGCAAAGCCATTGGGAGCGCCAGTACGGATACCGGCGGGTCGAACAGGACGACTGGGTTTGGCCGCGTCGCGGTGACTGGATGGCACGCCTGGACGAAATGCTGCTTGAAACCGAGGCCCCCGCTGTGCTGGTGGCGCACAGCCTGGGCTGCCAGCTCATCGCCGCGTGGGCCGCGCATTCGCGCCACACCGCGCGCGTCAAGGCGGCGCTGCTGGTGGCGCCGCCCGACACTGAGCGTGCCGACATGCCCCCCAACCTCTTCAGCTGGCGGCCCATGGCGTGCAGCCGGTTGCCCTTTGCCAGCCAGGTGGTCACCAGCGACGACGACCCGTTTTGCACGCCGGGGCGCGCCGCAGGCATGGCCACGGCCTGGGGCAGCGCTCTCACCACGATCGGGCCACGCGGCCACATCAACACGAACTCCGGCCTGGGAGACTGGCCGCAGGGCCAGGCCCTGCTCCGCGACCTGCTCGCGCGCTCGACTTGATCGCCGACAATCGATCCATGGTCACCAAAAAACCCAAAGGCCTGGGCCTTGGCCTGGAAGCGCTGCTCGGGCCACGCGTCAAGGAAGCCGGCGATGGAAATGGCAGTGCGGCCGATCGCGCGCCGCACACGCTCAAGCTCACGCAACTGCAGACCGGCAAGTACCAGCCGCGCACGCGCATGGACGAAGGCTCGCTCTACGAGCTGGCCGAGAGCATCAAGGCGCAGGGCGTCATGCAGCCCATCCTGGTGCGGCCGGTCGGGATCGGGCGCTACGAGATCATCGCCGGTGAGCGCCGTGCACGCGCGGCCAGGTTGGCCGGGCTGGACGACGTTCCGGTGCTGGTGAAAGAGGTCCCCGACGAAGCCGCGGCGGCAATGGCGCTGATCGAGAACATCCAGCGCGAGGATCTCAACCCGCTGGAAGAGGCGCAGGGCCTGAAGCGCCTGACCGATGAGTTCGGCCTGACGCACGAACAGGCCGCGCAGGCCGTGGGCCGCTCGCGCAGTGCGGCCAGCAATCTGTTGCGGCTGCTGAACCTGACCGAGCCGGTGCAGCAAATGCTGCTGGCCGGCGACATCGACATGGGCCACGCGCGCGCGCTGCTGCCGCTGGACGGCGCCCAGCAAATCCTCAGCGCCCATCAGATCGTCGGCAAGAAGCTCAGCGTTCGTGAAGCCGAGAGATTGGTGGCGCGCGCAAGCAACCATGCCGGACAGCAAACGCCGCTGCCGCGCATCAAAGGCGACAAACCGCGCGAGCTGCTGCGCATCGAACAGGCGTTGTCCGATGCGCTCACCGCGCAGGTCGAGATCCGCGTCAAGAAGCGCACGAAGCGGGGCGAACAGGGTGAGGTCGCCATCCAGTTCGGATCGCTGGATGAACTCAACGGCGTGCTCGAGAAACTGGGCTTGCGCAGCGCTTGAACCGAGCGCCGGTCCTTCCCTGTGCCCGAATACCGCCCGCAACCTGGCGACCCCTCCCATTCAAGCCCTGGTGGGTTTAAAGTGTCGCCAGATGCGCGCCTTGAAACCAGAGCGCACGAGCCCCGGCCGGGGCGCTTCGCGACAGGCTTCTCCTCATCCGTTAGGATTTCCTGCGGAACTTTGCACGAGCGCTCAGGCTCTTTCGACAGCGGCGATTCAACCGCCGGCCCGGCCGGCACGTTGTTTGCTCACAATCGGGCAAGGCGGGTGGCATGGGAACTGCATGGCAAAGCGCCGTGTTCTCGTCGGATCGCCGGCAACAGGATGCGTCAAAGTTGATTTCACGAATGGCTGATTGATACGGAAAGCTCTGATGGAGCCCGCGGGACTTCATCAGAACTTCCCTCTCGCAGGGCCTTGTGTCCCGAGGTTCTGTGGTTTCCCTTCTAGGAGATCAGCATGGACGTGATCAGCAACTTCGCCGCGCGCTTCGAGCGCACCCGTGAAGAAGAACTCTCGCTCGAGGAGTACCTCGCCGAGTGCAAGCGCAACCCCGTTGCGTACGCCACCGCCCCCGAGCGCATGCTCAAGGCGATCGGCGAACCGCAGAGCATCGACACGCGCAACGACCCGCGCATGTCGCGCCTGTTCGCCAACAAGGTCATCAAGGTCTATCCAGCCTTTGCCGAGTTCTACGGCATGGAAGACTCCATCGAGCAGGTGGTGAGCTACTTCCGCCACGCCGCGCAAGGCCTGGAAGAAAAGAAGCAGATTCTCTATTTGCTCGGTCCCGTCGGTGGCGGCAAGTCGTCGATTGCCGAACGACTCAAGCAACTGATGCAGGACGTGCCCTTCTATGCCATCAAGGGCTCGCCGGTCAACGAGTCCCCGCTGGGATTGTTCGACGCCGAGGAAGACGGTCCCATTCTTGAAAAGGAATATGGCATTCCGCGTCGCTACCTGCAGCGCATCTTGTCGCCTTGGGCCGTCAAGCGCCTGGAAGAGCACGGCGGTGACATTCGCAAGTTCAAGGTTGTCAAACGGTTCCCTTCGGTGCTCAAGCAGATCGGCATCGCCAAAACCGAACCGGGCGACGAAAACAACCAAGACATCTCCAGCCTGGTCGGCAAGGTCGACATTCGCAAGCTAGAGACCTTTGCGCAGGACGACCCCGATGCCTACAGCTTCTCCGGCGGCCTGTGCCTGGCCAACCAGGGCCTGCTGGAATTCGTCGAAATGTTCAAGGCGCCGATCAAGGTGCTGCACCCGCTGTTGACCGCCACGCAGGAAAGCAACTTCAAGGGCACCGAAGGTTTCGGCGCCATTCCGTTCGACGGCATCGTGCTGGCGCACAGCAACGAAAGCGAGTGGAAAACCTTCCGCAACAACAAGAACAACGAGGCCTTCCTGGACCGCATCTACATCGTCAAGGTGCCGTACTGTCTGCGGGTCAGCGAAGAGATCAAGATCTACGAGAAGCTGCTGCGCGGCTCATCGCTGGCCAAGGCCACCTGCGCACCGGGCACCCTGAAGATGATGTCGCAGTTTGCCAGCCTGACGCGGCTGAAGGAGCCCGAAAACTCCAGCCTCTACTCCAAGATGCTGGTGTACGACGGCGAGAATCTGAAAGACACCGACCCGCGCGCCAAGAGCTTCCAGGAGTACCGCGACTACGCCGGTGTCGACGAAGGCATGAGCGGCATCTCGACCCGATTCGCCTTCAAGATCATCTCCAAGGTGTTCAACTTCGACAGCACCGAAATTGCCGCCAACCCGGTTCACCTGATGTACGTGCTGGAGCAGCAGATCGAGCGCGAGCAGTTCCCGCCAGAGACCGAGCAGAAGTACCTGGCCTTCATCAAGGAGCACCTGTCGGTGCGCTATGCCGAGTTCATCGGCAAGGAAATCCAGACCGCCTATCTGGAAAGCTACAGCGAGTACGGCCAGAACATCTTCGACCGCTACGTCACCTATGCCGACTACTGGATCCAGGACCACGAGTACCGCGACACCGACACCGGCGAGGTGTTCGACCGCTCGTCGCTGAACGCCGAGCTGGAGAAGATCGAAAAGCCCGCCGGCATCAGCAACCCGAAGGACTTCCGCAACGAGATCGTCAACTTCGTGCTGCGGGCGCGCGCCAACAACGCCGGCAACAACCCGGCCTGGACCAGCTACGAAAAGTTGCGCACGGTGATCGAGAAGAAGATGTTCTCCAACACCGAGGAGTTGCTGCCCGTCGTGAGCTTCAATGCCAAAGCCAGCGCCGACGAGGCCAAGAAACACGAAGACTTCGTCACGCGCATGGTCGCCAAGGGCTACACGTCAAAGCAAGTACGTTTGCTCTGCGAGTGGTACTTGCGGGTTCGCAAGAGTTCGTAGAGATGACAGCCCCTCGGTCGCGGAGTACCGCAACCGATCCCCCAAGGGGATCGGGCCCGGCTTCGGGCGGCCGGGCGCTCGGGCCCGAGCGCCCTCGTAACGATTTGCGAGTGCGTTGATGCAACAGATCATCGATCGACGGTTGGCCGGCAAGAACAAGTCGATCGGCAACCGCGAGCGCTTTCTGCGCCGCCACAAGGAGCAGATTCGCGAGGCGGTCAAGCGCGCCGTCGATGGCCGCGGCATCCGTGACATCGCGAACGGCGAAGACATCCACATCCCCAAGCGCGACATCAGCGAACCCGTGTTCGGCCACGGCCAGGGGGGCCGTCGCGAGACCGTGCACCCGGGTAACCAGGACTATGTTCGAGGCGACCGCATCGAACGGCCCAAAGGCGGCGGGGGTTCGGGCGGCGGCGGCAAGGCCAGCGATTCCGGCGAAGGCGACGACGATTTTGTCTTCCACCTCAGCAAGGAAGAGTTCATGCAGGTCTTCTTCGACGACCTGGCCTTGCCCAACTTGACGCGCACCACGCTGGCCGAGACGCCCGAGTACAAGACACATCGCGCCGGCTTCTCCAGCGCCGGCAACCCGGCCAACCTGCACGTGGTGCGCTCCATGCGTGGCGCCATCGGCCGGCGCATCGCCATCGGCTCGGGGCCGCGCCAGGAACTGCTGCAACTCGAAGACCGGCTCGCCGAGCTCAAGCGCCAGCCCGACCAGGCGCATGTCAAACGCGAGATTGCCGAACTCGAACTCGAAATCGAGGCGCTGCGGGCTCGCATCGGCCGCATTCCGTACCTCGACCCGATCGACCTGCGCTACCGCAGCCGCGTGCGTGTGCCGGTGCCCACCTCGAAGGCCGTGATGTTTTGCCTGATGGACATTTCAGGCTCCATGGACGAGGCCCGCAAAGACTTGTCCAAGCGCTTTTTCATCCTGCTGTACCTGTTCCTGACGCGGCATTACGAAAAGATCGACCTCGTCTTCATCCGCCACCACACGCAGGCGCAGGAAGTGGACGAGCAGAACTTCTTTCACGCCACCGAAACCGGCGGCACCGTGGTGTCCAGTGCGCTGGTGCTGATGGAAGAGATCGCCCGCGCACGCTACCCGACGGCCGAATGGAACATCTATGGCGCACAGGCCAGCGACGGCGACAACTGGCACCATGACAGCGGCCGCTGCCGCGAACTGCTGGCCGACAAGATCCTGCCGATGTGCCGCTACTTTGCCTATGTGCAGGTGGCCGAGGAAGAGCAGAATCTGTGGGACGAATACGCCCAGCTGGCGGAGCAGACCAAGGTCTTCGCGATGCGCAAGGTGACCGAGGCCGCGCAGATCTACCCGGTGTTCCGCGAGCTGTTCAAAAAGGAAGGCGCTGCGACATGACCCGAAACACGACCGCGACACGACCGCCGATCGCATCGCTTGGCATACCCAAGGCACCCGAGCTTTCGACGCGCCGCGCCATGCGGGCCGCCGACCTGGTGAAGCCCACCCGGGCCACCCAGCCGCTGCCCGCTCCGAGCGACTGGTCGTTCGAGCTGATCGAGCAATACCACAGCGTCATCCGCGCCACCGCGCGGCGCTTCGGCCTGGACACCTACCCGAACCAGCTGGAGATCATCACTGCCGAGCAGATGATGGACGCCTACGCATCGGTGGGCATGCCGGTGAACTACCGCCACTGGAGCTACGGCAAGGAGTTCATCTCCACCGAGAAGAACTACAAGCGTGGCCACATGGGGCTGGCGTATGAGATCGTCATCAACTCCAACCCCTGCATCAGCTACCTGATGGAAGAGAACACGATGGCCATGCAGGCCCTCGTGATCGCCCACGCCGCCTACGGTCACAACAGCTTCTTCAAGGGCAATTACCTGTTTCGCATGTGGACCGACGCGGCGTCCATCATCGACTACCTGGTCTACGCCCGAAACTATGTGGCGAGCTGCGAAGAGCTCCATGGCCTGGAAGCCGTGGAACAGCTGCTCGACAGCTGCCACGCGTTGATGAACCATGGCGTGGACCGCTACCGCCGGCCGAATCGCAAGTCGCTCGCCCAGGAACTGGCCGCCCGCAAGGACCGCGCCGCCTACGCGCAGCAGCAGGTCAACGACATGTGGCGGACCTTGCCGCGCAAGGCCGGCAAGGCGGCCGAAGAGGCCGCGGCGAAACGTTTCCCGGAGGAGCCGCAGGAAAACCTGCTGTACTTCATCGAGAAGCACGCGCCGCTGCTCGAACCCTGGCAGCGCGAGATCGTGCGCATCGTGCGCAAAGTGGCGCAGTACTTTTACCCGCAGCGCCAGACGCAGGTCATGAACGAAGGCTGGGCCACCTTCTGGCACCACCACCTGCTCAACACCCTGTACGACGATGGCCACTTGAGCGATGGCGTGATGATCGAGTGGCTCAAGTCGCACACCAACGTGGTGTACCAGCCGCCGGTCGGCCACAAGGCGTACAGCGGCATCAACCCCTATGCGCTGGGGTTTGCGATGTACACCGACATCAAGCGCATCTGTGAAGAACCCACCGACGAAGACCGGCTCTGGTTCCCCGAGATGGCAGGCTCCGATTGGCTGGAAACCTTCGACCAGGCGATGCGCAACTTCAAGGACGAAAGCTTCATCGGCCAGTACCTGTCGCCCAACCTGATGCGTGAAATGCGCCTGTTCGCCATCAACGATGACGAGAAGGAAAAAGAGCTCGAGGTCTGCGCCATTCACGACGACGCAGGCTACCGCCGCTTGCGCGAATCACTGAGCCGCCAGTACGACCTGGGCAGCCGCGAACCCAACATCCAGGTTTGGAGCGTGAACCTGCGCGGTGATCGCTCCCTCACCTTGCGCCACACCCAGCACAACGCGCGCCCCTTGCACGACAGCGGCCAGGAAGTGCTGAAGCACGTGGCGCGCTTGTGGGGATTTGGCGTGCACCTGGAAAGCGTGGACGCCGTCGGCGATGTGGCCACCCGCTGGTCGGTCCCGGCGCCCCCGCACCAAGACGCCTGACGGAGCCGCCCTGGCGGCGTGGGCCACAGGGGTGCGAGCGCCGTGCCATGCGGCAGTGGCGCGGCGTAGAATTTGATGGCTCTCTGCGTCGAGCGCAGACCCAGGTCGGCGCTGCATCGCCAACGTCAAGTCTCGTGCCGATCCGCCCTGCGCCAGCGGGCCTGAATCAACCACTTTCGCCTCGGGATCCAACCGCCATGAAGCAGCCGCCCCTTGCCTCCGCCGGGGCCCACACATGAGCCCGCCGGGCCGCCATCGGCCAGTGGCCGATGGCCTTCGGCAGGCGACAAACAGTCCGCAGGGACTGTTTGTGTCCGGCCTCAGCCCCAAGGCGAATACCGCAGTGCGCAGCACGGAGCTTGCCTGATGAGCGCGCTGACGGGTGAACACGCTGATCTCAGCGCCCTGTCCTCCTGGGCGCCGCAACTGGCCGAGGCCTTCGTCTCGCTCGCCAGCGACATTGCGCTGGTGCTGGACGCGGATGGCGTCGTCCTGAACGTCGTGCAGGGTAGCGCGCCCCTGGCGCCATCCGCTGACCAGTGGGTCGGCCGCGCGTGGGTCGACACCGTCACCGGCGACACCCGGGCCAAGGTCGGCCTGCTGCTCAAGGATGTCGCGTCCACCGGGTTTGCGCGGCGCCGCGAAGTCAATCACCCGTCGTCGACCGGGGTCGACATCCCGGTGGCCTACACCGCCATGCGGCTCGGCGAGCGGGGCCCGGTGCTGGTGGTGGGCAGAGACCTGCGGGCCGTGGCGGCGATACAGCAGCGCTTCGTTGATGTGCAGCGCGAGATGGAGCGTGGCTACTGGCGCACCCGCCAGTCCGAGGCCCGCTACCGGCTGCTGTTCCAGGTGGCCAACGATGCGGTGCTGGTCGTCGACGCGCAGTCGTTGCGGATTCTGCAAGCCAATCAGGCCGCCGCGCTGCTGTTCGACATGGCCATCGCTCAACTGGAGGGCCGGCCCGTGACCTTCGGTTTCGAGCACCGCTCGCGCGGCGCGGTGGAAGAACTGCTGTCCACCTCGCGCCAGCTCGGGCAGCCGGCCGAGATACGCGCGCGCCTGAACGGCAAGGTGACGACCACCCATGTCGCGGCCACCCCGTTCCGGGCCGACGACACGATCCGGCTGCTGGTGCGCGTGCGCCCCGTGGATGCCCCCGAATCCCCCGCCGACCGCAGCGCCACGCTGGCCCGTCTGGTGGATGCCGCCAGCGACAGCATCGTCGTCACCGATTCCAGCGGACGAATCCTCGCCGCCAACCCCGCGTTCCTGAACCTGGCGCAGGTTGACGCCGAGGTCGAGGTCAAAGGACGCTCGCTGCAGGACTGGATCGTCGGCGCCGATGACCTGCTTGAGGTGTTGATCCCGCGGGTGCGGCGCGAAGGCATCACACGCCGCAGCGCTGCCCGGCTGCGCCGGCCCGAAGCACAACCGGCGGCGGTGGAAGTCTCGGCGGCCTTGCTCGCCGAGGGTGATCAGGAGTGCATCGGTTTCACGATCCACGCGTTGGGCCACGCCGCGGCCGCCCGGGCCGCCGAGCCGGTTGAAATGCTCGGCGCGGCGGTTGAACGGATCGCGGCGAGGCTGGGCGAACTGGCGCTTCCCGAGGTGCTGCGCGAAGTGGCCGCGCTGGTGGAGCGCCATGTCATCGACGCCGCGGCGCGGCGTTGTGACGGCGCCGCGGCGACCGCCGGCGCGCTCGGGATCAGCGGCGCCAGTCTGAGCCGTCGTCGGCGGCGGCTGGCGGGCGGTCGCGGCGCCCCACAAAACGAGCCCGCGCCGGACGCTTCGCGGTGAGCACCGGCCCCGCCTTCGGCCAGGCTGATCTCACCAATTGCGAGCGTGAGCTGATTCACCTCGCCGGTTCGGTGCAACCGTATGGGCTTTTGCTCGCGCTGCGCGAACCTCAACTGCGCATCGTGCAGATCAGCGCGAATGCACAGCTTCTGCTGGGGGCGCCTGCGCTGGGTTTGCTGAATCTGCGGGTGACTGAGCTCGGTGGCGACATCGAGGCGCGCGTTCGCGAACTGTCGGCCTCGCCCGACCTGGCCGAGCCAGCGCCGTTGCGCTGCCACGTGCTCGCGTTCGGCCGGCCGTGCGCATTCGAAGGCAGCGTACACCGCGAGCCCGGCGGCGCGCTGATCGTCGAACTGGAACCCGTCGAGGCGGCCCGGATCGCGGTCGAAACAGTCCATGTCGACGGCGCGAAGTTGATCGAAATGCTGGGCAGCGCCGTCGAGCGCTTCAGCACCAGCTCGAGCATCGGGATCCTGGCCGATGGCGTGGTGCGGAGCTTCCGCGACCTGGTCGGCTACGACCGCGTGATGGTCTACAAGTTCGACCCGGACGGGCACGGCAAGATCATCGCCGAGGCGCGCGACCCGCGGCTCGAATCGCTGCTGGGTCATCACTACCCGGCCTCGGACATCCCGCAGCGCGCGCGCGAGCTTTACCTGCGCAACCGGCTGCGGGTGCTGGTCGATGTGCACGGCGAAGCGGCGCCGCTGGTGCCGCGCCTGTCGCCGGGGTCGGGCCAGGAGCTGGACATGTCGATGTGCCATTTGCGCAGCATGTCGCCGCTGCATCTGCAGTACCTCAAGAACATGGGCGTCACCGCCACGCTGGTGATCTCACTGGTGCGCGAGGGGCGCCTGTGGGGCTTGATCGCCTGTCACCACGACACGCCGCGCAATCTGCGCTTTGCCGTGCGCGCCGCCTGCGACCTGCTGGCCGAGGTGGTGTCCACCCGCATTGCCGCGATCGAAAACTACACCCACGCGCAGGTCGCGATTCAGGTGCGTCGGTTGGAGCAGCGCCTGATCGAAGCCACCTCCACCGAGGGCGACTGGCGCCTGGCCCTGTTTCGCAATCCGCGCACCCTGCTGCAACCGCTGGACGCCACCGCCGCCGCGCTGTTCTACGACGGCGAGGTGCTGACCTCGGGTGAAGCGCCGTCGACGCCGGAGTTGCGCGCGCTGATGCAATGGATAGACGCACAAAGCTTTGACGGGCTGTTCAGCTGCTCCTCGGTGGCGCGCGCCAACCCGGCACTGCAGTCGCTTACGCCCACGGCCAGCGGTGTGCTGGCCGTGAAATTGTCGGCCTCCCGGCCGGAATACCTGATGTGGTTCCGCAAGGAGCAGTTGCTCAGCGTCACCTGGGGCGGCGACCCGACCAAGCCGATGGTCGGCAACGACCCGCTGGAGCTGTCGCCCCGGCGCTCATTCGCGGCGTGGTCCGAAATCGTGCGCGGCACCGCGCTGCCCTGGTCCGGCGGCGAGATCACGCTGGCACGCGCCTTCGGAGCGTCGTTGACCGACATCGTGGTTCAAATCAACGCGGTGCGCCTGCTGATCGCCGAACATCAGCTGGGGCAGATTCGCGGCGCGGTGGCAAGCTCCAAACAGCCTGTGGTCATCGCCGACATGAACCAGCGCGTGCTGT
The DNA here is from genome assembly GCA_031378125.1 of Methylibium sp. Lineage (GTDB taxonomy): Bacteria > Pseudomonadota > Gammaproteobacteria > Burkholderiales > Burkholderiaceae_C > LGRD01. Next base: position 12,434 of record JANNDW010000472.1, on the reverse strand, counting down.
TCGCCAACGAGGCGTTCTTCACCTTGGCCCGGCGCACGCCCGAAGACGGCGCCGGGCTCGGAGAGCTTGCCGACCTGTTCACCGAGCCCGAACAGGCGCGCCGCAGGTTGACGGCGCTGGCCCGCGAGCGCACACCCTGGCGCGGCGAAGCCGCGCTGGCCCTGGGGGCCGGCGCGCAGCTGCCGGTGGCCCTGCGCGCGGAAGTGGTGCCGTCGCGCGACGGCTCGGTGATGGGCTTCTTCCTCATCTTGGAAGACCAGACCGAAAGCCAACGCGCCGCGGCCGCACGCCGCCACCTGGAGCAGTCTCTGTCGGCGGCGGGCCGCGATCAGCTGATCGCCAACGCGCAAGCCCGCGGCACGCGCGAGCCCGACGCCTTGATCTCCGCCATTCTTGCCAATGCCAGCCTGGCGGCGATGGACATCGCCGATGGCGCGAGCCCCGCGGTGGCACCCTTGCTCGAAGAACTCGAAGCCTCCACCAAACGCGCGGCCGCGCTTTACGCCCGCGTGCGCACGTTCAACTCACCGCTGTAGCGTTGGCGGCCGCCGCTGGCGCGCACACCTCGCCAGCCAGCGCCCTGAACAGCTGTTGATGCAGCTGGAACGACAGCGTGGCCTCGGCCACGATGGCGGCCACCGCGGCCGCATCGTCAGCCACTCGCCCGAGTCCCGCGCGAAACGCCTGCACGTGCACGGCGACATCGGCGCGGCTGCCAAAGTCGTAGAAGCTCGTGCCGCGCGCGTCGGCCAGGCCCAGGCTGCTGGCCACGATGCGGCGCAGCAACTGGCCGCCGCTCAGGTCACCGAGGTAGCGCACATAGGCGTGCGCGACGAGCAGCTCCGGGCGGTCAGCGGCGAGGCCGCGCAGGTGCAGCACGTAGCGGCGCGCCGCCGGCTGGGTGTCGATCTCGTGCTGCCAGCCGGGGCCATGAAGCACGGCCAGGTCGTCCGCCAGCGCCTGGCTTCGGAACAGCGGCGCAAAAAACACCGGCGCCACGCCGGGGTGCTCGGCGTGCCGCTCCAGCGCGGGCTCCAGGGCCGCGTAGAGCGCGTGCAGGTTGCGCAGCAGCGCGCAGTAGGGCGCGCGCTTCATCTCGCCGCGCAGCAACGAGCCCATCAGCGCGCTGCGCTCCAGCTCGGTGTGCAGCGCGCGGGTTTGCGCCTTCAGGCACTCGGCGAGGTTCATCGGCACCTCGTCGTCCTCAACCCGGCAGCGTGGGCCTGCGAGCTACAGCGCAAAGATCTTGCCCGGGTTCATGATGTTCTTCGGGTCGAGCGCGCGCTTGAGCGTGCGCATCATGGCCACCGCGCCGGCGCCGGCCTCGTCGATCAGGAAGCCCTGCTTGTGCAGCCCGATGCCATGTTCGCCGGTGCAGGTGCCCTGCATGCCCAACGCGCGCTGCACCAGCGTGTTGTTCAGGCGCTCCGCGGTGTCGCGCTCGGCCGGAATGGCCGGGTCGATCAGGTAGGCGATGTGGAAGTTGCCGTCGCCCACGTGGCCCACCAGGTAGTGGGCGATGCCGGCGGCTTCGGCCTCGGCCAGCGCCTGCGTCACACACTCGGCCAGGCGTGAGATCGGCACACAGGTGTCGGTCGTCACGGTTCGGCAACCGGGCTTCATCTGCAGGCCGGCAAAGTAGGCGTGGTGGCGCGCCGTCCACAGCCGGGTGCGCTCCTCCGGCGTGGTGGCCCATTGAAAATCTTCGCCGCCAAATTCGCTCGCAATCTCTTGCACCGTGGCCGCCTGCTCCTGCACGCTGGCCGGGCTGCCGTGGAACTCCATCAGCAGCATCGGCCGCTCCAGCAGACCGAGCTTGTCGTGCGCGTTCACCGCCCGCACCGCGTGGGCATCGAGCAGCTCGCAGCGCGCGATCGGCACACCCATCTGGATGACCTGAATGGTGGTGTTGACCGCCGCGCCCACATCCGGGAAGTGGCACACCGCCGCCGACACCGCCTCGGGCAGCGGGTACAGCTTGAGCGTGATCTCGGTCATCACCCCCAGCGTGCCTTCACTGCCGACGAACAGCCGCGTCAGGTCGTAGCCGGCGCTGGACTTGCGCGCCCGCGTGCCGGTGTGAATGACCTCGCCCTGCGCGGTCACCACGGTGAGGGCCAGCACGTTGTCGCGCATCGTGCCGTAGCGCACCGCGTTGGTACCGCTGGCGCGGGTGGCCGACATGCCGCCCAGCGAAGCGTCGGCGCCGGGGTCGATGGGGAAGAACAGCCCCTTGTCCTTGATCTCGCGGTTGAGCTGGTTGCGCGTCACGCCGGCCTGCACCGTCACGGTCAGGTCTTCGGCGTTGACACTCACGAGCCGGTTCATGCGCGCCAGGTCGATGCTCACACCGCCCTGCACCGCCAGCAGGTGGCCTTCGAGCGATGAACCGACACCAAACGGGATCACCGGCACGGCATGCTGGTCGGCGAGTTGCACAACGAATGCAACCTCCTCGGTGCTTTCCGCGAACACCACCACTTCGGGCGGCGGCACATCGAACGGCGACTCGTCCCGGCCATGCTGCTCGCGCACCGCCAGCGCCGTCGAGCAGCGCAGCCCGAAACGCTCCTTCAATGCCGCCAACATCGCCGCGGGCACTGGCCGCGCGTCGTAGCTTGGAAGAACGTGGGTGGGAATCGGTGCGTTCATGGCGGGCTTTCTCCGGGCCTTGGCGATATGGCCTAAGACGCATTCTAGGCAGGCGACCCGCTACCATGTGCGCCATGGCCCACCGACTCACACAAATAGCCACCCGCACCGGCGACGACGGCACCACCGGCCTGGGCGACGGCACCCGCGTCTCCAAGGACCACCTGCGCGTGATGGCCCTGGGCGATGTGGACGAACTCAACTCCAACCTGGGCGTGCTGCTCGCCGAGCCCCTGCCGGTGGACGTGCGCGAACTGCTGGTCGTGATCCAGCATGAGCTGTTCAACCTGGGCGGCGAGCTGTCGATCCCGGGCTACGCGCTGCTCAAGATGGACGCCGTGTTGCACCTGGACGAAGCGCTGGCGCACTACAACGCGAGCTTGCCGCGGCTGAAGGAGTTCATCCTGCCGGCCGGCACCCGCAGCGCCGCGCTGGCGCATGTGGGCCGCACCGTGGCGCGCCGCGCCGAACGCGCCGTGGTGGCGCTGGCCCAGCAGGAGGCGGTGCGTGCCGAGGCCCGCCAGTACCTGAACCGCCTCAGCGATCTGCTGTTCGTGCTGGCCCGCGTGCTCAACCGCGCTAACCTGGACGGGCTGGGGGGCGACGACGTCTACTGGAAGAGCGAGCGGCTGGCCCGCAACGAAGCCTGACGAAGAAACGCGACCTCCCTTGCGAGCGGCCGCGTCCTTGGCCTGGGGATCAGGCCTCAGTCCGCTCGAATGCGGACCCACAGAGCCCACCGGCCAATCGCGGCCGGCCGGCTCCAATCACCATCAGCTGGCCGTGAAACCCGCCGCGAACTCGGCCAGCGACAAGAAGCCGTCCTTGTTCTTGTCGAGCTCGGCGAACTTGGCACCGACGGCCGGCAGCGCCGACGCCTCTTCCTTGGACAGCTTGCCGTCTGCATTGACATCGGCCTTGGCAAAGGCGGCCTCGATCGCGGCCTTGTCTTTGGCCATCGGCTCGGCGGCGGTGGACTGCCCGGCAGCAGTCAACGCAAAGGCAGCCATCACGGCGGCAACGATGGACGAACGGGTGAGGGTTGAGGGATTGATCATGGAGTCCTCCTAAAGGATCGGTTGCAAGAGGGCGCATTCCAACCCGTCAACCGCCCCGCGGCCAGAAATGTTGCGGTTGCTTACCGGGTTTACCCTAGATTGCAAGCCAATCCCCAAGCGGACTTGAAATTCAGCGATGGTCCGATTTTCCAGTCCGGGCCACAAAACCACCCAGCCGATGCGCTCTTCCCGCCGCACTCACTCGACAGTTTGCTCGCGCCGCGCCTTGACTGCCTCACCCAACATACCTATAACCTCAAGTGAGTGCTCCCATCCAATACACGCGTCGGTGATGCTCTGACCGTAGTTCAGCTGGGCCGGGTCGTCCTTGCCGGCGCTGAACTTCTGCGCCCCGGCGACCAGGTGGCTTTCGACCATCACCCCGAAGATGCAGGGGCTGCCGCCCTTCAACTGCGCCGCCACGTCGCGCGCCACCATGACCTGGCGTTCGTACTGCTTGCTGCTGTTGGCATGGCTGCAGTCCACCATCAAGGTGCAATCGAGCTTGGCCGCTTCGATCTCCTTGCAGGCCGCCGCCACATGCACGGCGTCGTAGTTGGGCGTCTTGCCGCCGCGCAGGATCACGTGGCAGTCGCGGTTGCCCTTGGTTTCGACGATGGCGACTTGGCCATTTTTGTGCACTGACAGAAAGTGGTGCGGCCGGGCGGCGGATTGAATCGCGTCGATGGCTATTTTGATGTTGCCGTCGGTGCCGTTCTTGAAGCCGATCGGTGCGCTCAAGCCCGAGGCCAGTTCGCGGTGCACCTGGCTCTCGGTGGTGCGCGCGCCGATCGCGCCCCAGGCGATCAGGTCGCCCAGGTACTGCGGCGAGATCACGTCCAGGAACTCGCTGCCGGCCGGCATGCCCAGCCGGTTGATCTCCAGCAGCAGCTGGCGGCCCATGCGCAGGCCTTCGTCGATGCGGTAACTCTCGTCCAGGTACGGGTCGTTGATGAGGCCCTTCCAACCCACCGTGGTGCGCGGCTTCTCGAAGTACACGCGCATCACGATCTCCAGCGTGTCGGCATACCGATCACGCTGGGTTTTCAGCTTGCGCGCGTATTCCAGCGCGGCGGCCGGGTCGTGGATCGAACACGGCCCCATGATGACCAGCAGCCGATCGTCCTTGCGCTGCATGATGCGGCGGATGGCGGCGCGGGTGTCGGCGATCAAGGCCTCCACCGGCGTGCCGGCAATCGGGAAGAAGCGGATCAGGTGCTCCGGCGGCGGCAGCGGCGTCACGTCGACGATCCTCTCGTCGTCGGTGCGGCTGGTGCGTTCACTGAGCGCATAGCGGCCCTCGCCGGCGTTACTGGACTTTGATGGCATGGCGGTCAACTCCTGTGGGGTTTCTGATGGGCGATGCACAGGACAAAAAAAACCGCCGGGGGGTGCCCGGCGGTTTGTCGAAGATCTTGTGCGTTTGATTTGTGCCTACGCGCTTGTCTCTCCGGCCGCCGAGCGGTGCGAGAACCAGAAGTACGCAAAAAAATAGGCGCGGGACAACATGGGTTGCAATGTAGCACGGCCCTGCGCCCCAAGGCCGGCGTCTCGGAACACCCTGCACGGCCGACGAAACCTGCGCCCGGGTCCGGCAAAACCGCATTCCACTCGGCGGGTGCGGGCGTAAGCTCGCGCGGTGCATCGGCAACGGGCTCGGCAAGCCCGGCGGCCGGCTCACCACAACAAGGAGACAAAGCGATGACAGCCCCCCACGAAGCGCTCCAGCGCGAACGGATCGACGCGGTGCTGGCCCTCGCCGCGGCCCGACTCCAGCCCGCCCAGCGGCCCCTGGTCGACGCCTTCGGACGCGAATACTTCCGCCGCCTGGACACCGACGACCTGGGCGCGCGCACCCCCGAAGACCTGCTCGGCGCGCTGCTGTCGCACTGGCAGTTCGGTGCCCGGCGCAACCCCGGGCAGACGCTGGTGCGGGTGCTGAGCCCGGCGGTGGCGGAAAACGCCTGGGCGTCGCGCCATTCGGTGATCGACATCGTCAACGACGACATGCCGTTCCTGGTCGACACCACCACGATGGAGATCAACCGCCAGGGCCTGACGCTGCACCTGATCGTGCACCCGATCTACGCGGTGGCGCGCGACGCCCAGGGCCAGCTGCTGTCCATTCAGCCGCGCAGCGAAGCGGCCGACGCGCCCGGTACCCGGCGCGAATCGTGGATGCACATCGAGGTCGACCGCATGGTCGACCCGCGCCAGCGTGCCGAGCTGGTCGCGGGCATCGAGCGTGTGCTGAGCGACGTGCGCGCCGCGGTGGAAGACTGGAAGCCGATGACGGCGCAGCTGCGCAAGGCAATTGCCGAACTGGAAGCCGCGCCGGCGACGCTTCCCGCGGCGCAGGTGAAGGAGAGCCTCGCCTTCCTGCAATGGCTGGCCGAGGACCACATGACCTTGCTGGGCTACCGCTGCCATGACCTCGTCTCCGACAAAGGCGAGGACGCGCTTCAGCTGGTGTCCGGCAGCGGCATGGGACTGCTGCGCGAAAGCGCGCAAGAGAAGCTGTCCGCCAGCTTCTCGGCGCTGCCGGCCAATGCCCGGGCGATGGCGCGCGCACCGGTGCCGCCGCTGTTGATCACCAAGGCCAACACACGCGCCACCGTGCACCGCCCCGGCTACACCGACTACGTGGGCATCAAACGCTACAACCCCGCCGGCGAGGTGATCGGCGAGCACCGCTTCATCGGCCTGTTCACCTCCACCGCGTACAGCGCGCGGGTGTCGGAAACCCCGCTGCTGCGCGGCCGGGTCGAGGCCATCACCACGCGCGCCGGCTTGCCGCCGGGCGGCCACCTGGCCAAGGCGCTGCAGCACATTCTGGAAACCTATCCGCGCGACGACCTGTTCCAGATTTCCGACGACGACCTGTATGAGACATCCCTGGGCATCCTTGCTTTGGGCGAGCGCCAGCGCTTGCGCCTGTTCGTCTGCCGGGATCCGTTCGACCGCTTCGTTTCCTGCCTGGTCTACGTGCCGCGCGAGGCCTACTCAACCGACCTGCGCATCAAGTTCCAGCGCCTCCTGGTGGCCGCGTTTGGCGGCAGCGGCGCGGAGTTCGAAGTCCAGCTCAGCGATGCCATCCTGGCGCGGATTCACTTCACCGTGCGCACCACGCCCGGCCAGGTGCCGGCGGTCGAGCGCAAGGAGGTCGAGGCCCAACTCGCGGCCGCCGCGCGGCGCTGGGACGACGATTTGCGCGACGCCTTGATCGAAGCCGTTGGCGAAGCCCGCGGCCTCGAGTTGTTCAAGCTCTGGAGCGCCGGCTTCCCGCTCGGCTACCGCGAGCGGGTCAGCGCCCGCGCGGCCGTGCCCGATGTGCTGAAGATCGCCAGCCTGTCGGCCGAGAGCCCGTTGGCGCTGGCGCTGTACCGGCCGCTGGGCGCCGAGCCCGGTGCGCTCGGCTTCAAGGTCTACCGGCTCGGCGGCGCGGTGGTGCTGTCCGACAGCCTGCCGATGCTCGAACACATGGGCGTGCGCGTGCTGGGTGAGCACAACCACCGCATCGGCGCCGCGCAGGCCGGTGCCGCCACGGCCTCGAACGACAGCATCTCGCTGCACGACTTCGAGCTGCAGGCCGCCGTGTCCGACGACATCGAGCCCGAAGCGCTGGCGCGGCTGTTCGAAGACACCTTTGCGCGGGTCTTCCGCGGCGAGCTGGAAAGCGACGACTTCAACCGCCTGGTGCTGCGCGCCGGCCTGTCGCCCGACGAGATCATGGTGCTGCGCGCGTATGCCAAGTATCTCAAGCAGATCGGTTTTGCGCTGTCGCAAGCGGCCATCGAAGCGACGTTGGCGGCGCACCCGCGCATCGCCCGCATGCTGGTGGGTTTGTTCAAGCTGCGCTTCGACCCGAAAGCGCACGATGAGCAGGGTGCCACCGCGCAAGTCAACGGCATCGAGAAGGCGCTCGAGAAGGTCAGCAACCTGCAGGAAGACCGCGCGCTGCGCCAGCTGTTGGCCTTGATTCAAGCCACGTTGCGCACCAACTTCTGGCGCACCGGCGTCGGCCACTCGGGCGCGCCCGGGCCACGCCGCGGATTCCTCAGTTTCAAGCTCGACTCGGCCAAGGTGCCGGGCCTGCCCGAGCCGCGGCCACTGTACGAAATCTCGGTGTATTCGCCGCGCTTCGAAGGCATTCACCTGCGCGGTGGCAAGGTGGCGCGCGGCGGGCTGCGCTGGTCGGACCGGCCGGAAGACTTTCGCACCGAGGTGCTGGGGCTGGTGAAGGCGCAGATGGTGAAGAACACCGTCATCGTGCCGGTCGGCAGCAAGGGCGGCTTCGTGCTGAAGAAGGCGCCGCCAGCGTCGGACCGCGAGGCTTACCTGAAGGAAGGCGTTGCCTGTTATCAGGACTACCTGCGCGCGCTGCTGGACCTGACCGACAACCTGGCCGGCGGCCAGCCCGTGGCGCCGCCGCAGGTCGTGCGTGTTGATGGGGACGATCCCTACCTGGTGGTCGCGGCCGACAAGGGCACGGCCACCTTCTCGGACTACGCCAACGCCGTCAGCGCCGAATACGGCCACTGGCTGGGCGACGCGTTTGCCTCCGGCGGCAGCGTGGGCTACGACCACAAGGCCATGGGCATCACCGCGCGTGGCGCGTGGGAGAGCGTGAAGCGCCATTTCCGCGAACTCGCGGTCGACACACAAACCACGGCTTTCACGGTCGTCGGTGTCGGCGACATGTCGGGCGACGTGTTCGGCAACGGCATGCTGTTGTCGCGCCACATCCGGCTGCTCGCGGCCTTTGACCACCGCCACATCTTCATCGACCCCAACCCCGACGCGGCAGCCAGCTTTGTCGAGCGCGAACGGCTATTCAAGCTGCCGCGCTCGTCGTGGATGGACTACGACAGCCAGCTCATCTCGGCTGGCGGCGGTGTCTGGGCGCGCTCGGAAAAGTCGGTTCCGATCTCGCCCCAGGCGCAGGCCGTGCTCGGCATCACGGCCGGCAAGCTCACCCCCACCGAACTGCTCAGCGCGATCCTGAAGGCCCCCGCCGACCTGCTCTACAACGGCGGCATCGGCACCTACATCAAGGCCAGCACCGAGACGCATGCCGACGTGGGCGACCGCGCCAACGACGCGCTGCGCATCAACGGCGCGGAGCTGCGCTGCAAGGTGGTGGCCGAAGGCGGCAACCTGGGGTGCACGCAGCGCGGGCGCGTCGAAGCGGCGCTCTTTGGCAACAGCGGGGCCGGTGTGCGCATCAACACCGACGCGATTGACAACTCGGCCGGCGTGGACACCTCGGACCACGAGGTCAACATCAAGATCCTGCTCGGCCTGGCCATCAGCGACGGCGAGATGACCTTGAAGCAGCGCAACACCTTGCTGCCCAGGATGACCGACGACGTTGCCGCGCTCGTCTTGCGCGACAACTACTTCCAGACCCAGGCGCTGTCCATCGCCGGGCGGCAAGGCGTGGCGCTGATCGACCAGCAGGCGCGCTTCATCCGCTTTCTCGAACGCATCGGGCAACTCAACCGCGGCATCGAGTACCTGCCCACCGACGACCAGATCAAGGAGCGCAAGGCGCGCGGTGTGGGCCTCACCAGCCCCGAGATGGCGGTGCTGCTGGCCTACAGCAAGATGTGGCTGTCCGACGAGCTGATGGCCTCCGACCTGCCCGAAGACCCGTGGATCGGCCAGGCGCTGGAGCGCTACTTCCCGGCGCTGCTGCGTGACAAATACGGCGCCTACATTCCGCGCCACCCGCTCAAGCGCGAGATCATCGTCACGCACGTGCTCAACAGCATGGTCAACCGCGTTGGCTCGACCTTCGTGCACCGGCTCAGCGAAGCAACGGGTGCCAAGCCGGCGCTGGTGGTGCGTGCTTACCTGGCCACGCGCGAGGTGTTCGGCTACGTGCCGCTGTGGCAGCAGATCGAGGCGCTGGACAACAGCGTGGGCGACGCGGTGCAGGCGCAAATGATCAACGAGCTGGGCCGGCTGGGCACCCACGCCACCACCTGGTTCTTGCGCTCGCGGCGCCTGGCCGAGCCGATGGAGCAGGTCGTCAAGCGTTTTGCGCCGGCGGTCGACACCCTGCGTGCGCGGCTCGCATCCGAGGGGCCCACCTCGGCGCGCGCCGCGGCCTGGGCGCAAGCCGGTGTGCCCGCGCCCATCGTGCAGGACGTTCTTTGCGCAGACGGCCTGTTCGCGGCACTCGACATCGCCGAGATCGCCGATGCCACGCAGCGCCCGCTCGCAGAAGTGAGCGACGTCCACTCCGGCCTGGGCCAGCGCCTGGGCCTGGCCCGGCTGCGCCAGCAGATCGACGCCTTGCCTTTCGACAGCTACTGGCAGACGCTGGCCAAGGTGGCGCTGGGCGACGACCTGGCCGGCCTGCAACGCTCGATTGCCCACGACGTGGTCAGCCATGGCCAAGGCGGTGCGGCCGAGATGTTGGCCGCGTGGGAGCAGCGCAACCGCGACCCCATGGAGCGTGCCCAAAGAATGCTGGCCGAACTGGGCGATGCCAAGGGTGTGGACCTGGCGATGGTGTCGGTGGCGTTGCGGGAGTTGCGCAACCTGGCTTGAATGCCCCCCTCCCCGTAAGGGGGTCATGCGGCGGCCGCGGTCTGCTTGAATCGCCCCCGTGCGCCCGCACATGATGAGTCTCGTTGCGCTTTCAACGGACGCCGAATCACCGCCACCCATGTCGCTCCTGCCCCTGACCCTGCTCTCCACCCTTCTTCATGGGTACGTCGCTTGGCGCTTGCTGCCCGCCTTGGTGGAACTCGACTGGGCACAGGCAACGCTCGCCGTCATCCTGACCCTGTCCGCGCTGCTGACGCCCTGGGGCCTGCTCGCACGCCGCGTCCGATCCAAACGACTCTCCGAACTGCTCAGCTGGTCCGGCCTGTTGTTCATGGGCTTGTGCTCGTCGCTGTTCGTTCTGACCGTCATGCGTGACGCGGGCCTGCTGGTCGCGCGACTCGCGCTGGCCTTCTCACCCGCAGTATTCGAATGGCAGGCGCTGGCGATGCGCTCGGCCGCGGCTGTCGCGCTGGCGGCCATCGCCATCACGCTGATCGGGCTGTGGAATGCCCGCCGCACCGCCGCGGTGGTGGTGATCGACGTCCCCATCCGCGACCTGCCCGCCGGCCTGCACGGCTTCAGCATTGCGCAGGTCAGCGACATCCACATCGGCCCAACCATCCGGCGCGGCTACCTGCAGGCCATCGTCGACGCGGTGAACCGGCTGGGTGTGGACATGGTGGCCGTCACCGGCGACCTGGTCGACGGAACGGTGGACGAGCTCGGCCGCCATGTGGCCCCGCTGGCCGGCCTGCGCTCCCGGCACGGCACCTACTTCGTTACCGGTAACCACGAGTACTACTGCGGCGCCCACGCCTGGATCGCCGAGCTGCGGCGCCTGGGCGTGTGTGTGCTGATCAACGAACACGTCGTGTTGGAGCATGGTGAAGCGTCCTTGCTGGTGGCCGGCGTGACCGACTACAGCGCGCACCACTTCGACCCGTCTCACCGCAGCGATCCGCACGCGGCGCTGCACGAAGCGCCGGACCACGCGCGCATTCGCGTGCTGCTGGCCCACCAGCCGCGCAGTGCGGCCGCCGCCGCGCTGGCAGGCTTTCACCTGCAGCTGTCGGGCCACACCCATGGCGGGCAGTTCCTGCCGTGGAATTTTCTGGTGCGCCTGCAGCAGCCCTTCACCGCCGGGCTGCACCGCCTGAAGGACCTGTGGGTCTACACCAGCCGCGGCACCGGCTACTGGGGCCCGCCGAAGCGCTTCGGCGCGCCGTCGGAAATCACCCACCTGCGCTTTGTCAGCGCGGCGCGCTAGCGGCACGGCTTGGCGCACTACCATGGGCCCAGACTTCTGGAGCGGGGATGAGCGTGCGGTGGTTGATTTGGTGGTGCTGCGGCGTTTGCAGCCCTGCCTTTGCGTGGGGGGACCTGGGGCACCAGGTCATTGCGTTGGTGGCAGACCCGTCCCTGAAGCCGCAGGTCCGCGTCAAGATCAAGGCGCTGCTGGCCAGCGACACCAGCGGCCTCACGCCTGCCGATCTTGCGCACCAGGCCACCTGGGCCGACAAGTTTCGCGACTCGGACCGCAACACCACCAAAGCCCGCTACGAACAGACCCGCGAATGGCACTTCGTCGACATCGAACTGGCCCATGGTGATGTCGCCGCCGCCTGCTTCGGCAGCCCCGCATTGCCGGCCGGCACGCCCGCGTCGGCCGGCCCACGCAAGGCCTGCGTGATCGACAAGATCGCCCAGTTCGCCGCCGAGCTGCGCGACCCCAAGACCGCGCCACACGAACGCTTGCGCGCCTTGCAGTTCCTGCTGCACCTTGTCGGCGACCTGCACCAGCCGCTGCACGCCAGCGACGACCACGACCGCGGTGGCAACGAAAAGTGGGTCTCGGCGCCCGGCTTGCCCCCCGGCAAGCTGCACCACTTCTGGGACACCGAGTTCGTTCGGCGCCTGGGCACCCAACCGGCGCCGGTGGCACGCGCGCTGCTCAAGCGCATCGGCCCATCGCAGCGCATCCGCTGGTCGGCCGGAACGCCCACCGATTGGGCACTCGATACCTTCGCGGTGTCCAAGGCCCACACCTACGGCAAGCTGCCGGCTCCCGGGCCGACCGGAAGCTACGCGCTGACGCCGGCCTATGTGGCTGACGCGACCGACACCGTGTCGCTGCAACTGCGCAAGGCCGGCGTGCGGCTGGCGCAG
>JANNDW010000464.1:0-27982 GCA_031378125.1 Methylibium sp. | reverse complement strand
CGGCAAGGCCAGGCGGCGCGAAACGGCTCGCCTGGTGGCGGCGGCGGAGGCGGCCACGCGCTCGTGCAGGCCGAGCGCGTGGCCCAGTGCGGGCCGGCCCGCGCCGAGCAGCCAGTAGCTGGCGCCCGCGGTGGCGCTGGCGGTGCCGGCGGCGGCGCGCATCCGGTCTAGCAGGGTCTGCGCCACCGACACTTCGCTGTGGCCGCTGCGCCTGGCCAGCCGCTCGATGCCGTGCAGGGTTTGGTCGCGGGTGGCGACATGCTCGGCTTCGAACATCGGCGAGGTGAGCATCAATTGCATCAGCGTGCTCGTGCGGGCCACGATGTCGGGCCAGTCGGCGTCGCCGATGGCGCGCAGCGACGTGACCGCGTTGCTCACGCTCAGGTTGTCGGCGGCCTGGTCGGCGGGTTGCTGGGCTTGCATCGCGGCCAGGTCGGGCAGCGCGTTGCGCAGCCATTCGTGGTAGCTGGCGTCGGCGCTCGTTCGCCGGTCTTGCAGGCGTTGCGCCATTTGGGCCAGAAACACCCGGCCGACACCGCGCTGGTTGAGCAAGGCGAGCAACTCGTCGAGCGCCGTCACGGTGGTGGTTTCAATCTGATCGGAGCACAGGTTGGCCACCTCGCGTGCTGCCTTGTTGGTGGCCACGCGCTCGGCCAGGCGGCGCAGGTTTTCGATCAGCACCACGCGCAAGGTGGTGGGCAGCGCCCACATCTCGCTCAGGTTCAGTTCGCGCGTCTCCTGGTAGGCGCTCAGAAACTGCATCAACAGATCTTCATCGAACGCGCCGTCGGTGTGCGCCACGAAGGCCCAGGCCACGCCATAGACGCGCGGCAGGCCGGCCAGCGGCTCTTCCAGCAGCACCGGCAGGGCACGAAAGTAGCTGTGCGGCAAGCCCTCGTGAATTTCCTTGAGCTGCGCTTCGATCAGGTGAAAGTTGTCGAGCAGCCATTCGGCCGCCGGGCTGACGTCATAGCCGGTCGACGCCTGGGCTCCGATGTAGCGGTGCGCCTCACGCAGCGTGCGGATATTGCTTCGCAGGCGCGGGAAAAAGGTCGCCGAGCGCGAGGTGGCGCGCTCCGCGCGGTGGGTTTCTCCGAGGCTGCGGCCGTGTTGTGCAAAGCGCTGGAGCCCAAAAATCTCGGAGCGTATGGGCGGCGCAATCACGCCGCGCGCACCGTCCAGGATGTCGCACAGCGCCTTCGATGCAGCGGGGATCAGACGCCGCAACTCGGCTTGCGCCATGCTCTACAGCGCCAGCGAAGTGACACCGATCAACAGCGCAACCACCACGAGCGTCGTCACGAAGCGCGCCGCCACGAAGCCGTGCACCGCCTCGCCAACGCATCGCAACGTGAACAGGCGGCCACGCGAGCCCTGGCACAGGTCCAAATGATCCCCCAGGGCCGACAACTCCATTGGCGAGGTGTCCGTCGTGTCGCTAAACGATGCGGTGCTCCAGGAGGGGGTGGCGATGACGTGATTCATGAATGTCTCCGACCGCGGACCCCGGCGAGAAGGGAAAGCGGATAAGTGAAGGAATACGGTGCGGCGTTGAGGCCGGGCCGTGACGACACCGGAAGCAACAGCGCGAAGCTTGAATCCTAGAGAAGACCCGTTCCCGCGTCTGTCGGACGCCACACCAAACCATGTAGGACGATTCCTAGGAGCCGGGCGTCATTTCTTGTGTGGGACAGCGAACAGACGCGGTCCGGATCGATCACCATTCTTCGGTCGACAGGGGTCGTATCGCAGGAGGCGAATTTGTTTGTCCTTTTTTGGAGAGCGTGATGTCGAAGTCGATGATTTACAGTGTTCTGGGGCTGTGCCTGCTCGGCGTGGCCGGCTGCGAGAAAATCCCGTCCAGTGTGCCCAAGCCTCAGGTCGAGGCGGTCAAACCCACGGCGGCCCTGCCAAGTTCGCCGGTGCCGAACCCGTCGGTGCCCTCGGCCGAATCGGTGCTGGCGCCGGCCGCAACGGCCACTGCCAAGGACGAGCCGGGCACCGGCCCGAACGCCAAGATGACCCGCGCACAGGAGTCCAGTGCCATGCCGATGCCCGGGCAGGTGAACAACCATTCGAGCACCGCGCTGGACGCGGCCAAGCAGGCCAACGCCCCCCGATAGCGGGATCGTCATATCCGCCCGGCTTGGGTGTCCCGCGCTCTGCTTGACATGTGCTCCCGCGCACTCGACGCGGTGCCTTCTTTGGCGGGCCAGGTGCCGCCGCCAGCTTTCCACGCACGGTGCAAAAAATAGGCGCATACCGCGATCCAGCACAGCGTCAACAAAAAATAGGGCCACAACGATCCTGAAACTGAAATCATCGCCTGCTCCTCCCGAGAGATGGCTTCGATTGCCTCACGCCTGCGCGAAAGAGCGCGCGCCTGCCGCAGAGTTTCAGCGTAATGCTGGCGCCCCTGCGGGGTCTGTGCGATGGACAACACAGACGACGCGGGTCGGCCCTGTCAGTTGTTTCCTACAGCAAGTCTGCCCCTCACCTGATGGCGCGCGGCCGCGTGCCGCCGCACCATCTGGCAGCCATTCGCCGTGCAGTGCCCATCGACGCGAGAACCCGCCATGAACCCCGATCCAATGCCAACCGATCATCCGACGGCAGCCAGGTCCGCGGGTGCGCCCGGCGGCACCGGATTGCGGCTCGATGTCTTGGCAGATGGCACCGCTGACTGCATGGCGGATTTTCTGGCCGGCATCGGCTACGAAGCCGCCGACCCCTGCCTGCAGGGCTTGCCGTGGCATGAAGTGGCACACCGTACTCGGAACAAGCGGACGCTGTGATGAATACCCGGCCCTTCTCGCTCGACCAGCCGTGGTGGCAGCAGTTCTTCGTTGCGGTTCGTTCGCCGGCGGCGCTGGTCGTCGTGGCAACGGTGATCTCGCTGGGGCTCCTGTTGGCGCTTCACCAGGTGGTGCTGGGAGCGGTGCGACAGGGTGAATTGCGGCGCATGGCGGTCGCCAAGCAAGCCGAGGATTCCTGGCGTTGTGGCGCGATGCGAAACGTGAGTCTGCGCGACGGTTGCCGTTCGCAATTGGGTTCGCCGTCCCGCGCTGAAGTACCGCTGAACATCCAGAACGCCGCCATGCTGACGACCGGCACGGGCACGAGCCGCTGATGCCGTGGCGGTCACCGGGCAGCGTCGCACCCTCCCCATGACCGATCGAGGAGTTGACATGGCACAAGCAACGAGTTCGCACCCATCGGCCCATGTGGCGGGCATCACCGTCGGACCGGAGGACGCCGCCAAGCTGCTGCTGCGCGTGGCGCTCGGACTGTTGATCTTGTTGCACGGCATCGGCAAATTCAATGGCGGCATCGACTTCGTGCTGGCTGCGGTGAGCAAGGCCGGGCTGCCCCCGACGCTGGCCTACCTGGCCTACCTGGTCTACGTGGGTGAGGTCCTGGCGCCATTGCTGCTGATCGCCGGGGCGTGGACACGCCCGGCCGCCATCGTCGTTGCCATCAACATGGTCGTTGCGATTGCGCTGGTTCACGCGGGGCAGCTGGGCTCGCTCGCGCCGACCGGTGGCTGGGCCATCGAGCTGCAGGCGCTGTACCTCGTGACGGCGGTGGCCGTGGCGCTGCTGGGCGCCGGGCGATTCAGCCTGGCAC
Organism: Methylibium sp.; assembly: GCA_031378125.1. GTDB lineage: Bacteria > Pseudomonadota > Gammaproteobacteria > Burkholderiales > Burkholderiaceae_C > LGRD01. Next base: position 24,355 of record JANNDW010000464.1, on the reverse strand, counting down.
GAGCCGACGGTCGCTGGAACTGAGCCCGCGCGAAGGGCGCCGGAAGGCGATCTTCGGCTGGCGAAGGCCCGGTCCGCGATACAAGCGGCCGGGCTGAGCCCGCGCGAAGGGCGCCGGAAGGCGATTTTCGGCTGGCGAAGGCCCGGTCCGCGATACAAGCGGCCGGGCTGTACTCAAGCCGCCGCGCGTGCGGTGGCGGGTCGGCGCTTCAGCATTTCTTGTCGAAGTACCGCCCGCGCGCGCTGCTGTCTATGCGCCAGCGCACAACGCGCAGCGCCGTGAGGCTCCTCCGTCCCGCAGGCATGGCGCCATCCATTTGTGCGATAGCGTACATACAAACCGCGTTTCGTTGGCTAACATTGTTAGGTGCCCGGCGACCACTCATCCTGGTGATGTGGCCAGCGCATCCCGACTCGATTTCAGCGATGACACTTTCCCCCTCCGACCCCCGGACCAACCAATTGCTCGCCGCCCTTCCAGACGTGGAGTGGCAGCGCTGGATGCCCCAACTTGAGGAGGTGGACTTGCCGCTCGGTCAGGTGCTGTATGAACCGGGCAACACGCTGAGCCATGTGTACTTTCCAACCACGGCCATCGTCTCGCTGCTGTATGTGATGGAAAACGGTTCGTCGGCCGAGATTGCGGTGGTGGGCCACGAGGGCATCGTCGGCATCTCGCTGTTCATGGGGGGCGAGTCCACCCCCAGCCGCGCGGTGGTGCAAAGCGCCGGCCGGGGTTTTCGGATGCAAGCGCAGACGATCAAGGAAGAGTTCAACCGCGCCGGCGCCGTGTTGCACCTGCTGCTGCGCTACACGCAGGCGCTGATCACGCAGATGTCGCAAACGGCGGTCTGCAACCGCCACCATTCGCTCGACCAGCAGCTGTGCCGCTGGCTGCTGCTGAGCCTGGACCGGCTGCAGGGGAGTGAACTGGTCATGACGCAGGAATTGATCGCCAACATGCTGGGCGTGCGCCGCGAAGGCGTGACCGAGGGCGCGCTCAAGTTGCAGTACGCCGGCTTGATTCGCTACGCGCGCGGCCGCATCACGGTGCTCGACCGGCCGGGGCTGGAAAAGCGCACCTGCGAATGTTATGCGGTGGTCAAGCGAGAGTACGACCGGCTGCTGCCCGACACGCCGGCCACGTAGGAACCTGCCGACACACGGAGCCGGCCGCCGCCGATGGCCGAGGCGGCGGTTCGCCGGGATCATGGGGACTCGAAAAATGCTGCGAGAACCCTGTGCAAGCATGTCACCGCCCCACCTTCGGCCCGCGCCAAAATCAACTTCTGGCCGCGCTGCCTGACGCCGACTGGCTGCGCTGGAGTGCGCTGCTGGAGCCAGTGGACCTGCATTTCGGCCAGGTGCTGTCCGGGCCTGGTGACACGCCGGCGCATGTGCTGTTCCCCACCAGCGCCGCCGTGTCGCTGCAGTGCATGACGCAGGCCGGCGCCACCGCCGAGATCGCCGTGGTGGGCAATGAAGGGGCGGTCGGCATGTCGTTGTTCATGGGTGGCAATGCCACACCCAGCCAGGCGGTGGTGCAAGGGGCCGGCCAGGCGTACCGCGTGGGGGCGCTGGCGGCGCAGAACGAAATCAGCCGCAGCGCTGCGATGCTGCGGCTGTTGCTGCGCTACACGCAAGCGTTGATTGCCCAGGTGGCGCAAACGGCGGTGTGCAATCGCTATCACTCGATCGAACAGCAGTTTTGCCGGCGCTTGTTGGTGGGGCTGGACCGTTCATCGTCTGACGAACTCGCGATGACACAGGAAGGCGCGGCCCAGCTGCTGGGCGTGCGCCGTGAAGGCGTGACGGCGGCGGCACTCAAGCTGCAGCAGGCCGGCGTGATTCGCTACTGCCGCGGGCACATCGCCGTGCTCGACCGGGAGCGGCTCGAACAGCGCACCTGCGAGTGTTATGCGGTGGCCAAGAAGGAATACGAGCGCTTGCTGCCGATGCCGGCGCTGGTGCCGATGCCCATGCCGATGCCGATGCCGATGCCGATGCCGCTCGCGGCCTGACGCAACGCCAATTTCGCGCTATGTACGCGAACAGACAGACTGTCTATGCGTTGTCGCACAGGATCGGTGCACTGAACGAAGCGGCGATCGAAGGCGCGCAGTCCTCAGCTGCCCTCCGCGCCGCGGGGGCTGGCAACCCGCCGGAGATTCTTGGTGTCCATTGCCCCGACAAGCCCACAGAACCACCTGATCGAACTGCTGCCGCGCAAAGACCGACTGCGCCTGCTGGCACTGTGCGACGAGGTGCCCCTGGTCCTCGCCGAGGTGCTGTGCGAGCCCGGCACGCCGACCCGCCATGTCTACTTTCCCACCGAGGGCTTCATCTCCCTGGTGACCATGATCGAGGGCAGCCCGGGGCTGGAAGTCGGCATGGTCGGCCGTGAGGGCATGGTGGGTGCGCAGTTGGCGCTGGGGGTGGTGACGGCGCCCTTGCGCGCGGTCGTGCAGGGGCCGGGTGTGGCATGTCGCATCAGCACCGTCGCGTTCCGCAAGGAGCTGGCGCGCAGCGCAGTGCTGCAGCGCGCGCTCAATCGCTACCTCTATGTGCTGATGGGGCAACTGTCGTCTTCGGCGGCCTGTTTGCGCTTTCACCTGATCGGCCCGCGCCTGGCGCGCTGGCTGTTGATGAGCCAGGACCGCGCCCACACCGACCGGTTTCACGTGACCCACGAATTCCTGTCCTACATGCTCGGCGTGCGGCGCGTCGGCATCACCGCCGCCGCCGGTTCGCTGCAGCGCGCCGGGCTGATCAAGTACCACCGCGGCGAGCTGACGGTGCTCGACCGCGCCGGGCTGGAAGCGGCGTCGTGCGGCTGTTACGCGGCCGACCGGCAGTCGTATGCCGACATGCTGCAATGAAGGGGCTGCCGATTCGTCATGGCTTGCGGCGACGCGCTGAAGGAATACAAGGCCAGGCGCAACTTCGCGCTCACTCCCGAGCCTTCTGACGGCATAGAGGACGGCAGAGAGGACGGCATAGAGGACGGCATAGAGGACGGCAGAGAGGACGGCAGAGAGGGCGGCGGAGAGGGCGGCGGAGAGGGCGGCGGACCGGGCGGCGGAGAGGCCGACGGACCGGGCGGCGCCGATCATGTGGTGTCGGCCCACAACGGCCACGCCGCGGTGCGGGTGTGGGCCGATACGGCCGGTGCGCGGGCCGGCGCATCGCGCGCGGTGCAACGCGGCAAGCGGCGCCCGATGATCGTGACCGACTTCAAACACCGGCGCAGCACCGTCTCAACGCTGGTCGAAGTGGGGCGGTTCGGGCACGCGTGGAGTGGCGGTGCGGCGACGCAGTCGTTCAGCGACGGGCAGGGGCCGGACGCGTCGCGCATGGCGTGGGCATTTGCGGACCGGCAGTTTCGCGCGGGCGTCAATTCCTACCCGAAGTCCGGTTGACTTCCTACACCGCCACGTGAGGCGGCGCGCTTCAATGGCACAGACGGCAAACTGTCTGTCGAGCCGAGCCAAGGAGCAGCGATGCAACGCGCAGTGTGGAAGGGAGCCAGCAGCTTCGGCCTGGTGCATGTGCCGGTGGCGCTGTACCCGGCCTCGCAGGAAGTCGGTATCGACTTCGACTGGTCGGGCAAGGTGTCGCAGGCGGCGCGCAGCGCCAAACCGCTGACGCCTGAGGAAAGCCAAGCCATGCTCAACGCCGAACGCGAAGGCGAGCAGGACTCGAAAGGCGAAGGCGCGGCGCTGAAACATTCGCCGCTACGCAAGGATTGAGGCATCCGCGCCTGCGGAGTGACGGAGCGTATCCAATGAGTGTGCTTTACTCACCGCGTGGCGTCTCTGCGCTTCACCGGCTCGCGGCGTGCCCGGCCATCCTCGCGTTCGATCTGGACGGCACGCTCGCGCCACTGGTGGACGATCCCGATGACGCAATGGTGCCTCCCGCCACCGCGAAGCGGATGCAGGATCTGTCACGCTCGTGGCCGGTGGCCGTGATCACCGGGCGCGAGGTGAGCGACGCCCAGTCGCGACTCGGCTTCAAACCCCACTACCTGTTTGGCAACCACGGCGCCGAGCGTCGCGGAGCCTCCAGATGCCCGGCGCTGAGCGGATTGCTCGACACCTGTCGGGCGCATCTGGGCGACAAGGCGGCGGAGTTGCAGGCCCAGCGCATCGAATTCGAAGACAAGGGCTTGTCGCTGGCACTGCACTATCGCGATGCGATCGATCCCGACCGCGCGCGTTTGTGGCTCGACCGGTTCATCGCCACGCTGGGCGCCAACCTGCGCGCATCGCACGGCCGTGGCGTCGTCAACATCACGCCGGCCGCCGCGCCGGCCAAGGGTGACGCGCTGCTGGAGATCATGCGCGACTGTCGGGTCACGCACACGATGGTGATCGGCGACGGCGTCAATGACGAAGACGCCTTCGCGAAGGCGCCGGCCGGTTCGGTCAGTGTGCGGGTGGGACCAAGCGAGGAGCCCACGCTAGCGGACTTCCACCTTCCGGCGCAGTGGCAGGTGGATGGCGTGCTGTCGCTGTTGCTCTGGTTGCGCCGCTGACGCACCGGCGCGGCACGCGGTGGGCAAACCTGCTGGGCTCCAAACGGGCGGCTTCAGACAAAGTGGCACTCCGCGCCGCGCTCTCTGAAATTGCATGCAGACAGCGTAAGCGCGGCATTGGCGCCGGGTTCTCAGCGGTACGCGCCTGGCTTTGCAGGCAAACGCCGCATCCCGTGTTGCATGCGACCCCACCACAGGCCGGTGAAAGTCTTGTCCCCTCAACGCGGGTCGTGCGAGCGCGTCGTGCCAAAGATGTGCCAGACCGCGATGAACATCGCTGCGATCGCGGGGCCGAGCACAAAGCCGTTGATGCCGAACACCGCCATTCCGCCCAGGGTCGTGATCATCACCAGGTAGTCGGGCATGCGCGTGTCCTTGCCGACCAACACCGGCCGCAGCACGTTGTCGACCATGCCGATCACGAGCACGCCATACGCAATCAGCGCCATGCCCTGCCACGGCGCGCCCGTCATCAAGAAGTAGGCCGCCACCGGCACCCACACCAGCGCGGCGCCGACCGCCGGCAGCAGCGACAGGAAGGCCATCAACACGGCCCACAGCAAGGCCGCGCTGACGTCGAGGAACCAGAACGCGAGTCCACCCAGCAACCCCTGCACGGCTGCCACCAGCAGGTTGCCTTTGACCGTGGCACGGATCACGGTGGTGAATTTTTCGAGCAGCTCCTGCTTGTGCTCGGGCGCCAGCGGAATGGCGCGGCGAAGGGTGCGCGCCATGGCCTCGCCGTCGCGAATCAGAAAGAACGCGAGGTACAGGGTGATGAACAACCCGGTCACAAACTCGATGGTGTTTTGCCCGAAGTTGAGCGCCCGGGTGGCGATGAACTGGCTGCCCTGCGCCAGCGCGCCGGCGAGCCGGCGCTGCAGTGCGTCGAAGTTGGCCAGTCCGAAGCGGTCGAGCAGCGCCACCGCCCAGTCGGGCAGGGCGCCGAACAGCGCCTTGAAGTAGAGCGCCGGAGTCCACTCGCCCGATTGGATTTTTGCGTAGACCGCGGACGCTTCGCGCGCCAGCGCCGCCGTGATGAGCGCCAGCGGAAGAATGACGATGACCACCACGATCGCCAGCGTCAGCAGGGCCGCCGCGCTGCGCCGTCGTCTCAGGTGCGGCAACAAAAGGTGGTGCAGGGGCGCGAACAGCAACGCGATGATCGAGCCCCACAGGATCGTCTCGTAGAACGGCAGCAGCACCCACCCCAGGGCCAGCGAGACGGCCACCAGCAGCAGCAGCAATGCCCTGTGCTCCAGGCGGGAGGACGCATTCGGATCGGAGGAGTTCATCGGGGTTTCCGGGAATGTGCGGGCGCCGGCACAGGCACCGGCATCGTATTCCAGGGTCTGCCGTACGCTGCGGCAACAGCTGCGGCAACCGCTGCGGTAACCGCTGCGGCAACCGCTGCCGAGTGCAGCGTGGCGATGATCTCAAGTTGCAGCTCAATTGATGCCGCTGCCGCATTGGCCCCACGCGCTGAGCCTCATTTGAAAGGCCGACGTCCAGACGGGGCAACATCAGCCTGCGCTGAATATCCGACCGTCCGGGAAACTGGCGAAGTGGCCCTCGCCTTCGGCACGGTCAGCTTTTCTTGCTTCCGAGAAGCAGCAGCACGCCGCCAATCAATATCGCCCCCATGCCGGCCCACACCGGGACATTGACCGTCTTCATTTCCTTCACCGACAACTCGATCGGCCCCAGCTTGGCCCCATGGGTTTGTTTGGTGTAGCTGAAACTGCCATACGCCAAGCCCAGGACGCCGGCCACGATCAGCACGATCGCCGCCATCTTGATTGAATTCATGTGTCTTCTCCTGTTGCACAAACACGTGAGCGGTTCGCGACGAACTTAGTGTCATGGCCCCACCCGCCGCGGCCTATCAGCCGACTTCGGGCCCGCCTGTAGGACATTTCCGAGCGGCATCGGCCGGGACCCGCCTTGCGGACGCGCCACCCTGCGTTCGCCAACGCACAGACGCGCGATCCAGATCGCGCGCACCGTGCTGGCAGGAGATTCGCCATGACCAATGCCACCGTCGTCATCTGCCCAGCATGGGCCTGCAAATGAGCGAAGTTTGGACAGCGCCGGCGGCGGGGGCATTCCACAACCGCGCCCCGGACCGCGCTTGCAGCCGGCCGCTCGAGAGCGCAACGCCTGGGGTCGACGAAGCCATCGGCGATCTTCCCGCCGATCGCGAATTCGCTGCGATGTGCACCGCGTACCGGGCCACTGGCGGCGTTGCGCGCTGGGTCGATCTTGCCCGCTTGCTGGGGGGGCAGCGGTACGGTGGCTGCATCAGCCTGCCAAGACTGATCGCCTCCGGCGACGTTTTCGAGTTTGAATGGCGCCAGACCTTCTGGGTCCCGATGTTCCAGTTCGAACTTCCCGACCTGTTGATCAAACAAGGGCCGCGGCGAATCCGCGCCGAGATCGTCAACGAATTTCGAGGCTGGTTTCTCGCCACCTGGTTTGCTCGGCCGAACGCCTGGCTGCGTGGCCGAAGGCCGGTCGACCTGCTCGACGCGGACCTGCCGGCCGTGCTGGCGGCCGCGCGCGCCGACCGGTTCAGCGCGGCCGGTGAGCGGTAAGCCTCGCCGGGGCCGTGCGGACTTCACCCGCCGGCAACAGCCTGAGGCTGCGCGGCGTGGAAAGTGAAACCGCCGCGCTGGTGTTTTTTGGCAAGATACATCGCCGCGTCCGCACGATCGATGAGCGTTTCGGCATCCGCGCCGCCCTCGGGGTACAGGCTGATTCCGATGCTTGCCGTGAGCCGAATGTCATGACCGCCGATGCGGCCCGCCGCGCCCAGTTTGGTCATCAACCTTTCGGCGACAAAGCCTGCGACGACTGCGAACCATCCGCGGCATCACCCGAGCGCGGGGTACGCTTCCGGGCTGCGGCTGTTGGTTGCTTTGGTCGTCATGTTGAAGTGTCGTGCACGGCCCGGCCGCTTAAATCGTTGCCCAGACGGATCGAAGCAATCGCTCGGTGAGGGAGGGCCCGATCCGATCGGTCAACAAGTCGTTGAACGTCTCCAGGAAAAGTCCGCCGCCGACCGCGGCATCCGCACTGCTGCGCTTCGCGAGCACGGACTTCAAGGTCGCGATATTCATGTCTGTGTGGATGCCTTCAGGGGTGCCCGCGACCCACGAATGAACGCGACTGGTGAGATGAAGGCTTCGCTTGAACAGCGCAGCCACGCCCCGCGGGCCGATGATGGGATTCAGGGCGATGTCGATCTCACGACACGCGGCAGCGACGGCTTCGGCGATCTGCGCGGAATCCACCCCTGGTTCCAGTCTGCGTGCCAGAAGGGCCGCGACTCGATCGCTCTCTTGTCTTTGCATGGGGATGGGCTGCCGACCCTTGGCAAACGGGCTCCGATGAACACTGAAAAGCGTAGTGCCTTCGCGTCGCCGTGTCTGTGCGCCAGCGCACACGCTGCCGCGTCGTGCAGCGCGGGGCCTGGCTAGATCAAAGGCCGCTGCGGCGGGCGGCCGTCGCCGTACAGGTCGGCCAGGCGCGCGAGTGCCTTCACGTCGCGCATGTGCAGGCGCCCGTCAGCAATGCGATGCAGGCCGCGCCGTTCCAGCTTGCGCAGCGTTTTGTTGGTGTGCACCAGCGACAGGCCCAAGCCATCGGCCACATGCTGCTGGGTCAGCGGAAACGGCACACCGGCAGCGCCGCCATCCGCCTGCAGCGCGGCGGCGCGCTTGAACAGCAGGATCAACAGGGTGGCGATGCGCTCTTCGGCGCTGCGCCGCCCGACCGACAGCAAGGTGTCGTCGACCATCGATTCTTCGTGGGCGGTCAGCCAGGTGATGTTGAAGCCCATCGCGGGCTGCTGCCGGTGCAGCTCCCACAACGCGTCGCGCTGGAACACGCAGAACACCGCGTCGGTCAGCGTGTCCACGCCATGCGCGGCGGCATCGCCCATGCGCTGCTGCACGCCGATGAAGTCGCCCGGGAGCAGGAAGGTGAGGATCTGCCGGCGGCCGTCGCGCAAGCTCTTGAAGCGGAAGGCCCAGCCGTCGAGCAGCGTGAACAACGGGGCATCGGTCTGCCCCTCGTGGATCAGTGTCTCGCCCGCGCCGATGCGCAGTTCGCGCCGCTTCAGCGACTGCACCAGATCGAGTTCTTCGCCGGTGGGCTCGATGAACAAGGCCAGCGGGCGAAGCGGGCACGCGCGGCATGGCACGTCGGTCATGGCAATGCGCTCCTGCGGCCAGGCGAGCGGCCGATTGCGCCGCATGTCATTTGACACATCGGCGCGGCGCCGCCGCGCCTACAGTCCCGCGCTGTGTTTTGACCTACAGCAACACGCCGCCATGAACGCATCTGTTTCGACCCTCACGACAGTCCCACGCTCACTCGAGTATGCCGCGTCGCCGGCCGGCCGCGCCCCACCCCTCAATTCACTCTGTCACGTCAACCCAGTCCAATTCTCCCAGCGAGGGTACTCAATGAACCGATCCGCCTCCGTACGCATCTCCGAAGTTGTCTTTGAAGATTGGGACCTGCTGTTCAGCGCCGTCAAGGCCAAGTTCAGGCTCATTGTCGGGGAGCCGATTGACGCCGCTCGCGAGGCGCCGCCGGACGACAAGTTCGCTCGCATGCAGGCCGGTGTGCTGGAGTGCGTGGCGGCACTGGAGCTGATGCACACGACGATCAGGAACGAAATCATCCGTCGCCAGCGCCCGCTGCGTGTGCTCGACCAGGCCGGCACGCAGTTGCGTGGGATGGCCGTGCTCTACCTCCATCTCGACGGCCTGGACGAGATGGGTGACGCGCATGGGCAGGACGCCGTGGATCAGCTGCTCAACGTCGTCGCGGCGCGCTTGATGCGCCTGGTTCGAGGCGACGACACGGTGAGCTGCCTGGAGGCCAATGAGTTCGCGTGCCTGCTCCAGCACCTGCCGAGCAACGAGCGCCTGCGCTGGCTGGCCGACGAGGTGCTCGAAGCGGTGTCGGCGCCCGTCAAGATCGTCGGCGACCTCGTCTTGCGCGTGCGGCCCAGCATCGGAATGGCGCGCTGGCGCGACGAGCGGACCACCACGCAGACACTGCTGGGCCAGGCCAGCGCCGCGTTGCAGCGCGCCAGGCGGGAGCACACCGGCAGCGCGTTGTTCGACGAGGCGGTTGACGTGCCGGCGGGCGCGTAGCGTGGGCCGCGCCAGGCCCTGTCACTTCGGTCGCGGCCTCGACAGCGCCGGCTGCACCGCCTGGAGCCGGCCGGCCCGCAGGTCGGGCACGGCCTGGGCCACGGCGCGCGCCACGTTGCGCGTCGAACCACACACCAGCAACACCCGGGACGGGGTTGAAGGATCGGCCCACCGCGCTTGCGCAGCGTCGATGCGCTGCTTCGTCTGGACCCACTCGGTGGACAGGTCATAGGTGGGTCGGCATAACCGTCGCCCGCCTTCTGCGTGAAAGGCGCCTTGCGGCCCTCGATGTAGGCTTCCCAGGCGATCGGCTCCAGCCGCGCGATACCGCACGTGAGCGCAAATCCGGCATCGCAGCTTCTTTGTGCGATTTGTCCGACACCTCATCGAGCCGCCGGCCGATACCGTGCAACACCCCGCACGCCTACTCTATTCAGCATCATTCACTGCTGTAAAGGATTTGCCATGCGAGTTCAGACCCTCTCTCGTGCCGCGATGGCGGCGGTCATCGCCACCACCCTCGGCCTGGCCGCGTGCGACCGCGCGCAAGATGACCGCAGCGTCGGTCAAAAAATCGACTCGGCGGTCGCCAAAGTCGAAAAGAAGAGCGACCAGGCGGTGGCCGAGGCCAAGAAGGAAATGGCCGACGTGCGCGCCAGTGCGAGCCAGACCGTTGACGCCGCCGGCGGCAAGGTCAAGGATGCGGCGATCACGACGAGCATCAATGCCGAGTTGACAAAGGACGCTGCGCTGAGCGCGCTGAAAATCAATGTCGACACGAGCCAAGGCCGTGTCGCGCTGCGTGGCACCGCGCCCAGTGCCGCCGCGCGCGACCGGGCAACCTTGTTGGCCAAGCGCGTGGAAGGTGTCGTCAGCGTCGAAAACCAGCTTCAGGTTCGAACCAACTGAGTTGCACCCGCCGCGGACGGCACGTCACGACTTTCCAGTCTGTACGCGTCGTCCCAACGATGAAGCGCATCAAGGCCTGCGGGACCAGGCTTGTTCCTGCCCTGTCCAAGTACCCGCTGCGCCATTGGCAATCGCAGCGGCTTTTTTGCGCCGGCCCGAAGGGCTTGCGCGCCACGCCTTTTCAGTCACCAAGGAGTTCTCATGAACCATTCGATCTTGTTCGCTGCGCTGCTCACCGCGGCCAGCCTGACGGCCTGCGACAAACCCACCGTGATCAATGTGCCGCCCGCGCCCGCCGGCGCTCCCGGACCCGCAGGGGCGACCGGTGCCACCGGCGCCACCGGGAACACCGGCAACACAGGCAATACAGGCAGCGCGGGCAGCACGGGGAGCACCGGCGCCACTGGCAAGCCCGGTGACGGCACCACGGTGATCGTGATGCCGCCGGCCGCCTCGGCGCCCGCGAACTGAATCCAATTCATCACAACACAGAGGAGAGCAACATGAGTCTGGGAACCATTCTTTTGATCGTTTTGATCCTGATGCTGATCGGCGCCTTTCCGACCTGGGGGCACAGCAAGAGCTGGGGCTATGGGCCGAGCGGTGGGCTGGGGCTCGTGGTGGTCGTCGTGCTGGTGCTGCTGTTGATGGGACGCCTGTGACGAGCCGAGCCGGCGCGCTGCTGATGGCCGTGATGGCCGTGGCACTCGCCGCGTGCGGCGAGATGGCCACGCTGCCGGTCTCGGCGGGCATTGGCGCGCAGCCCACACTGCCTGCGCCCCGGCAGACGCTGATTCCCACCGTGAACATCGCGCCCGCCAAGGGCTGGGGGCACAACGCGGCACCGCTGGCCGCACCGGGCACACGCGTGGCCCCGTTCGCCACCGGCCTGGACCATCCGCGCTGGTTGCACGTGCTTCCCAACGGCGACGTGCTGGTGGCCGAGACCAACGCTCCGCCCAAGCCGGAAGATGGCAAAGGCATCAAAGGCTGGGTGATGGGCCTGGTGATGAAGCGGGCGGGCGCGGCCGTGCCCAGCGCCAACCGCATCACCTTGCTGCGCGACACCGACGGTGATGGCGTGGCCGACATGCGTTCGGTGTTGCTGGAGGGGCTGAACTCGCCGTTCGGCATGGCGCTGGTGGGCGACGGCCTGTACGTCGCCAACTCCGACGCGGTGCTGCGCTTCCCGTACGCCGCCGGCGACACGCGCATCACGGCACCCAGCGTCAAGGTGGTGGAGTTGCCGGCCGGTGCGATCAACCACCACTGGACCAAGAACCTCATCGCCAGCCCGGACGGCGCCAAGCTGTACGTGACGGTGGGCTCCAACAGCAACGTGGCCGAACGCGGCATCGAGGCCGAAGACCAGCGCGCCGCCATCTGGGAACTGGACACGAAGACCGGTGTGCACCGCATCTTTGCGTCCGGCCTGCGCAACCCGAACGGCATGGCGTGGGAGCGTGCGAGCAGCAGCTTGTGGACGGTGGTGAACGAGCGCGACGAGATCGGCAGCGACCTGGTGCCCGACTACCTGACCTCGGTGCGTGAGGGCGGCTTCTATGGCTGGCCTTACAGCTACTACGGCCAGCGTGTCGACGAGCGGGTGAAGCCGCAGCGGCCCGACCTGGTGGCCAGGGCCATCGCGCCGGACTACGCCTTGGGGCCGCACACCGCGTCGCTGGGATTGGCGTCGTCGGTCGGCACCTCGCTGCCCGCACCGTTTGCGAACGGCATGTTCATCGGCCAGCATGGTTCGTGGAACCGCCGGCCGCACAGCGGCTACAAGGTGATCTTCGTGCCCTTCGCCAGTGGCAGGCCATCGGGGCTGCCGGTCGACGTGCTGACGGGTTTCCTCAGCAGCGATGGGGATGCCTTTGGCCGGCCGGTCGGTGTGGCGCTGGACAAACAGGGCGCGCTGCTGGTGGCCGACGACGTGGGCAACGTGGTGTGGCGCGTGAGCGCGGGGCGCTGAGAATGGCACTGGCGCGCCGAAACGGCGCACAGCGGGCAGTTTCATCGGCGCTCAAATCGGCACGCGAGTCGCCCGCTTGGGTGCGTTGGCTGCTCTCCGGCCTGTTCGGATGGTTCGCTCTGACCGGACTGGTTTGCCTGGCCGGCTGCAGCAGCCTGCCAACCATCGTGCCCGACCTGGCCCGGCGCCAGCCCGTGCAGCTGGAAGGCTCGCGCGGCCCGCTGTCGGCCGCGCAAAGCAAGGCGGTGCTGGACAAGCTGCGCAGCCGAGGCCAGGACACCGGCATCTTTGACCGCCACCTGGCGCTCGAGGAGGCCGTTGTCGGCAGCCCGCTGACCACCGGCAACCAGGTGACGCTGCTGCAAGACGGCCCGGCCACCTACCAGGCAATGCTGGCGGCGATCGAGTCGGCCCGCGACCACATCAACATGGAGACCTACATCCTCGAAGACGATGAGGTCGGCGAACGTTTTGCGCTGGCGCTGATGGTCAAGCAGCGCCAAGGCGTGCAGGTCAACCTGATCCGCGACAGCGTCGGCACGCTGCGCACGCCGGCCGCATTTTTCCAGCGCCTGGCCGACAGCGGCATCAAGCTGCTCGAATTCAACCCCGTCAACCCGCTGGCCGCGCGCAAGGGCTGGGAGCTGAACCAGCGCGACCACCGCAAGCTGCTGATCGTCGACGGACGCACCGCGTTTTTGGGGGGTATCAACATCAGCAGCGTGTACTCGGGCGGCTCGTTCAACCAGGGGTCGCGGGCCAGTTCAAAAAGCAAGCCCGATGGCGGCCCGGCCTGGCGCGACACCGACCTGCAGCTGCGCGGGCCGGTGGTGGCCGAGTTCCAGAAGTTGTTCATCGCGACCTGGGAAAAACAGAAGGGCGAACCGCTGGCGCCGAAGATCTACTTCCCGCGCCCCGAGATCGCGGGCAAGCAGGTGGTGCGCGCCGTCGGCAGCTCGCCGGATGAACCGTTCAGCCTGATCTACGCCACGCTGCTGTCGGCCATCGGCAGCGCCGAGACCAGCGTGTACCTGACCAACGCGTATTTCGTTCCCGACCCGCAACTGCTCACCGTGCTCGAAGCGGCCGCCGGGCGCGGCGTCGACGTGAAGTTGATCCTGCCCAGCCAGACCGATTCGTGGCTGGTGTTCCACGCCGGGCGCGCCTACTACGACCAGCTGCTGCGTGCGGGGGTGAAGATCCACGAGCGGCGCGGCGTGATCCTGCACTCCAAGACCGCGCTGATCGATGGTGTGTGGGCCACCGTCGGCTCGACCAATCTCGATTGGCGCAGCTTCCTGCACAACGAGGAGTCGAACGCGGTGGTGCTCGGCGCGGAGTTCGGCGCCCAGGTGCAGGCGATGTTCGACAAAGACCTGGCCGCATCGGATGCGATCACGCTGGAGCAGTGGCGGCGCCGCCCGATCGATCTGCGCGTGAAAGAGCTGTTCGGCCGGGCCTGGGAATATTGGCTGTGAGCGCAGGCGTTGGCTCTGAGCGTAGGCTGCGGCCTACTCGCGCAAGGCATGTCGGACTGGCCAAAAATCCGCTCCGCGCCGATTGATCGCGCGCGGAGCTGCGCAGACAGTTGCCATCAGGCGCCCGGCTCGGGAGCCACGTTACATCCGTCAACCGAAAGAGGTGTCTCCATGACCGCACGCAACTTGTTCCATCTTGGTTCCCTTTCAGCCCTGGCGTTGATCAGCGCCTGTTCGTCGACCCCGATGCGCAATGATTCGGCGGTCGTGCCGGCACCGGTCTACAGCAATGCCAGCCAGTTCGGTTATGTCAGCGGCATCGACGTGGTGCCGGTGGCCACACGCACCACCGGCGGCGGTGCCGTGCTGGGCGCCGTGCTGGGTGCGGTGATCGGCCACCAGATCGGCAATGGCAAGGGGCAAACCGCAGCCACCGGTGTGGGCGCGGTGGGCGGCGCGGTGATCGGCAACCAGATCGAGAAGCGCAACAAGGCCGAAAGCGACATCTACCGCGTCAGCGTGCGCATGGACAACGGCAGCATCGGGCAGTTCGACTACCAGCGCATCGATGACCTGCGTGTCGGCGACCGCGTCAAGGTCGAGGCTGGCCAGCTGCACCGAGTCTGACCGGTCCGGGCGCCGCGATCCATGACCCAGTACCTTGCCGCCTACGCGGCCACCGCCATCGTGATGATCGCGCTCGACCTGCTGTGGCTGGGCGTGATCGCCAAGCCGCTGTACCAGCAGGGCATCGGGCACCTGATGGCCGAGCAGCCGAACATCCCGGTCGCGGTGTTGTTCTATGCCGTGTTCGCGCTCGGCATCGTGGTGTTCGCGGTGCTTCCCAACGGGCCGGCATCGGCTTGGAGCAAGGCGGCGATCGCCGGGGCGCTGTTCGGTTTTTTTGCCTACGCGACCTACGATTTGACCAACCTGGCCACCCTGAAGAACTGGCCGCTGGGCTTGTCGATCCTCGACATGGCCTGGGGCAGCCTGGTCAGCGCGGTCGCCGCGGTGGCGGGCAAGTCGGTGATGGACCGGCTTTCATAAGGTTTTTTTGCCCTCCATTAGCCATCCATATGGATGGTGTTAGGATGGTGCAATGAAACGAAAAGCCGTTGTGGCCGCCGTCAAGCCCAAGCTTGCCGACTCGGAGAAGATCACCATCAACCTCGGCTTCGTCGATCTCGGGCAGATCGACCTGCTGGTGGCTGAAGGCTTCTACGGCAACCGCACGGACTTCATCCGCACCGCCATTCGCAACCAGTTGAGCACCCATTCCGACGCGCTCAAACAGGTGGTGGCGCGCAAGATGCTTGTGCTGGGGTTGCAGCATTTCAGCGCCGACGATCTGCGCGCCGTGAAGGCGGCCAAAGAGAGGCTGCAGATCCGGGTGCTCGGCCTGGCCAGCATCGCGGACGACGTGACGCCGGAGTTGGCCCTGGCCACGATCGGCTCGCTGGACGTGTTGGGCGCACTGCATGCCAGCCCTGCCGTCAAGGCCGCGCTGGCAAGCCGCTCGCGATGATGTTGCCCGCGTCCGACCCATCCATCAGAAAGCTTGCATGAACGACCTGTCCCAGGATCTGATGAGCCAAGCCACCCGGCTCACGAGAGTCGGCCGCTTGACCGAAGCGACCGAGTTGATCCAGCGTGCGCTGGGCGGCGCGGCAGGCGCCAGTGCCGTGCCGCTGCACAGAACGCCGCACGCCGGCGCATCGGTCATCCGGCTGTCGGGCCCGGTGCCCGCCGCGGTGTTGCCGCGCCCGCCTCTGGCGGGTGCCCCGCCCGCGGCCACGACGGGCCGCGACGAATTCAGAAGCGGCACCCACACGCAAGCATCGCTGACGCGCAGCTACAGGCTCTACGTGCCGCCCGGCCATGAGGGCCGGCCACTGCCTCTGGTGGTGATGTTGCACGGCTGCACGCAGGACCCGGACGACTTTGCCGCCGGCACCGACATGAACCAGCGCGCGCGCGAACAGGGCTTCGTCGTCCTGTACCCGGCGCAGGCTCGCGACGCCAACCCGTCGCGTTGCTGGAACTGGTTCAAGCACAACCACCAGCAACGCGGCAGCGGCGAACCGGCGGTGATCGCCGGCATGACCCAGGCGGTGATCAAAGAGCACGGCATCGACCCGAAGCGCGTCTACATTGCCGGCCTGTCCGCGGGGGGCGCGATGGCCGCCATCGTGGCCGATGCCTACCCGGAAATCTTCCATGCGGTCGGTGTTCACTCGGGCTTGCCGCGCGGCGCGGCGAGCGACGTGCGCGGAGCCCTTTCGGTGATGAAGAGCGGGGTGGCCGGCCAGCGGCCGGGCGCCTTGGCAGGCCGGGTTCGCAGTGCATCGGCAACCGATGAGCGCGCGCGCCGGCACATTCCCACCATCGTGTTCCATGGCGACCAGGACCAGACCGTGCATCCGCGCAACGGTGAGGGCGTGATCGCCGCGGCATTGGCCGGCGCCAACGCGGGCGCCGGGCCGCTGCGCGTGGAGCAGGGCGTCTCACCCCAGGGGCGGCGCTACACGCGGTCCATCCACCACGGCGGCGAGGGCAAGGTGCTGGCCGAGCACTGGTTGGTGCACGGGGCAGGGCACGCCTGGTCGGGTGGCCATGGCAAAGGCTCGTACACCGATGCCAAGGGCCCCGACGCGACCGGCGAGATGCTGCGCTTTTTCTTCGAGCGGGCACCCGCTTGATCGCCGCCGTGCCGGTCAGGCGGCCACTTGTTCTTGTGCCGATTGAGGGAACTCGATGCGCACCGTGGTTCCGCTCCCCGGTGCGCTACAGACGCTCATCGTGCCGCCCAATGATTCGGCCCGAAACTGCATGCCCGACAGGCCGTGGCGCCCGACGCGTGAGGCTTGCGGATCGAAGCCCACCCCGTTGTCACGCACCTCGGTAAATGCGTTGCCGTCGACGACCCGCAGCGCCACATCGACCCGCGTCGCCGAGGCGTACTTGCCGATGTTGGTCAACGCCTCCTGCACGAAACGATAGACGGCCAATTCAGCCTGCGGCGACAGGTGGAATGCCACCGCCGACAGATGCACCGCAATCGAAAGGCTCGCGCTGGTTTCATCGCACAGGCCCTGCAGCGCCGACGTCAGCCCAAGGGTCGAAAGCGCGGACGGCCGCAGGTTCTCGATGATGCGTCGCTTCAGTTCGATGCCCTTGTTCAAGTGCTCGTTGACCCGTTCCAGCCTGAGGAGCACCTCCGACGGATCGCCGGACTTCATGCGCGCCCGCGCGATGCCGAGCTTGCTGGCGGTGAGCAGGCCGCCGAGCTCATCGTGGAGTTCGCGCGCGAGGCGGGCGCGTTCGTCTTCGCGGACCGACTGGAGGTGCCTGGCGAGTTCCGCAAGCCGGGCGGTCCGGCGCTGGACTTGCACCTCCAGTCGCTCGCGCTCTTCGAGCAGAGCGGATTGTGTTTCACGGCGCTCCCGGTCTTGGGACTTCAATTGCTTGAGGAACAGCAGCAGGCTGAGCAGCGCGACCAGCGTCAACGAGCCGACCGCGAGGCGGTTGACCAGCAGCGCGTCATAGATCGAGGTGCGTGCTTGTTGCTGCAAGCTCGCCGCTTGGGTCAGCTGGTTTGCCAGATCGTTGCGCAATGCGAGCATCTCGTTGCGCCCCTCGTCGCTGCGAGCGAGATCGGCGGCGGTGCCAAGTTCGCCCGCTTGCACCAGCTCCCGCGTGCGATCGAACTGCGCAAACCTGCGGCGCGTGACATCGGCCACGCGTTGCGCCGCCGCCGCACCCTCGGCGCCCTGGCTGGCCAGGAACCCGGTCACGCCGGCCTGCACCTCGGGCAGCGCGGCCTTGGCCTCGGCCACTTGAGCCAGGTACTCCGTCTGCCCGGTCGCGAGCAGCGCGAACTGGGCGGTTTCCGCGGCCGTCAGCAACTGCAGCAGGCGCATCGTCTGGATGCGTGCGTCGGTCAGCGTTATGCCGCCGCGCAGCGTCGAGGTGGTTTGCAGGTACGTGTATTCGCTGACGACCAGCAGCGCGATCGACAAACCGACAACCAATGGAATCGCAAAACGCTTGCGAACCCAGCGTTGCGCAAAGTCATTGAAGGTGTCGAATGCGGCGCGTATCGACGAGTGCCATCGGGCAGGCACGGCGCTGGATGGGCTTGGCTTCGTGGGCAAGGCGTCGGACTCGATGGGTTCGTGGGGGTTGCCGGGGTTGCGCGACAACAGGCCGACGATTGTTCGGCGGGCTGCCCGATCGGCGGTGTCGGACAACGCCCCTTGCAATTGTAGGCAAAGCCCCATTTTTTTCGGCAATGACCGCGCATCGGAGTTGCGATCGGAGCAACGAGGCGAGCCGCTCGCCGAGCTTTTCGCGCCCGGGGCCGTTCGCTCCAAGCGGCACTTCGCAGCTTGACACGCTGCCTCGTGGCTTGGACCAGGGCGCGCACCGTCAAATCGTCGGGAACGAAGTACGCCGCCGACTGTAACTTGTGTGCGCTGGCGCACAGACGGAACGGCGCTGTTTGGCTAGAACCTTGCCATGGCGATGCGGCGCTCTGCGACAGGGGCTGCGGCGCCTGACCACAGTTGGAGTGTGGCGCGGCGAGCTATTCCGCTTGCTGCTGACGCTGCCCGGGATGCCAGTGAGCGCCGTGCCCACAACAGGGCGGACCACGACATGATGGAGAGCCCCGCCATGAACCAAAGACAAGCCGTGCGGAAAATCGATGCGGTGGACCTGCTGAGCCGAGATCATGACGCGATCCGGCAACTGTTCGGCGACTACGAGCGGCTGATCGTCCGGCCCGACCAGGGTGACCGCAAAGCCCAAATCGTCGGCGAGATCTGCCTGGCCTTGAGCGTTCACTCGCAAATTGAGGAAGAGATCTTCTACCCGGCCGTTCGCGCCGAGCTGGGCTGGGATGACGTGATCGACCATGCTTTGTGCGAGCACGGCGGCATCAATGAATTGATTGCCAAGCTCGACGCGATGGAGCCTGGCGATCACGACTACGACGCCACCGTCGCCGTTCTCGGGGCCTACGTCATCCAGCACATGGACGAGGAGCAGGAGGACCTGTTCCCGAAGCTGTGCACGGCCGGCCTGGATACCGCCGCGCTGGGCGCGCGCTTGGCGCAGCGCCGCGGGGAATTGCACGACGACGTGGCCGGTGCCGGCTCGCCGAATTCGGCGCCCGGCATTGCGGCCGGCCGGCAGTCCTGCGATGCTGAATCAACTGGGCCTCATGTTTGAACCACATCCTTGCCCTCCTGATTCCCGCACGGCTGGGCTAGCCATGGGGCGGCACCAGACCGGCTACGCCTTCTTCGGTCAAGGCGCCGACATGTGAGCCGGGGCCGGCGGCGCTTGCTGCGTGGGCTCGGTGGGCGGACCCGGTTCCCGTGGTGGGGGCGCCGGCCGGCGCGTTTCTTGCGCCAGCGCTGTCAAGATCGCCATCCACGAGCCCGGCGGTACATGCGCCAGGGCCCTGGAAAACAGTTGCGGCAACAGGCCGGCGAACAGGGCCGGCGTGAGGATCCAGCGCCACGGGCGGCTCCAGGCGAACAGGCCGCCGGCCAGCAACGCACCCAGCACCAGGCCGAGCGGATGGCGCTGCGCCAAGGGTTGAAGCACGCCTGTGGCGCCGCCAACGGCCACCAGGCCGGCAATGCGCAGCGGATGCTGCGCCCACCAACTGCTCACGGCCTCGATCACGACGCTGGCACCCGGGATGGCTTTCAGGCCGTCCAGCCAGGCCATGGCCGGCCGGCCGGCGCGTTGGGTGCTGCTGCCGCCCGGCGCTGCCGAGGTGTTGCGCATGGCCTGGCGCAGCCGCTCGCGCGACGAGGCCAACTGGTCAGACGCTGTCAGCACCGCACTCATGACGCGCTCACTTCACGCAGCATCAGGATGTCGGCCTTCAACTGCCTGCGCAAGGTGTCGAAGGCGCTGTTGTCGCCCTGCTCCCGCGCAGCCAGCAAACAACCCAGTGCCACGCCGATCGGCAAGAGTGGCGCGGCGATCAAAGCCCATGGCGCTTCGATGGCGGCGGCGGGCATCACCGCCCAAAGCATCAGTGCCACGCCCGCCAGGATTGCAGCCACGCCCAGGCAGCACAGCGCCACCGCATTCAGCATCGCCCGGCGTTTCCAGCTTGCCGAGACCGTGCCGATTTCCGCGGCCACCAGCTCTGCATAAGCCTCGGCGTGGTCGGCCAGCAATTGCGGCTGGGTCGCGATCAGGTGAAGCAGCGGGTGCATCATGAGAGACACTGCTCCGGCAGCGGCTGCGGATTAACGGCGATCAATCGCGATTGCGCGAACGGCTCATCAGGCTGGCCATCGCCATCAACGCAGCGCCGGTGGCGGCAGCGATCAACATGGCCTTGACCGGCTCGTCCTTGATGTAGCTGACCGTGCCGTCGGAGGCGCGCAGCGCCTTGTCGCGCAATTGCTGCGAGCCGTCGCGCACGGCATCCATGCCCCGCTGCGCCATCGCGCTGGCTTGCTCGGTGGCGCGGTTCAGCAGCGGCGTGGCCTGGTGTCGCAGGTCCTGCACGCTGCCGGCCAGGCTGTCGAGCGCGTCGTTGGCAACCCGTTGGGTCGACTTGATGGCGTGGTCGGCCGACTGAGCGGCCTGGTCAGCGATGGAGTTGGATTGATCGAAAGGCTTGCTGGTGATCATGATGGGTCCTGGAAGTTGGATGAAATGACATTCGCGGGTTCAGCTCTTCTTGATGAGCCCGAACAGGAAGGTGGCCACGGCCAGGATCGCGAACACGAGGAAGAGAATTTTGCCGATGCCGACGGCGCTGGCGGCAATGCCGCCGAAGCCGAACACGGCGGCGATCAAGGCGATGACGAAAAATACAACGGCGTAGTGCAGCATGGCAAAGCTCCTGGTTCAAAGAGCGGTGGACCGCCCGGGTTGATGAATTTCGCAACCTGTCTCGCTGCGATGAACCCAGTGTGGACCTCGGCGCCGGCGGCCGCGATAGGCTCCCCTGCCGAGGCGCTGTCGGGAGAGCGAGGGAACCCGCGTAGGACAGCGCCGACAGGCGCCCGGCGGAGCCAGGCCCGCTCTGCGCCTCAGGCCATGCTCAGCGTTGATTCCGGCAGCCTCACCTGAATCAGCGTGCCTTGCCCCGGCGCGGACACCAGGGTCAGGGTGCCGCCTTCGGACTCGACGCGAAAGCGCATGCCCATCAGCCCGTACGCGGAAGGAGGTTTCGTGGAGGGATTGAAGCCGACGCCATCGTCGCGCACCGACACGTCGACGTGACCGCCGTGCGCGGCCAGGCTCAGCCAGACATGGCTCGCGCCCGCGTACTTGGTGATGTTGGTGATGGCTTCCTGCACCAGACGATAGATCACCAGTTCGGAGGTCGCTTCCAGCTGGACGGGCGCCAGCGCGCAATGCACCTTGACGCCCGAGCGCTCGCCGTACTCGCGCGCCAGGATTTCGAGCGTCGGCACCAATCCCAGGTTGCTCAGCGTCGAGGGCCGCAGGTCTTCGATGATGCGGCGCCCCAACGCAATGCTGCTGTTGAGCGTGCCCACCAGATGGTCGAGTCGCTCCAGGGCCTCGGGTGGGGCGCCGATCAGGCGTGGCTTGATGCGGGCCGCGTCGAGCTTGGCGGATGTGAGCAACGCACCCAGTTCGTCGTGCAGGTTGCGCGCGAGGCGGTTGCGCTCGTCTTCGCGCGCGGTTTGCAAGTGGTGGGTCAACTCGGTCAACTGCAGCGTGCGCTGGGCTACCTCGTGTTCCAGCCGGTCGCGTTCGGCCTGCACCGTGCGTTTGAGTTCCAGTTGGTGCCTCTGGAGCGCAGCGCTCTGCCGCAGGTACATGAACAGGGCCAGCAGGCTGATGGCGGTCAGCGCCGCCACGCCGATGCGGCTGACCATCAAGGTTTGGTTGATGTAGCTTCGGCTTTCCGCAACGTTGAATGTTTCCTGGGCCAGCAGTTGGGCGCCGAGCGCGCGGATGGCCTCCATCTTCTCTTTGCCGATGTCGCTCAACACGAGTTCCGTCGCCGCTTCGTTCTTCCCCTCGTCGTGCAGGCGAATGGTCTCGGCAAGTTCTGAAAGCTTGGCTTGGGTCAAGGCGTGCAACTTGTCGAGCAGCTCCTTCGACTCGGAACGCTTGCCGTAGTACGGGTCCAGGAAGGTGAACGATTCATTGATCTTCCTGAGGGCGCTGTCATAGGGCTGCAGGTACTCTTTGCGGTTGGTCAACAAGTAGCCGCGCTGCCCGCTCTCGGCGTCCAGGATGCCCTGGGCCAGGCCCTGGATGTTCACGCGGGCCGTGCCCATGGTGGCCAGTTCGCCGAGTGTGCCGGCCGACTGCCAGTACGAGCCTTCGCTGATGAACAGCATCGCCGCCGCCGCAATGCAAGCCAGCGGGAACACAAACGGGCTGCGTTTGACGACCGTGAAAACGTCCATCTTCAGCTGTCGCTCCAAAACGTGGGATCATTCAGCGCGGAAGGTTGCCACACACCATGATTCGAATTGCCATCGTTGACGACCATGCCATGGTTCGGGCCGGACTGCGCCAGTTTTTCGTCGACCAGATCGACTTTTCGGTGGTGGCCGAAGCGGCCAACGGCCGCGAGGCGCTCGACATCGTGCGCAAGGGCGAGGTCGATGTGATCGTGATGGACATTTCCATGCCGGACCAGAGCGGTGTCGATGCGCTGGCCGCCATCAAGGCGCGCGCGCCGGACCTGCCGGTGCTGATCTTGAGCGGATTTCCGGAAGAGCACTACGCGACCACGCTGCTGCGCCAGGGTGCCAGCGGCTATTTGAACAAGGACTGCGACCCGGAAGAAATCGTCAAGGCGATCCGCACGGTGTACCGCGGGCGCAAATACATCACCGCCGGCGTTGCCGAGCGCTTGGCCGAGGGCTTGAGCGGGGGCGGCGACAAGCCGCTTCATGAACATTTGTCCGAGCGCGAGTTGCAGGTGTTCCTGCGGCTGGCCAAGGGTGAGACCATCGGCCACATGGCCGACAGCATGTCGCTCAGCGTCAAAACGGTCAGCACCTACCGCACCCGGGTGATGGAAAAGATGAAGCTCGAATCCAACAGCGACTTGACCTACTACGCGCTGAAAAACGGTTTGATCCAGTAGGCATGCTCAGGCAAGGCCGCCGTGGCCGCTGTTGCCGCTGTCCCCGCTTTGGCCGGCCGCCAGTCGACCGCAATACAGGATGAGCGCGTCGATCTCGTTGGACTTGTCGAACACCTTGTCGGCACCGAGTTCCAGGCATTTGCGCCGCATGTCCTGGGTGGCGTAGTTGCTCAGCACCACCAGCTTGTGCCGTTGCGGCAGGTCGCGAGCGGCTCTGAGCACGCCCAGCCCCGAGCCACCCTTCAAGAAGATGTCGATGATCATCAGATCGAAATGGCTGCTGGGCCGCCCAAGCCAGTGCACCGCCGTCGCTTCGTCCTCGGCCGTGCCCACCACCTCGACCGGCACCAGTTCTTCCAGCGTGGCGATCAAGTTCTCGCGAATGACCTGGCTGTCTTCGACGATGTAGGTCTTAAGCTCGTGCATGGACTGCGATGGTTCCTCGGCGTCCAAAGCCTGCGGCAGCAGCCCTGCGCGACCGTGATTCTCGTTGCCGAGAAGATTTGGAGCTGATGAAATGTAAGGCATACGAAGACAGATCGAGTCTGCTTGAGCGATGGCACGGCCGCTATCGGTCTTGAGGGGGCTGCGTTGTCAGACGAGTCCTACACGGCTTGCCTGGTTTGCCGGTTTTTGCGGCGCCGCCGTGGCGATGACAGGCTCGTCGCGTTTGATGCGCCCGTCGACAAGCTCGATCACCCGGTCGCAGCGGGCCGCCAGGCGTGGGTCGTGCGTCACCACGAGGAACGAGATCTTCAGCTCGGCGTGCATGCGCCGCATCAATGCGAAGACCTCGTCGGACGACGCGGTGTCGAGGTTGCCGGTGGGCTCGTCGGCCAGCACCAGCGGCGGCTCCAGCACCAGCGCGCGGGCGATCGCCACGCGCTGCTGCATGCCGCCCGAGAGCTCGCCGGGCCGCTTGGCCATGGCGTCTTGCAGCCCCATGGCCGCCAGCACCGCCCGCGCCCGTTCGCGCTGCGCCGGCGTGACACGGCCTTCGCGCATCAGCGCGGGCAGGGTCACGTTCTCCAGCGCCGTGAAGGCTGGCAGCAGGTGGTGGAACTGGAACACGAAGCCGAGCACTGCGCGCCGGCGCAAGGTGAGGCCGGCGTCGTCCAGGCCCGTGGTCTCGCCGCCCTCGATGCGGTAGCTGCCGGCGGTGGCGCGCTCGAGC
>JANNDW010000454.1:0-1935 GCA_031378125.1 Methylibium sp. | reverse complement strand
GCCACGCCCACGTCGGCCTTGGCCAGCGCCGGCGCGTCGTTGATGCCGTCACCGGCCATCGCCACGATGCGGCCTTCGCGCTGCAGCTTGTCGACCAGCGCGAGTTTGTCGGCGGGCTTGACCTCGCCATGCACTTCGTCGATGCCCAGCCGGGCCGCGACCGCCTTCGCCGTCGTCAGGCCATCGCCGGTGGCCATGATCACCCGCATGCCGCTGGCCTTGAGCGTGGCGAGCGCCTCCGCCGTGCTGGCCTTGATGGGGTCGGACACGGCCAGCAAACCCGCCGGCTGCCCATCGACGGCAAGGAACATCACGCTGGCGCCTTCGGCGCGCAACGCTTCGGCCTGCGCCTTCAGGCTCTCGACCGAAACACCGAGTTGCGTCATCAACGCGGTGTTGCCCAGAGCGAGCGGCTTGCCACCCACGCTGCCACGAACGCCGATGCCGGTGCTCGATTCGAAGCCTTCGGTTTTGTCGAGCGTGAGCCCACGCTCGCGCGCCGCCCGCACGATGGCATCGGCCAACGGGTGCTCGCTGCCCTGGTCGAGACTCGCGGCAAGCCGCAGCACCTCGTCTTCGGCAAAACCGGATGCTGCCACGGCACGATCAAAACGCGGCTTGCCTTCGGTGAGCGTGCCGGTCTTGTCGACGATCAACGTGTCGACCTTGCGGAAGTTCTCGATCGCCGCGGCATCGCGGAACAGCACGCCCTGGGTCGCCGCCTTGCCGGTGGCGACCATGATCGACATCGGCGTGGCCAGGCCCAGCGCGCACGGGCAGGCAATGATGAGCACTGCCACGGCATTGATCAGGCCGTAGACCCAACTGGGTTGCGGGCCGAAGAAGCCCCAGCCGAAGAACGTCAGCAAGGCGATGCCGACCACGCCGCCGACGAAGTAACCCGCCACCTGGTCGGCCATGCGCTGCATCGGCGCCCTCGAGCGCTGTGCCTGCACGACCATCTGCACGATGCTGGCCAGCACGGTCTGCGCGCCCACCTTGTCGGCGCGCATCACCAGCGCACCGCTGGTGTTGAGCGTCGCGCCGATCAGCGTGTCGCCGGCGCGCTTGGTCACCGGCATCGGCTCGCCGGTGAGCATCGATTCGTCGACCGCGCTGCCGCCCTCGACCACCACGCCATCGACCGGCACCTTCTCGCCCGGGCGCACGCGCAGCGCGTCGCCGACATGAACGTGGGTCAGCGGGATGTCTTCCTCGGCGCCATCGGCATTGATCCGGCGCGCGGTCTTCGGCGCCAGGCCGAGCAGGGACTTGATCGCCGCCGAGGTCTGCGAGCGCGCCTTGAGTTCGAGGACCTGCCCCAGCAAGGTCAGCGAGATGATCACCGCGGCGGCTTCGAAGTACACCGCCACCCGCCCCATCGAGACGAACGACGCGGGGAACAGTTGCGGCGCCACCGTGGCGACCACGCTGTAGACGAACGCGGCGCCGGTGCCCAGGCCGATCAGCGTCCACATGTTCGGGCTGCGGTTGACGATGGACTGCGCGCCGCGCACGAAGAACGGCCAGCCGGCCCACAGCACGATCGGCAGCGCCAGCGCCAATTCGATCCAGCTCTGGCGCGCCATGTCGAACCACTGCAGACGGTGACCGAACATGGCCAGCGCGGTGACGATGACGGTCAGTGGCAGCGTCCAGACGAAGCGCCGCTTGAAGTCCACCAGCTCGGGGTTCTCACCCTCGTCGAGCGACGGCATCTCCGGCTCCAGCGCCATGCCGCATTTGGGGCAGGCGCCCGGGTGGTCCTGGCGCACCTCGGGGTGCATTGGGCAGGTGTAGACGGCACCGGCGACCGCGGGTTCGGGCGTCACCGGAGCCAGTGCAGGGGAGCCGGACGCGGCCGTCGGATACTTCGCCGGGTTGGCCGCGAACTTGGCTTTGCAGCCCGCGCTGCAGAAGTAGATCGGCTTGCCT
>JANNDW010000437.1:0-1934 GCA_031378125.1 Methylibium sp. | reverse complement strand
GGTCACCCCCCAAGGGCAGCCGAAGTTGTTCATCTCCGCGCCGAGGTAGGCGCCGAGCATCACCTGGAAGGGCAGGCCGTCTTCGCGGATGACCTGCAGCACGCGCTCGGCATGCTCGCTGCAGTCGTACAGGCGCAGCAGCTGCCAGTTCTTTTTGAGGATCAGCAGGTCCTCGCGGATCTGCGCCACGCTCGGATAGCTCTTGTCGTTCGGGCTCTGGCCTTCGCGGTAGCCCGAATAGCAGATGGCATTGCCCTTGGGTAGCTTGAACATGGGCATCACGCGAACTTCGGCTTGCCGTCCTTGTCCCACAGCCCCCAGTAGGCGCCGACATCGCCTTCGGCGCCGACCTTCCAGGCCTCGTCGAAGGCGGCGAAGTAGAAGACCTCGATGTCTTCGGCCTCGGCCCATTCGATGGTGTCGGTGAAGTAGGCCATGGCCCCTTCGGTCGACGGCACTGAGCCGTGGAAGGCGCTGCCTTGGTCGGGCCAGCCGGTCTCGCTGATGTGGATGCGCTTGCCCGGTGCTGCCGCGCGCGTGCGGCGCAGCTTGTTTTGCATGTAGGCCAGCGCGCCTTCGCGCGGGCAGCCTTCCCAGAAGGGGTAGCAGTTGGTCAGCACCACGTCACACGCTGCGGTGATGCGCGGGTGTTTTTCGAACAGGTAGTAGGCATCGACGTAACCCACGGGCACCGGGTTTTCAAGGTCGCGCAGGGCGTCCTTCACGCGCTGGATGCAGGCCAGCAGCTGGTCTTCGTCCATGTCCTCGCGCAGCAGCACCTCGTTGCCCACGGCAACGATGTCGGCGTGGCCGGCGCGCGCGACCTCGATCACGCCGGCGATCTCGCGCTCGTTGATCTGTGCGTCGGTGCCGATCCAGGCGCCCACCAGCGTCTTGATGCCCAGCTCGTGCGCGATGCGCGGCGTGTGTTCATGGCCGTCGGTGCACGAGAAGCTGCGGATCCAGCGTGTGTAGGGTTGGATGATCTTCAAACGCTCACGGATCTGCGCCTCGCCAATTTGCGAGCCCGGCGACTGGCCTTCGAGGTAGGGGCTGTAGCACAGGCCGTGCACGCCGCGCTTGAGCACTGCGGCGAAGGCATCGCGCAGCGTCTTGCGCTCGACCTCGGTCCAGACCTCGGGCTTGACATGCGACCAGGCGCCGCCCTGCGCGGCCACCATGGGCATCGCGCCGGAGCGCAGCTTCTCAGGCGCGGGGTAGTCGCCGTGTAGGGCGTCTTGTTCGGGCATACGTTCGCGAAAACTTTCGGGGAAGCGGGGCTTGGACATCTCAACTCCTATCAGGTCTTTTTCTGCCAGGGAAACTTACCCTTGCCGATGGGCTTGGTGGCGGCATAGCCACCGACCTTGTCGTACACGCGCACGTAGTCCACCACCAGCTCGGCGGGGAACTTCGTTTGCGCATTGGGCGCACCGGGGAAGTTGCCGCCCACGGCGACGTTCATCACCAGGTAAAAGGGCTGATCAAACGGTGCGGGCCAGGGGTTCAGGTCGACGGCCTTCTTGGCTTGCACACCCTCGCCATTTTTGAGCTTGCTGCAGCTCCACCAGTGGTCGTAGGTGCAGGTCTGCACACCGTCGACGAAGAAGCGGATCTCGCCCGGCTCCCACTCAACAGCGTAGTCGTGCCAGTCCGACACCGTGCTGCCGCCCGGCAGCTTGTGCACGGTGGTGATGAGCGAGCGCTTGGGGTAGGTCGAGCCGAAGTGGATGCTGTTGAGCACCTCGTGCGGTTTCTCGCCCACGATCTCCATCAGGTCGATCTCGCCCGACGCGGCCCAGCCGCCGTATTTGTCGTCCTGCGGCAGCATCCACAGCGCCGGCCAGAGGCCATTGCCCCAGGGCACTTTGGCACGGATGTCGACCCGTCCGTACAGCTTGGTGAAGAGCGGCGTGCCGTCGCGACGGCGCGAC
>JANNDW010000430.1:0-2652 GCA_031378125.1 Methylibium sp. | reverse complement strand
GTGCCGGTGGCCAGCGGGTCGCACATGCGGACGTTGCCCGCGCGGCTCAGGCTGACCTGCAGCTTGCGAAAACGGGCGCCGCTGACGGAGTTGTCGACCAGCACCTTGAAGATCGGGCTGCCGGTGGACACCACCTCGCCGAAACCGTTGAACGTGACCTGGCTGGCGGCCGCATCGCTGGCGTCCTTCGCGGCCACGACCACGTTGGTGTTGCCATCGCCACCGGCATAGGTGTCGATGATCATCGGCGCCGCGGTGGCGTCGGTGACACCGCACTTGGTCTGCGGGCTTTGCAGGCTGACCACCCACGACGTGCCGCTGGACGACAAGGCGCAGCTGTTGTTCATGATGCGCACGTCGGTCAGCGCGACCAGCGAGAACGTCACGTTCTGGTTGCGCCGAATGGCCTCGGTGCGTGCGCGCTGCATGCCGCTGTGGATGGTCTGTGCCGCATTGCGGATCTGCAGGTTGCGCAGCCAGTCCGAAGCGCTCGGTGCGGTGGCCGCCAGCAGCAGCCCCAGCACGGTCAGCGTGACCGCCAGTTCGATGATGGTGACGCCACGCTGGGCTGGGAGAGGTCGATTCAGCATTCGCCGCCTTTCACAAGCCAGCACGACTTGGTCACCACACCGCTCTTGAACCTGGTCGTGGCCTTGGCGTTGTCGGCGTTGATCGTGTAGACATGGCCGTCCGAGGCCTTGCCGGTCACGCCGGTGGCGGTGAGGGTGTAGCCCTGGCCCGCCGCGGTTCGGGCGCAGCCAAATGTGAAGTGCTGCGTGCCGGTGGGGGCGAAGGTGTTCCACGCCGGCGCCGCGCCGCCGTCGGCACAGTTGGTGGTGCCGTAGTTGCGGTTGTCCTGGTAGTACTGCTCCATCTTGATGCGGTAGTCGGACAGGTAGGTGAACGCCTCGGGCAAGGCGCTGCGGCGCACGTAGTCCGAGTAGGACGGCAGGGCCACGCTCGCCAGGATCGCGACGATGGCGACCACGACCATCACTTCGATCATGGTAAAGCCTTGCGGGCGCAATCGGCGGTGTTCGAGTGGCATGGCGCGACGTGAATGAAGTGGTGGGTGTGGGGTCAACATGGCTGCCTGTTCCTTCGGCGCAATTCTGCTGGGGCGACAGAAAACGGCGTCGCCATTGGTCCTGCACGCGCGACCGCTGGTCGCCTGTGCAAGGGCAGATGTGAACGGGTTCACGAAGGACCACGAGCGCACGGCCAGCACGCCGCGGGGCAGCGGCGGTCGGTCCGTCGGTTGGCCGAACAGAGGGTTGCCTGTTGGCATCGCGGCCCGCGATCAGAACGCGATGGCTGCGCCGGCATGCCGTGCGGGGCCGTTGCTCGGACGCGGCGTTTTGCGAGACCGGCGGTTAGCGCCAATGGCCGGCGCAGCGTTGGCGCTTGCCGGTGCTGCCGTCACGTCGACGCGCCGCGAGCGCTGCCAACGGCTCACGCCGGGACGGGGTCGGGTCTGTGGCGCCGTGCGGCGCGCTGCGCCAAGGCCGTTCCCGGCCCGGCCCGCAACGACGCCGGCTACTTCATCGAGGCAAGTCGCTTGCCCCCATCAGGAACTGGTCCACCGCGCGCGCCGCCTGGCGCCCTTCGCGGATCGCCCAGACCACCAGCGACTGGCCGCGGCGCATGTCGCCGGCGGCGAACACCTTGTCGACGCTGGTGGCGTAGCCGCCGATGAAGTCGGTGCTGGCGCGGGCGTTGCCGCGCGCGTCCTTGTCGACACCGAAGGCGTCGAGCACGCTGGCCACCGGGCTGACAAACCCCATCGCCAGCAGCACCAGGTCGGCGGGCAGCACCTTCTCGGAACCGGGCACCTCGATCATCTTGCCGCCCTGCCACTGCACATGGACGGTCTTGAGCGCCTTGACCTTGCCCTTGTCCCTGCCGGTGCCGGCGATGAACTCCTTGGTGGCGATGGCGAACTCGCGCTCGCAGCCTTCGTCATGGCTGCTGGAGGTGCGCAGTTTGGTGGGCCAGTACGGCCAGACCAGCGGCTTGTTCTCGTGCTCGGGCGGCATCGGCAGCAGTTCGAACTGCGTGACGCTGGCCGCGCCGTGGCGGTTGCTGGTGCCCACGCAGTCGCTGCCGGTGTCGCCGCCGCCGATCACGATCACCTGCTTGGCGTCGGCGCGCAATTGATTCCTGACCTTGGCCCCGGCGTTGACCTGGTTCTGCTGCGGCAGGAACTCCATCGCGAAATGGATGCCGTCCAGCTCGCGCCCGGGCACCGGCAGGTCGCGCGATTGCTCGGCGCCGCCGGTCAGCAACACGGCGTCGAACTGCGCCTTCAGTTGCTCGGGCGTGATGGTTTGGGTGGCGCCGTTGGTGACCTTGCTGCCTTTGCCGAGGGGGTCCTGCAGCGCGCCCACCATCACGCCGGTGCGAAACGTCACGCCCTCGGCGCGCATCTGTTCGACGCGCCGGTCGATGTGCGACTTCTCCATCTTGAAGTCGGGGATGCCGTAGCGCAGCAGGCCGCCGATGCGGCTGTTCTTCTCGAACAGCGTCACGTCGTGGCCGGCGCGCGCGAGTTGCTGGGCCGCGGCCATGCCGGCCGGGCCGGAGCCGACGACGGCAATCTTCTTTCCGGTCTTGTGCCCGGGCGTGCGCGGCAGCACCCAGCCTTCGGCCCAG
>JANNDW010000416.1:0-3205 GCA_031378125.1 Methylibium sp. | reverse complement strand
GCGGCCAAGACCGGCCACCTCGGCCCCACCGTGTTCCGCTCCACCAACCTCGGCCGCACCTGGAAAGAAGCCAAGCAACCACCCGCCTTCGCCAAGGCGCCCGAGGGCACGGCGGGCCGCGCGGTCGATCACACCTTCTGGCTCACCCCCGGCCACGCAGCTGAGCGCGACACCTGGTACGCCGGCACCTCGCCGCAGGGCCTGTTCCGCACTGAAGACGGCGGCGTGAGCTGGGCGCCGTTTTCCAGCATCAACGACGACCCGCAGTACCGCGAATGGATGGGCAGCGCGCAAGACGGCACGCCCGACGGCCCCAAGCTGCATTCCATCATCGTCGACCCGCGCGACCCCGCGCACCTGTACTTCGCCATGTCCAGCGGCGGCGTGCACGAGTCGGTCGACGGCGGGCGCAACTGGACCACGCTGGTCAAGGGGCTCGAGGTGGTCCAAGGCTTCGACACGACCACGCTCACCTTTCACGACCCGCACGTGGTGCGCCTGTGCCCCAGCAACCCGGACAGGCTGTACCAGCAGAACCACTGCGGCATCTACCGGCTCGACCGCCCCGGCAACCAGTGGCAGTGCGTGGGCACCAAGATGCCCAAGCGCATCGGCGACGTCGGCTTTCCCATCGTGCTGCACCCGCGCGACGACAACACCGCGTGGGTCTTCCCGATGGACGGCACCGACGTGTGGCCGCGCACCAGCCCGCAAGGCGTGCCCGCCGCTTACGTCACGCGCAACGGCGGCAAGACCTGGCAGCGTCTCGATGCCGGCTTGCCGCCAAGCCAAGCCTGGTGGACGGTCAAGCGCCAGGCGATGACGGGCGACGCGCAAGACCCGGTCGGCCTGTACTTCGGCACCACCAGCGGCGAGCTGTGGATGAGCCGGGATGAGGGGGCGCGCTGGGCTTGCATTGCGCAGCACCTGCCGGAGATCTATGCGGTTGAGGTGGCGGAGGTGGGGTAGGGGTGGGCGGGGGATTGATCGTCACCGTGATGAGTGAAGAGGCCGAGTCGCGATGCAAGTGCTGATCCCCACCTCGCTGCGTTCGTACACCGGCAGATCAAAGGTCGAAGCGAACGGTGCAACGCTCGGCGAGGTTCTGGCCGACCTGGACCGTCAGTTCACCGGCCTGCGCTTTCGCATGGTCGATGAGCAAGACCGGCTGCGGCCGCACATGCGGGTGTTCGTCAACGGCAAGGCGGTTCGTGATCTGGCTCAGGCTTTGCAGAACGGTGACGATGTGAGCATCGTGCAGGCGTTGAGCGGAGGCTGAGCGGCGCTGTTCGCATCTGCCGCCGGCTGAGCCGTCGGCTATCGGGATCTTTGCTACGGTGCCACTTTCCTCGCCATGGCCCGCAGCTCAGCGCATCGCAACCGTGGGCGCCGCTACCGTGGCTCACCTTTACAACGACGCAGGCCCCATGAGGAATCACCTCGTCACGGCAAACTTGAATATCCTCAGCGGCCTATTGCAAGGAACCATGGAGTTCACGCCCGGACTCAACATCATTAGCGGCGAGAACGGAACCTTGAAGACGCAACTTCTTCATGCGTTGCGAGGGGGCGCGGCGGTGGCATCTGAGCCTGGCGTGGCACTGCGTATGCAGACCTTTAGTCCAACGCGAAACTCCGGCGCGCCGCGGATCAACATGTCGAAGAACAGGAACGTCGAATTTCCGATTGAGGCGCTATCGATGGGTGAGCAAGAAGTTCTCTCCTTGATTCTCAGCGTCAACACCAGCCGTGAGAACGTAGACGTGTATCTCATCGATGAACCCGAGGTGCATCTCAATTGGCATCTGGAAGAGCGGCTATTTGCCTTCTTGGATGACTTTTGCACGAAGGCCAAGAGCATGCCATCGTAGTCACGCACAGTCGGACCATCTTTAAGCCAAGATTTTTTCCAATGGCCCAGTTTCTTCGGTGGGGCGACGATCAGCGCGTAGCCTGGGGGCGAGATCTCACGACACAGCAGCGAAGCCGCCTTGCTGGAGACGCGATCGAGATCGTGGCACTCGGTGATTTCAGCAGGCCGACCCTCTTTGTTGAGGACAGCTCTCATGCCAACATAGTGGGTGCGATTGCTGACTTGATGGGATCGGGCATCAACGTCTCGCAATGCGGCAACGCGACAAACGTCAAGTCGCTCTACCTTTCAAAAGAACAAGTTCTTCGAGTTTCTTGCAGACAGCCTTGCTGCGGAGCACATGACGTTTGATCGTCTCAAGTCATTCGATGCATCTGTCGTGCTCGGGGACGTGATCGCAGCGTTCGGCCTCCCGTCAGTGCCTGGTGTGCTGCCAGCATACTTGCGAGCCGCGCGGACGGGCGGGCGATTGCAAGACCTGGTTCCAAGCCAATTGATGGATGCACTATCGGCAGGTATGGGCCAAACGGAACTGCCTGAAGAGAATGTTCTGTCGTCGAGCGAGCAAGATTCCAAGGAAGCGCAGGGGCCACAGTAGTCCGATGGTTCGTTCCGCGGCGCCGCCGCCAAGCTGCGCCAAGAACAAACTCAAGGCATTTCGTCGACCCACGGATTCAACAGTGGAACCCGTGCGAGCTTGTAGTCGCCGGTGTCGCGGGTCACGACCGTCAGCCCGTGGTGGAGGGCGGTTGCCGCGATGATCAGGTCAGGCTGCGAAAAAGTATGCCCGGCCTTGCGCCCGTCTTCGACGAGCAGACGCCACTTGAACATCACATCTTCGGAAACCTCAAGTACGCGCCGGTCGAACATGGGACGTACTTTGTGCAGCAGCCAGTCATTGAGCTCGGCGCGCCGAATCGGATCGCCGACCGTCTCGATGCCGTAGCGGATCTCGGAAAACGTCACCGTGCTGACGAACAGCTCCTCCAGGGGTTGGTGAGCGACAAAGGCACGCACCCGCGCATTGGGGCGCGGTCGGCGCAAGTCCGAAATGACGTTGGTGTCGAGCAGCCAGCCACTCAAAGCTTGACGGCCCGCACCGGCATGGCCGAACGGTGCGGCTCGACCTCTGTCTCGCGGTGCGGCGAAGCTTGCAGGGCCTCAACCAGCAACTGCCCGGTTCGGGCGCCCTTCAGGCGGTGAAACTCGTCTGCGTCGACCACAACGACGGCATCGCGGCCATGCAGCGTGACATGCTGCGGCCCATCACTGTGCGCCAGGCGCACAAGCTCGCTGAATCGCGCCTTGGCGTCCTGAAGGCGCCAACGACCA
>JANNDW010000407.1:0-2533 GCA_031378125.1 Methylibium sp. | reverse complement strand
AACTGCGCCGCCAGCGCGACCCGCAGCACGGCTACGACCCGCTGCTCGAAGCGCGCATGCGCGCTGTGCTGCCGGCCTGCGTGAGGCACGGCGTGACGATCCTCAGCAACATGGGCGCCGCGCATCCGCAGGCGGCCGGCGCGGCGGTGATCGCGGTGGCGCGTGAACTCGGCCTGCCGCGTCTGCGTGTGGCCGTCGTCAGCGGCGACGACGTGCTGCCCTGGGTGCGAGCCAACGACGTGGCGTTGTTGGACAGCACGCAGCGCGCGTCCGACCTCGGCGAGCGGCTCATCTCGGCCAACGCCTATCTCGGCGCCGACGCGCTCTTGCCGGCGCTGGCCAGCGGCGCCGATGTGATCATCACCGGCCGCGTCGCCGACCCCGCGCTGTTCCTCGCGCCGCTCATGCACCGCTTCGGCTGGCGCGCCGACGACTGGCCGCAGCTTGGTCAGGGCGTGCTTGTCGGCCATCTGCTCGAATGCGCGGCCCAGGTCAGCGGCGGTTACATCGCTGACCCCGGCCACCTCGACGTGCCGGACCTGCACGACGTGGGCTTCCCGCTCGCCGAGGTGCAGGCCGACGGCACGGCGGTGATCACCAAACTCGCCGGCACCGGCGGCCGCGTGGACCGGCTGACCTGCACGGCGCAGCTGCTGTACGAGATTGGCGACCCGGCCAACTACCTGCAGCCCGACGTTGTGGCCGACTTCTCGCAGGTGCAGCTGCAGGAACAGGGCGCCGACCGCGTGCGGATCAGCGGCGCGAGCGGCAAGCCGCGGCCCGCCGAGCTGAAGGCCACGCTGGGCTATCACGACGGCTGGATCGGCGAAGGCCAGATTTCCTACGCCGGCCCCGGTGCGCGCGAGCGCGGCACGCTGGCGCTGCAGGTCTTGCAGCACAGGCTGCGCCTGCGCGGCCTCGGTGCGCTGGAACAGCGCGCCGAGTTGATCGGCGTCGATGCGATGCACGGCCCGCGGCTCGGGCGCGAGCGCACGCCCTACGAGGTGCGCGTGCGCGTGGCAGTGCGCTGCGCCACGCGCGAGCAGGCGGAA
This sequence comes from Methylibium sp., assembly GCA_031378125.1. Classification (GTDB taxonomy): domain Bacteria; phylum Pseudomonadota; class Gammaproteobacteria; order Burkholderiales; family Burkholderiaceae_C; genus LGRD01. Next base: position 1,481 of record JANNDW010000407.1, on the reverse strand, counting down.
CTCGTCGGCCAGGAGGTCGAGGCGTTGTACCTGAATGGCCCGGCCGGGGGCGGCGGCGTCACGCAGTCGGTGCGCGAGGTCGTGGCTGCGGCGTCGGCTGGTGCCGCGCGAAGCCGTGCGCGCTGCGGTGCAGGTGTTGGAAATGGGGTTGGAGCTGTGATGCCAATGAAACTGCAAGACATCGCCATCGCCCGTTCGGGCGACAAGGGCAATCTGGCCACGCTGTCCGTCATCGCGCGCGATCCGGCGCACTACGCGCTGCTCGAGCGCGTGTTGACGGCCGAACGCGTGCGCGCGCATTTCGACGGCGTTGTGCGTGGCCCGGTGCAGCGCTACACGCTGCCGCACCTGGCCGCCGTGCACTTCGTGATGCACGAGGCCTTGGGCGGCGGCGTCACGCGCTCGCTGGCACTCGATGCGCATGGCAAGACACTGAGCGCCGCGCTGCTCGACATCGAACTCGACGGCATGCCTTCGCCCTGACAATGCCACTACCCGCACCACCCGCACCACCCGCACAACCCACGAAGGAGTCCGTCCGCATGCACATGCGCAACCGCCGTCTGGCCTTGTTCGCCGCCGCGCTCGTCGCCAGCGCCGCCGCGCAGGCCCAGCCTTACCCGAACAAGCCGATCCGCGCCGTGGTGCCCTTCGCGGCCGGCAGCGCCACTGACCAGATCGGCCGCGCCTTCGCCGAAAAGATGTCGGCCACGCTGGGCCAGCAAATCGTCATCGACAACAAGCCGGGCGCCAACGGCATGCTCGGCGCCGACGTCGTGGCCAAGGCGCCGGCCGACGGCTACACCCTGCTCATCGGCACCAACAGCACGAATGCCGCGCTCAAGTTCCTGATGAAGCAACTGCCCTACGACCAGGACAAGGCCTTCGTACCGGTGGGCTATATCGGCTCGGTGCCGCTGATGGTGGCGGTGAACAACGACGTGCCGGCCAAGACGCTCAAAGAGCTGGTCGATCTGGCCAAGACGAAGCCGGGCCAGGTGAGTTTTGCCTATGCGAGCACGTCGCAGCAGGTGTCGTCGGAGGTGCTGTCGAGCATGGCCGGCATCAAGATGAATCCGATCCCGTACAAGAGCGGGCCGGCTGCAATGACCGACCTGATCGGCGGCCAGGTGATGATGTTCACCGCCGACTTCGCGGTCACCGTGCCGCAGCACAAGGCCGGCAAGATCCGCGGCTTGGCCGTCACCTCGACCCAACGCAGCGCGGCCGTGCCCGAACTGCCCACGGTCAACGAGGCGCTGGGGTTGAAGGACTACGAGCTGATCGCCTACTTCGCCGTCTTTGCGCCCGCGGGCACACCGCCTGACGTGATCGCCAAACTCAACGCGGCGGTCAACGCCGCCGCAGCGAGCAAGGACATCGTCGACAAGTTCGCCGCCAACGGCTTCGCGGTCGAGCCCGGCACGCCCGAGGCCCTGGCCCAGCGCAACAAGGCCGAGACGGTGAAGTGGGAGAAGGCG
>JANNDW010000315.1:0-3449 GCA_031378125.1 Methylibium sp. | reverse complement strand
TTGCAGCAACGCGCCGATGCGCAGCGCCTGGACGCGCTGGTGGCCGGCGTCGACCTGGTGCTCGATTGCAGCGACAACTTCGCCACCCGCCACGCCGTCAATGCCGCGTGTGTGAAACACCGCAAGCCGCTGGTGTCGGGTGCAGCGATCGGCTTCGACGGGCAGATCTCGGTGTACGACACGCGCAGTGAGGCCAACCCGTGTTACGCCTGCATCTTCCCGCCCGAGGCCGCCTTCGAAGAAACGCTTTGCGCCACGATGGGCGTCTTTGCGCCGCTGGTGGGCATCATCGGCACGATGCAGGCGGCCGAGGCGTTGAAGCTGCTGGCGGGCGTGGGATCGTCGCTGGCCGGGCGGCTGCAGATGCTGGATGCGCGCGCGATGGAATGGACCGAGATTCGAATGGCACGCCAGGCCGGCTGCACCGTGTGCGGCAATCGCTAACCGGCACCATCAAGGCCGCAGCACGATCTTGGCCGCCGCGCTGCGCCCGTGGTCGAGGTCGCAAAATGCCTGGGCTCCGTCGCGCAGGTGCCGCGCTTGGACCCACGCCAAGTCGCCGAAGACGCCACGGTGCAGCGCATCGACCGTCGCGCGCAGGTCTCGGCGGTGGTGTAGGTGTAGGTGCCCTGCAGCGTGATCTCGGCCAAGGTGAGCTTGCGCATGTGGTCGTCGGCACATCGGGCACCAGGAGATGGCGCGCGCTGCTGGCAACGGCCAGCGCGCGCAGCTTGCCCGACTTGACATGCGCGATAGGCCGCCGGGCGGGAACGGCACGACATACCGAATCGTCGCGCCGGCCCTGGGGGAGTCCAGCGCTTGCGCACGGCCGGACACTGGAACAAGCGGCAGTGGCGATCAACAGTTCACGTCGTTGCATCGAGAGATTCCTTCAGCGGGCCAGGGCACGCCATGCGGCAAGTATCGTGTCGGCCACGACGATGCCGTTTTGTTCGGCGGCGCGGCGCAACTGCTCGCGCCGCGTGCCCGGCAGCCGCACGCCTTCGTCTTTCAGCATTTCAAGCACCAGCACTTCGAGGCGATCGACAAAGGCATCGCGGCCCGCCAGGGCACCGGGGTCGATGACGATGAAGACCTGCCCGATGCGCGGGCGGTTGCCCTCGTCGACAAAGAAGCTCGGCGCCTCGAAGCCGAAGTTGGCGCCGATCAGTGCGGTGACCAGTAGCTCGACCACCAGCGCCAGCATCGCGCCCTTGGGGCTGCTGAGCGCGCCCGGGCCGCTGGCGGCCCCTGTTCCGAACGGCAGCATCGAACCTTCCATGCCGGCCTTCGGGTCGGTGGTCGGCTGGCCGTCGGCGTCCAGCGCCCAGCCGAGCGGAATGCTCTGGCCGTTCTTGGCCGCCACCATCAGCTTGCCGCGCGCCACTTCGCTCAGGCTCAGGTCGATCAGCAGCGGGTCGCGCACATCCGCGCCCGCATCCTGCCGGCGCGGAAACACCGCGGCCACCGGGTTGGTGCCGAAGATCGGGTGTTTGCCACCTGCCGCCGGCATCGCCGCCGGCGAGTTGGCGAAGCCCAGGCCCACCATGCCGGCCTCGGCCACGGCGCGCAGGTGGTCGACGATCACCCCCGCATGGTGGCTGTTGGTCACACCGACCACGCTGATGCCGAATTCCGTGGCGCGCCGAATCGCCTCGGCCACCGCCAACTCGCAAGCCGCGAACGCCAGACCTTCCTGCGCGTCGACACGGGCCGCACCACCGCGCCCGTTCAACACCACCGGCACCGCCGCCCCGTTGACCCGGCCATTGCGCAACTGCACGCTGTACTGCCCCACCCGGCTCAGGCCGTGCGAGCCCAGACCCTGCGCTTCGGCCAGCACCAGCGCTCGCGCCGTTGCGTCGGCCATCGCCGCATTCGCTCCGGCGGACCGCAGCGCCGCGGCCACCAGCGTGCGCGCTTCGTGCAACGTGATCTGCGCCATCAGGCCAGCCCTTCCAGCACCTTCTCGGAGATCATGAACGAGACCCGCTCGTTAGCCTCGGCCGACACACCGGCAATGTGCGGCGTCAGCACGAGGTTCGGGCAACCAGTAAACACGTTGCCGGCGGGCAGCGGCTCGGCATCGAACACGTCCAGCGCCGCGCCGCCCAGGTGGCCGCTCTTGAGTGCAGCGGCCAGCGCCGATTCATCGACGATGCCGCCGCGCGAGGTGTTGATGAGCACCGCGCCCCTTTTCATCGCGCCGATGCGCTCGGCGTTGAAAAGCTTGCGGGTCGAGTCCACCAGCGGCACGTGCAGGCTGATCACATCGGAGCGCGCGGTCACGTCGGCCAGGCTCGCACCGTGCACGCCAGTCTGCGCGAACACGGGGTGCTTGGCGTCCATCATCGCGTCGAACGCCACGACCGTCATGCCCAGCCCCTGGGCCAGCCGCGCCGTCAGTTGCCCGATGAACCCGAAGCCGACCAGCCCCAGCGTCTTGCCGCCGATCTCGCGGCCGTTGCCCAGCGCATTGCGCGGCCATTGCCCTGCCACCACCGAATCGGTGGACTGGTAAGCGCCGCGCAGCAGCAGCATCGCGGTGGCGATCACGTACTCCGCCACGCTCAACGCGTTGGCGCCGGTGGCCGGGATCACGCGCATGCCTTTGGCCTCGCAGCCGGGCACGTCGATGTTGTCCAGCCCCACCCCGAGCCGGCCGACGATGCGGCAACGCGTCATTGCGCCGAGCAGGTCGCCGCGCACCTGCGTGCGGTTGCGCACGATCAACGCGTCGGCGCTGGCGGCTTCGCGCTTCAGGCGCGCGGCATCGTCCACAAGCTGAGCGTCGTACAGCACCTCATGTTTGGCGGCGAGTTGAGCGACGGCGCGCTCGTCCATGAACTCGGTGATGACGATCTTCGAACGGCGTTCCATGGTGCCCGGCCCGCTCAGGCGCTTTCGAACAAGCGCGTCAGCACAAACTCGCGGTGGCCCAAAGCTTCGGCCGCTGTGAAGCGGCCATTCGCCGTGCGCAGCATGCACTCCAGCAATTGATCACCCGCCTGGTCCAGCGTGATCTCGCGCTGCAGCAGGCCCGAGGTGTCCACATCCACATGCTCGCTCATCAGCCGCACGGTGCGCGGGTTGGCGCAGATCTTGATGACCGGCACGATGGCGTTGCCGATCACGTTGCCCTGGCCGGTGGGGAAGAAGTGCAGCGCGTAGCCCGAGGCCGCGCACAAGGTGACCATTTCGGCCGCGGCGCTGCTCGAATCCATGAACCACAGGCCGGGGTGCGTCGGGATCTCGGCCTTGTCGATCACACCGTCCACCGTGCACTTCTTGCCGATCTTCTGGATGTTGCCGAGCGCCTTTTCTTCGATGGTGGTCAGACCCCCGGCGATGTTGCCCTTGGTCGGCTGGCTGTCGGACAGGTCGCTGGTCTTGTGGCGGTTGATCACGTCCTGGTAGCGGTTGAACATGAACATGAACTGCTCGCGCAC
>JANNDW010000336.1:0-10328 GCA_031378125.1 Methylibium sp. | reverse complement strand
CAGGCGCAGGCCATTCCGGCCGTGCTGTCGGGCGGCGACGTGATGGGCGGCGCGCAGACCGGCACCGGCAAGACCGCCGGCTTCGTGCTGCCGATGCTGCACCGCCTGATGGCCACACCGGCGGTGCGCGACGCGCGCGGCCGCCTGCCGATCCGCGCGCTGATCCTCACGCCCACCCGCGAGCTCGCCGCGCAAGTCGAAGAAAGCGTGCGCCTGTACGGCAAGCACGCCAAGCTCACCAGCATGGTGATGTTCGGCGGCGTCGGCATGCAGCCGCAGATCGACAAACTCCGGCGCGGCGTCGACATCCTGGTGGCCACCCCCGGCCGCTTGCTCGACCACCACCAGCAGCGCACGCTGGACCTGAGCCATGTGCAGATTTTCGTGCTCGATGAAGCCGACCGCATGCTCGACATGGGCTTCATTCACGACATCAAGAAGGTGCTGGCCATCGTTCCGGCGCAAAAACAAAGCCTGCTGTTCAGCGCCACCTTCAGCGACGAGATCAAGGCGCTGGCCGACCGCTTGCTGAACAAGCCGGTGCTGATTGAAGTGGCGCGCCGCAACCAGACCGCCGACACCATCGCGCAAAAAGTCCACCCGGTGGGCCGCGAGATGAAGAAGGACTTGCTGTGCCATTTGATCAAAGAGAACGACTGGCACCAGGTGCTGGTGTTCACCCGCATGAAGAGCGGCGCCAACAAGCTGGTGGAGTATTTGCTCAAGCAAAGCATCACCGCGATGGCGATCCACGGCAACAAGAGCCAGAGCGCGCGCACCAAGGCGCTGGCCGACTTCAAGGCCGGTGAGTTGACCGTGCTGGTGGCAACCGACATCGCCGCGCGCGGCATCGACATCGACATGCTGCCGCACGTGGTGAACTACGAGCTGCCCAATGTGCCCGAAGACTATGTGCACCGCATCGGCCGCACCGGCCGCGCCGGCGCGCAGGGTGAAGCGGTGTCGCTGGTGTGCGTGGACGAAAACGGTTTCCTGCGCGATATCGAGCGGCTCATCAAGCGCGAGATCCCCAAGGAAATCGTGCCCGGCTTTGCGCCCCACGCGAGCGAAAAGCCCGAGCCCATCGTGCTCGGCCGCATGGTGATTGGTGAGGGGGCAAGCCGCGGCGGCCACCGTCACCACGCGAACGGGCGCGGGGGTCACGGTCAAGGTGGCGGTGGCGGTTACGGCGGCGGTGTCGGTTACGGCGGTGGTGGCGGCGGTGGCGCTGGCGGTGGCGGAAATTCCGGCCGCGGTCGCAACGACGGCCGTGCAAACGCACCGGCTCGCGGCACTGCGCCTGCCCCGCGAGCGCCCGCGCGTGAAGCGCAAGGCCAGCAACCGCCGCGGCCGCAGGGCCCGCGCCCCGAGGGTCAGCGCAGCGGCCGCCCCCCTGCCCGGCTGACCCAACCCAAGCGCTGAACGGCGTGACGAGCATCGGTGCGCCGGTGCGCATCCCACCCACAGAGCAAGAGGACGCGCAAGACGACGCGCTTGCCCCCGCGGGAGGCGTGCAGTTACATTGCCTGCATGGCCCGCCCCTCTGAATCCCCACGAACTGCCTTGCTGGCCGGCGCCACCGGCCTGATCGGCCGTGCGCTGTTGCCGCTGCTGTTGCGCAGCGAACGTTACGGGCTGGTGCACGTGCTGCTGCGGCGGGCCGCCGCTGAGATCGCGCCAACGCCCAAGCTGCGGGTTCACGTTGTCGCCTTCACCCAGCTGCCGCAAGCATTCCCGAAGGTGGACGACGTCTACATTGCGCTGGGCACCACGATCAAGGTGGCCGGCTCCGAAGCGGCGTTTCGCGAGGTCGACTTCGACTTCGTGTTGAACACCGCAAAGGCCGCCAAGTCCGCCGGGGCTCGCCGGCTGGCGGTGGTGTCGGCGCTCGGCGCGGATGTCCGGTCGCGGACTTTCTACAACCGCGTCAAAGGTGACATGCAGGCGGCGCTGGCGCAACTCGGGTATGAGTCCCTGAGCATCGCGCAGCCCTCGCTGCTGATGGGCGACCGCGCGGCGCTGGGCCAGCCGGTGCGTGCCGGCGAGGTCTGGGCCGCCCGGTTGCTGGCGCCGGTGATGCGCCTGGTACCGGCCGGCGTGCGCCCGATTCAGGCCGGCGCGGTGGCCCGCGCGCTGCTGTCCGCCAATCTGGCTGGCGAGCCCGGGGAACACATCCTGGCGTCCGCGGCGATGCAGCGGGCCGGACGAGCCGCTTGATCTTGGCACGCATGTCCGGCCCCCTGCCTTTGATGCGCCTGAGATCGGCGGCCGTGGGGCTGATGCTGCTGGGCGTTTTGCTCCTGCTGGCCGGCTGGGTAGCCCCCGAACTCTGGCGGCCGGCACTGGCCCAACAGCGACCCCTGGCATTTGTTCTTCTGGGTGCCGGTGCGCTGCTGATGTGGCTGCGCGCGCGGCGACAGGAAGAGCGGCAGAACAAGGCGGCACTTGCTTCGCTGACCCACAGTTCGATGACGCCTTACGAGTTCGCGCCCGTGACACTGCCGATGGAGGAATTGCCCGAGCCCGCCGCGGCCGGCGCCCCGCTCGGCGCCTCCAACGAGACCGCCGCATCCGCATCCGCACCCACCGCTGCGCAGTCCCAGGCCGCCCCCGAGCCCGCGGCGCCGGCGGCGCCGAGCCCGCCATGGAGCGCGGGTCTTCTGCACGCGCTGGAATGGCGCCGCTTCGAAGCCCTGTGCGAAGAGATCTTCAAGCAAGACGGCTACGTGACGAAATCGGAGCTGAACGGCTCCGATAGCGGTGCCGACATCTGGCTGCATTCACGGCTGGACTTGCGCCAGGCGGTGCGCATCGTCCAGTGCCGGAACTGGAGCGCGGTGCCGATTGGCGTCGCGCTGGTGCGCGAATTTTTGGGTGCGATGGTCGATGCCGGGCTCAAGTCCGGCGCGTTGATGAGCTGCGGCACGTTCACGGCAGAGGCCGAGTTGTTGGCGCGGCGCCATGGCATCACGCTCGTCAACGGCCCTGAGCTGCTGGCGCTGATCGGCAAGCGCGCGCCTGCGCTGCAGCAGCAACTGATGACGGTTGCCACCGATGGCGAATACGGACGGCCGACCTGCCGGCGCTGCGGCCTGAAGATGGTGGCGCGCGGGGCCGGCAACGCCGGCTTGACGCACTGGGTCTGCGAAGGCGCTCCCGACTGCCAGGGCACGCTCGAATGGAGCGCTGGACCCGCATGAAGCCACGCATCGCGCTGCCGTCGCTGGTCTGGCTGGTGCTGGCCATCGCCAGCTTTGTTGCCGCGCTCAGCGTGTGGCAGGACCAGCGCATCGAACGGATGCGCCCGCCGGCCAGCGTGGCGCCGGCTGCCCCCGCTGCCGCCATCCAGGCCGAGCCGGTCCGCGCGCCGGCAGCGCCCGGCCAGCCCGCGCCACGCGGCTTAGCGCCCGGATCGGCAGCGCCAAACAGTGCCGCCACACCGATGCGGCAGCTCGACCCCACGGCGGGGCGGCAAGTGCTGCGCTGTGTCAGCAAGGGCCGCGTGACCTACCGGGATCTGAACGCGGGCTGCCCGGAAGGCGCCTCCGAGAAGGTCACCGTGTTCCCGACCGAGGGCGTGGGAAAACCGCAGTGACGCCCGAGCCCGGTGCCGGCGTGGTGTGGGTGCATGTGGACGCCGCCTGCATCGTGGTCGACAAACCCAGCGGCCTGCTGTCGGTGCCGGGCCGCGGCGAGCATTTGTTGGACTGCATGGCCGCGCGGGTGCGGGCGCACTGTGCCGATGCGCTGGTGGTGCATCGCCTGGACATGGCCACCTCGGGCCTGCTGCTGTTCGCGCGCGGCCCGCTGGCGCAACGCCGGCTGAGCGAGTGCTTTGCCCAGCGCGGCGTTGACAAGCGCTATGTCGCGGTGGTGCATGGCTCGGTGCTGGAACCGGCAGGTGACATCGACTTGCCACTGCTGGCCGATTGGCCGAACCGGCCGCGCCAACGGGTCGACTTCGAAAAAGGCAGGCCCTCGCTCACCCGCTACACGGTGCTGAACCGTGACCCACGGAACCACACCACGCGCCTGGAACTGCGCCCGCTGACCGGCCGCTCACACCAATTGCGCGTCCACCTTCAGGCCTTGGGCCACCCGATCCTGGGCGATGCGCTGTACGCCCCCATCGAGGTTCAGGCGCAGGCCAATCGCTTGCTGTTGCATGCCGAAACGCTGGCCTTTGCGCACCCCGTCAGCGGTGAGCGGATTTGCGTTCAGGCGCGAGCGCCGTTCTGATCCGCGCTGGGTGGAACTGCGCCGGCACGGGCTTCAGATCTCATCGCGCTTGGCCTTGGCGCGTGCCTTGCCAGCCCTGCCACGCACTCTCCATTGCGCAAGCAACTGCTGGCGCTCCAGCACGCTCAGCGTATCGCGCCGTGATTCTCGGAGCAGCTTGTGGTAGTTGCGCAGGCGCTCGCCATCCACACCCTCGCGCACCGCGCAGCCGGGCTCATCCAGGTGCCTGCAATCGCGAAACCGGCACTGCGGCGCCAGCGTCTCGATGTCGCCGAAGCTGGCCGCCAGCGCGGCCTCGTCGACGTCGGGGCGCAGCGCGCGCAGGCCCGGCGTGTCGATCACGCACGCGCCCGCGGGCAGCCGGTGCAGCGAGCGCGAGGTGGTGGTGTGTTTGCCCCGGCTGTCGTGCTCGCGCACCGCGCCGGTGTCTTGCACCAAAGCGCCGAGCAAGGTGTTGGTCAGCGTGGACTTGCCGGCCCCCGACGAGCCCAGCAGCACCAGCGTCTGCCCGGCGCCCAGGTAGCGGCTCAACACCTGCGCGGCAGCCGCCGCCGTGGCGTTGACCGCCAGCACATCGACGCCCGCGGAAACCCGTGCGCGCACCGCGCTCACGCGGGCCCGCAGCGCTTCCGGCGTACCGCCCGCCACATCGGCCTTGCTGAGCACGACCACCGGCGTGATGCCGCTGCCATGCACCAGCGCAAGGTAGCGCTCCAGCCGGCGCAGGTTGAAGTCGTCGTCCAGGCCCATCACCAGCAACGCGGTGTCCACATTGCTGACCACCGGGTGGCGGCGCCCGTCGGCGTCGCGCCGGGCAATGTGAGACAGCGGCGGCACGCGGGTGTGGACCCACGCCTGGCCATGCGGATCGGCGGCCAGCAAGGCCCAGTCGCCGACGGCCAGCGCCGTGTCCTGGTCGAGCAGGGCGCGCGACAGGCGCGGCAGCACACGCGCGCTGAGGCTGATGGTGCCATCGTGCAGGCAAACCGTTTCGCGGTGCACTTCGGTCACGCGGGCCAGTCGCGCGGGGCTGGCGCCGGGTTCGCAGAGGGTGGCCGCGGCGGCGGCCAGGGCGGGCGTCAAGCCCAATGAGCGCAGGCGCTCGAAATCAATCTCGATCATGGTGGTGTCTGAACCTCAAAATCACACGGCGCCGGCCCACAAAGGCCAGCGTCAAGCGGCCCGCGCGCAAGCACGCAGGCAACGAATGAGTGGATGGGTCAGCCGCGGGCCCTGGCGCCAGGAGCAGGCGGGAGGTCAGATCTCTCAAGGAAATGTGGCTCTGCCACTTTCTTTGATCCCCGCGGGGGACGGGCGCCGCGAGGCGGCGTCCTTGGGGCGCTCAGTAGAAGCGCGCCCGGTGCGGGCAACGAGATTGAATCTCTGTCGAGGTGAACCCGCGGGTCAGGCGGCGGCCGACATGTGAACAGTGGTTTGATGAGACATGGGGCACCTCCTGTGAACTTCGGGTTGGCGCGGCGAAAAAACGCTCGTGCCGCGCAAGCCGAGTGTTTCACGGGCCGGGGCGCCAGGTCAATGCGGACTTGCGGGACTGTCGGGACATGCGGAATTGCGGGACCCGGCCGAACCGACGGCACAACCCGCAGGTCTTGTTTTTTGCCTGCCGGGCCAAACATCCCTCCATGGTTACTGGACGCTCGTATCATTCGCGTCAGAAGTACCCCGCTGGTTTGTTCTGCAAAGGAAACTGCACATGAAAAGCTTGATCCTGGCCCTGTCGATGGCGGTCGCCGCGGCGGGCTTCGCTCCGGTCACGGCGGATGCCAAACGCATCGGCGGTGGCTCGTCCTCGGGCATGAAGCGCGACCTGCCCGCACGCTCCGCCCCCGACGCGGTGCCGGCCAAACCGGCCCAGGCCGCGCCCGCCGCTGCGCCGGGTGCCGCCGCCCCGGCGGCCGCGCCAAAACGCTCGTGGATGGGCCCGCTGGCGGGCCTGGCCGCCGGGCTCGGTTTGGCCGCGCTGATGAGCCATCTGGGCATGGGCGCCGAGTTCGCCAACATCATCATGATGGTGTTGCTGGGTGTCGTGGCCTTCGTTGCCGTGCGCTTCCTGCTGCGTCGCTTCGGCCCTGGCGCACAGGCGCGTGGCGTCAACGCGCCGCAGGGAATGCAGTTTGCCGGCGCGGGCGCACCCGCCGGCGGCCTCGCACCCGCGGCGCCCAGCCTGCCCTCGGGTTCCAGCGCCAACTGGGGGCCGGGCGCGGTGGCGCCTGAGCAGTCCGCCGCGGCGTCCTTTGCCGGGGCGCCACCCAAGGTGCTTTCGCTGCCCGCGGACTTTGACGCGGCGGCGTTCGAGCGGATTGCCAAGATGATCTTCATCCGCCTGCAGGCCGCCAACGACAGCGGCGACCTGAACGATCTGCGCGCCTTCACCACACCGGAGATGTTCGCCTCGATCAAGCTCGACCTGCAAGACCGCGGCGGCAATGCGCAAACCACCGACGTGGCCAAGCTCGACGCCGAGGTCGTGGACTTTGCGGCCGAGGCCGACCGGCAAGTGGTCAGCGTGCGCTTCCACGGGCTGATCCAGGAAGAGAAGAACACCGCGGCCGGCCCCTTCGACGAGGTCTGGCACCTGGTCAAGCCGGTCGATGGTAGCCGGGAGTGGGCGATTGCGGGGATTCAGCAGTCCGCTTGAACGGGTCGCCGGCAACGCAATGAACAAGGGGCTTCGGCCCCTTGTTTGTTTTGCGCAGTGACCGCTTCAGTGAATCGTCACGCTGGCGAACTCGCTGTCCCGGTGCGCGGGCCGCTCGGTCTCGGCCGGGCCGGTGGCCGAACGTTCGTCGGCCAGCCAGGTTTCAGCCATTTCGGCCGACAGCGGCCGTGCCAGCAGGTAACCCTGCCCGAAGCCACAGCCGAGTTCGCGCAGCTTGGCCAGTTGCGCCGGCGACTCGATGCCCTCGGCGATCACGGCCCGGCCCAGCGAATGGCCGAGCATGACGATGGCTTTCACCACCTCGGAATTGCGGGTGCCGTCCTGCAGACGCTGGACGAATGAGCGATCGATCTTCAGGCTGGTGATTGGCAGCGTCGACAGGTAGGACAGCGACGAATAGCCGGTGCCGAAATCGTCCACGCTCAGCCCCACACCCAACTCGCGCAGTTGCGTCATCGTTTCCAGGGCGCTGTCGAGCCGCTTCATCAGCATGCTCTCGGTGATCTCCAGCGTCAGCTGCGAGGGCTCCAGGCCGTTGGTGAGCAGCGCCCGCGTCACGTGCGAGACCAGCGACAGGCGGCACAGATCGGTGCCCGACACGTTGACCTGCATCTTGAGCCTGGCGCCGCCCTCGCCGCTCCCCTGCCACGCCTTCAGCTGGCGGCAGGCACGCGTCAGCACCAGTTCGGTGAGCGCACCGATCAGGCCCGATTCCTCGGCAATCGGGATGAAGATGTCCGGCCCGACCAGGCCGCGTTCCGGGTGGTTCCAGCGCAGCAACGCCTCGAAGCTGTGGATCTTGCCGGTGGCCAGCTCGTAGATCGGCTGGTAGGCCAGGAACAGCTGGTCGCCGTCAATGGCACGGCGCAGATCGCGCTCCAGGTGCAGCTGATCGGCGATCTGCGCGCGCAGGCTGGCGTCGAAGACCGCATGGCGGGCGCGCCCGCCGGCCTTGGCGCGGTACATCGCGATGTCGGCGTCGCGCAGCACGTCGCCGGGCGTGTCGTAGCCGATGCTGCTGAAGGTGATGCCGATGCTGGCGCTGCTGTTGACTTCGGTGCCGCCCACCGAATAGGGCTTGCGCAGCGCGTCCTGCAGGCGCTCGGCCATCGCCATGGCGAGCTGCTCGCTCTCCAGGTCTTCGATCAGGATGGCGAATTCGTCGCCGCCCAGGCGCCCGACCGTGTCGCCCGGCCGAACCTGCTTCTGGATGCGCTGCGCCACGGCCACCAAAAACTCGTCGCCGACGCTGTGCCCCAGCGTGTCGTTGATGAGCTTGAAGCGGTCGAAGTCGAGGTACATCAGCGCAAAGTTGCGGCGCCGGTCGGTGTTGCAGCGCGCCACCGCCACCGCCAGGCACTCGCCGAAGCGCACCCGGTTGGCCAGCGAGGTCAAGCCGTCGTGGTAGGCAATGTGGTGCAGCCTGGCCTCGGCATCGCGGCGCGCGGTGATGTCTTGCGCCTGCAAAATCAGGCAGGGCGCGCTCGACGTGCGGCCCGAAAAATACCCGCAGTGCAGCGAGATCCACACCTCATGCCCCAACGCATGCCGGCAGCGCAGCTCAACCGATGCGGTCTCGATGTCCTGGCCGACGACTCGCTTGAGCTGCTCGCTCAAGATGGCCACATCGGCCATGTCGAGGAAGGCATTGAATTCCTGGCCCAGCACATCGCTCTCGGCATGCCCGAGCAGGGCGCACAAGGCCGCGTTGACCTGCAGCACCCGCCCTTCGGTGGACACCAGGGCCATGCCGATGGCGGCATGCGAAAACGCGCTGTGGAACCGCCGCTCGCTGTCCTGCAACTCGATCACGTGCTTGGCCGACTGCACCGCCTCGCGCTCGGCCGCTTCGACCCGCACGCGCGCCGCGGTGTCATCGGTCTCGCGCTGGCGAAAGTGATAGTGCAACATGGTCAGCAGCATCGCGATGATGGGTATCGCGGCCGCCACCACGCCCAGGCCGACCTCCTGAAAAGTCATGAACAGCAGCGCCGCAACCAACGCGCTGGCGGCGTACGTGATGCCGACCCAGCCGAAGTTGCCAAAAAAATCATGCAGCCGAAGCGGCTCGTTGCGCTTGAGGTGAATGACCAGGGTGACCAGCAAGGTGTTCAGCAGGAAGTAGGCAATCGCGAAGCCCATCGCGGCGACCAGCAACACAGCCTGGTTGAGCCCGCCCACGGAACGCAGCGCTTCAAACGTCGCCTGCAAGGTCCAGCCCGCCACGGACATCGCAATGGTGGCCATGGCCGGGCTCGCGAGCCGGCTGGTCCAGCGCGTGGAGCTGCGCGCCGAACCGACAAAGGCCTCCCCCGCGGCAGCCAGCGTGGCGGCCGCCGGCCCGTGCATCAGCAGCAGCAGGAAGATGAAGATCTCGCCCGCGGCAAAGGAGTTTTTCGAGCCCGGCACACGCACCGGGTACAGACCCGCCAGCATGGCAACGCCGCAGCCGATCAGAACCTGCAGCAAGACGGCGTTCGGCTGCCTGGCCGTGCTCAGTCCCGCGCTGATCAGCGCCCCGGCGCCCAGGGCGACCATGGCCCACCAGTACAGCGCGGCCTTGCGGTTGTAGTCCGGCATCAGCGCGGAATGCAAACGCCGCCACCACGGGGGCGGGCCGGCACTTGCGACTCTGACTTGCGTTGCACTCATGGTTTCAGTGATCCGTGGCTTTCAACCGGCACGCTGGGGGCCAGGCAGCTGGACGCAGCCGGATGCCGGAAAGGCACCCGCGCTGCATCGCCTCACCCTATATCGGTGGGTTGTCTTGAGAACTGAAGAGGCATCACGGCTCGCCCAGCACCAGGCCTTCGCTGAGCACCAGCCCCTCGCTGAGCACCAGCCCTTCGCTGAGCACCAGCCCTTCGCTGAGCACCAGCCCTTCACTGAGCACCAGTCCTTCGCTCAGCACCAGGCCTTCGCTGAGCACCAGCCCTTCGCTGAGCACCAGCCCTTCACTCAACACCAGCCCGGTGCCCAGCACCAAGCCGCTGCCGGTCACCAGCCAGCCTGACAGCGTGGCAGTGGGAATGAAGACCCCGGTCTTGCCGACCTTGGAGCTGGCGCCAGCCAGCGAGTTGCCGCTCACGACCCCCGAAGTCAGCAGCGTCTGGTTGGGGGCCGCCACGTCGGTGAAGGACTTGACAAAGGTGTTGGCCGTGATGCCGGTGCCCGACCAGTACACCGCGTCGCGCTTGCGCACCACGCCGCTGGCCCAGGTGATGCGCGAGTCCCAGATCGGCTGGTATTTGGTGAACAGTGCGCTGCCGCTGACGACGTAGCGGCCACCGGCAAACACCATGCGCGACCAGTTGAAGGCAGTGCCGTTGATGGTGGACGTGGCCGCCGGCATGGTCTTGCCCGAGGCCAGCATGGTGCCGCCGGCCGTGACGGTGCCGGCGTTGATGGC
>JANNDW010000329.1:0-5654 GCA_031378125.1 Methylibium sp. | reverse complement strand
AACTGCGTCTACCTCGACGCCGACGGCTTCGACGAGTCCGCCTATCACCTGGCGGCCTGGTCGCCGGCCCAGCGGGCTCCGCTGGCTTACGCGCGGCTGGTGGAGCCGGGGTTGAAGTACCCCGAGCCGTCGATGGGCCGCGTCGTCACCACTTCTCCGGCGCGCGGTGCGGGCCTTGGCCGGGAACTGGTGCGGCGCGTCATCCACCATGCGGCACAAGCCTGTCCAGGGCACGGCATCCGAATTTCAGCGCAGTCGCACCTGGAAGGCTTCTATGCCGAGGCGGGCTTCGTGGTGGTGGGTCTGCCGTACATGGAAGACGGCATCCCCCACACAGAAATGCTGCTTGCCGCTAAAAGCGCTGACTGGCAGTGAGCGCAGACTTCACACTGGTGCGGTCTGACGCTCCAAGTGGCGCAGCCAGCGCAATGCGTGCTCGCGGCCGCTGCCGCACATGGGCTCGGACGGTCGCAACGAACTGCACACCGTGGGCCGATGCGGCGAACCGAACAGCGCACAGCGCAGATCGGCGCTGAGCTGAACGCAGCGCACGCCGGCCGGCTTGCCCAAGGGCATGCCGGGGATGGCGCTGCTGATCGATGGGGCGATGCAGCAGGCAGCGCAGGATTCGCGGCAGTTCATGGGCCAGGTCTTGTGGACCTGCGAGACTCTATGAGTCGTTGGTGCTCACTGTCTTTGAAACCTATGCAGAACGACAAGATGACGCCCCAGGCACAACCCAGCAAGGCACCGATCGCGTCTGGTGCCAAGTCGGCCAGCCGAGCCGCGTGGCCCACCACGGTGGTCTGAGCCAACTCCCAACATCCGCCCACCAACACCGCCAACGCGAAGGCCAACAACAGGCGACGCCGGCCGGTGCCCATCATGGCAAGGAGCGCCAGCGCGGCAGAAGCCGCAATGTGCGGCGCCTTGTGAATCGAGAAGGTCAAGGCGGCGACCGACAGATCCCACTCGAGGTGGAACGCCTTTCGGCCCATCGGCGCCCAAGCCGACAGGCCGATGCTGAGCAGTGCCGCAGCAATGAAAGGAAGCCAACGAAGCAGTGTTTTGTTCGACGAGAACATGGCTTTTTGGGGAGTCGTCTTCGGGTGAGGGGGCCGTCGGTGGCGGCGCAGCGGGGTGCGCCATCACCAAAGACCGAAGGATATCGCGGCCATCGCAATCCGTTCAGGCCGCGTTTGCCCATTTCGAATGACTTCTGTGCAGCGCCTGCCTACAATCCCGGTCTGCTCAAAAATTAGGCAATTCATGTTGTTCCCGAAAGAGTTTGATGTGATCGTCGTGGGCGGTGGCCATGCCGGCACGGAAGCGGCGTTGGCGGCCGCACGCATGGGTGCTTCCACGCTGCTGCTGACCCACAACATCGAAACCCTGGGGCAGATGAGCTGCAACCCGTCGATCGGCGGGATCGGCAAGGGCCACCTGGTCAAAGAGATCGATGCGCTCGGCGGGGCGATGGCTGCGGCGACCGACGAAGCCGGCATCCAGTTCCGGATTTTGAATGGGTCCAAGGGCCCCGCAGTCCGCGCCACCCGGGCGCAGGCCGACCGGGTTTTGTACAAGGCTGCGATCCGCTACCGCCTGGAGAACCAGCCCGAGCTGTGGCTGTTTCAAGGCGCTTGCGACGACCTGATTCTGCAGGGCGACCGGGTGGCTGGCGCAGTCACGCAGATGGGTGTTCGCTTTTCGGCTCGTGCGGTGGTCTTGACGGCCGGCACTTTTCTGGACGGCAAGATTCACGTGGGCCTGCAAAGCCATTCGGCCGGGCGCGCGGGCGACCCGCCGTCGGTGGCCTTGTCAGCGCGCCTGAAAGAGTTGAAGCTGCCCCAGGGCCGGCTCAAGACCGGCACCCCGCCGCGCATCGATGGGCGATCGATCAACTTCCAGCTGCTGACCGAGCAACCCGGCGACGGCATGCCGCTGGCAGATGGCACACCTGCCCATGAGCCGGTGCCGGTGTTCAGCTTCATGGGCACGGCTGACCAGCACCCGCGCCAGCTGCCGTGCTGGATTACCCACACCAACCAGCGCACCCACGAGATCATTCGCGCGGGTTTTGACCGCAGCCCGATGTTCACCGGACTGATCGACGGCGTGGGCCCGCGTTACTGCCCGAGCATCGAGGACAAGGTCAACCGCTTTGCGGACAAGAACTCGCACCAGATCTTTCTGGAGCCCGAGGGGTTGACGACGCACGAGTTCTACCCGAACGGAATTTCCACCTCCCTGCCCTTCGACGTGCAGATTGCCGCGGTGCAGTCGATGCTCGGGTTGGAGCGGGCGCACATCCTGCGGCCGGGCTATGCCATCGAGTACGACTATTTCGACCCGCGCGAATTGACATCGAGCTTTGAGACGCACGCGGTTCGCGGACTGTTTTTCGCCGGCCAGATCAACGGCACCACAGGCTACGAAGAGGCGGCGGCCCAGGGGCTGTTCGCGGGCATCAATGCCGCACTGCAGGTTCGCGGCTCAGCGGCGTGGTTGCCGCGCCGGGACCAGGCCTACCTGGGTGTGCTGGTGGACGACCTGATCACAAAGGGCGTGACCGAGCCGTACCGCATGTTCACCAGCCGCGCCGAGTTCCGGTTGCAATTGCGCGAAGACAACGCCGACCTGCGGCTCACCGAGATGGGCCGCACGCTGGGTCTGGTGGACGATCGTCGCTGGGACGCATTCAACCGCAAGCGAGATGCTGTTTCACGTGAAACAAGCCGCCTGAATTCGACCTGGGTGCGGCCCGCCTCGGTGCCGGCGCTCGAGGCGGAACGGTTGCTCGGCAAAGCGCTTGAACATGAATACCGGCTGGCCGATCTGCTGCGCCGTCCCGGTGTGGGATTCGACCAGGTGGCGCAGCTGGACGCCATTGCCCAGCCCGGGCAGGCTGTTTCACGTGAAACTTTGCGCGCGGAACTGGGCCGTTCACTGGCCGACGCGGTGATCGAACAAGTGCAGGTCTCGATCAAGTACGCGGGCTACATCGACAAGCAAATTGACGAGGTTCAGCGCGCCGCGCATCAGGAAGAGACGCGTCTACCGGCGGATCTGGACTATGCGGAGGTCAGCGCGCTTTCGTTCGAAGCCCGCCAGAAACTCAGCAAGTACCGCCCGCAAACCTTGGGGCAAGCTTCAAGAATTTCGGGGGTCACCCCGGCTGCAATCTCCTTGCTCCGAGTTCACCTGAAGAAGCGGCGCCTCTCGGTGGTCCCGGCGAATGAGGGTCGGCCCACCGATGCGGCGGCCTGAACGGGTGCCGCGTGCGCGGGTGGTTGTTGAGAAAGAAGCGCCGGGCCGCCACAAGTGTTTCTCACGCCCTCGGGGGGCGGACGACGTAGGTCGTCGACCTGGAGGCGCTCTCAAGACCGTGACGGCAGCGACCCGCTCATCAGGGAACCTTCGTGCTGCGCACTCCGGTATTCGCGCTTGGGGCGGCCCGGCGCGCTCCTCGGGAAACCTTCGTGCTGCGCACTCCGGTATTCGCGCTTGGGGCGGCCCGGCGCGCTCATGCCCCGTGGCTGGCCCGCTCGCACAATGGGGCCACTGCGGCGAGCCCTGATGACTTCACCCACCCCGGCATTGCGAAGCGATCTGGAGAACGCGGTGAACGAGCTGGGGCGGGCGGTTTCTCCAGAGCAGATCGACGCCCTGCTCCAGTACCTTGTCCTGCTGCAGCGCTGGAACAGCGTCTACAACCTGACGTCTGTGCGCGAACCCGGCCCCATGTTGACGCTGCACTTGGTGGATTGCCTTGCGCTGGTGGCGCCGTTGCGACGCTACGTGGGCATGCGCAGCGGCCTGCGCCTGCTCGACGTGGGCAGCGGAGCAGGCCTGCCCGGGGTGGTGATTGCCGCGTTGAACCCGGCAATCATGGTCACTTGCGTCGACGCCGTCGGCAAGAAAGCGGCCTTTGTACGCCAGGCCGCCGGTGAACTGGCCTTGCGGAACCTGGGTTCGGAACACTCCCGGGTCGAACGGCTGAACGCACCACCCTTCGACATCATCACGTCGAGAGCTTTCGCCTCCTTGCCTGACTTTGTGAACCTCACCCGGTCACACCTGGCGCCGCAGGGGGTTTGGTTGGCCATGAAGGGCAAGCGCCCCGACGAGGAGCTTGCCCTGCTCGCCGATGACGTGGACGTGTTTCACGTGGAACAACTCGCCGTCCCCGGCCTGAACGCCGAGCGGTGCCTGGTCTGGATGAAAAGGAAACCATGAACCTATCGATCCCCCCAAGTGGCCGCGATGAGGTTGGCCTCCGCACTGGCGGGCTGTGGCTCGACATCCGGACAGGCGCCGCCGTCCATGGCACCCTCAACCCCGCTCAGCGCCGTGCCCGAGGTCGACGTCTCGCGCTACGCCGGCCGGTGGTACCAGGTGGCGCTGTACCCGAACCCGTTTCAGAAGCAATGCGTCTCCGACACCACGGCCACGTATCGTCCGCTGCCCGACGGCCACGTGGAGGTGATCAACCTTTGCACCACCGGCGGCGGCGCGCAGGATCAGGCGGCTGGCTTGGCTCGCCCCGAAGGCCGGCCCAGCGCCAGCACGCTTGCGCCGGCCCAGCTGAAGGTCACTTTGCTGCCGTCCTGGTTGCGCTGGCTTATGCGCTGGCTTGTGCGCTGGCCTAGCGCGGTGTGGGTACGCTACTGGGTGATTCAACTGGCCAGCGACTATCGCTATGCGGTGGTCAGCGAACCCCAGCGCGACTACCTCTGGGTGCTGTCTCGGCAGCCTCAATTCAGTCCGAGCGCAGGGCCGCCCCGAGCCGGACACGCCCCTGGGGGCAGCAGCGCAGCGACTGGGGGGGTTCAGGCCCGCGGACGATGCAATCAGCCGTGCGCGGTTGCAGGAACAGGGCTTCCGACCTTGCCGCCTTCAGCCGCATCGGCAAACAGCCACTGTCCCGGCCCCGCCGGTTGGCAGATTGAAGTGAACCCTCAGACGACCCCTTAAAAGACCGCCATGTTTGGAATCGTTGACTATCCGGCCTTCTGTGCCGCCATCCTGGTGTTCCTGGCCCTGCCTGGCCCAGGCACATTCGCTTTGCTCACGTCCACCGCCAAAGGGGGCCTTGCCGCGGGGGTGGCCGCCACGCTCGGGGTGATCGTGGGCGACCAGGTGCTGTTGTGGCTTGCTGTCGCCGGTGTTGCTGCGCTGCTGGCCGCCAACCCCATGCTCTTCCACGCTGTGCAGTACGGCGGCGCGGCGTACCTGGGCTGGATCGGTTTACGCCTTCTGTTTGCACGTGCCGGCACCGCCTCTCCGGTTCAGATCGAACCGCGCCGGTACGCTCGCCAGGCCTTCCTGATCACCTTGCTCAATCCAAAGGCCATCGTTTTCTACATGGTCTTCTTTCCGCTTTTCATCAGCCCGGCTGCACACGAGGGAGTACTCACTTTCTCCGTCATGGCCATCACCATTGCCGTCATCACCGCGGTCTACTGCGTCACGCTGTGTGCCTTTGCCAACGCGATCTCGGCCCAGGTCAAGCTGCGTCGCCGGCTGGCCTGGGGCTTGGAGAAACTGGCAGGGGTTTTTCTCATCGGCTTCGGAGTTCGGCTGATTCGCAACTGATTCCCGATGTGTCTTCCACGGTCTCGAATCCTTACTTAGAATCAACACGCCAGAAAGTA
>JANNDW010000312.1:0-2405 GCA_031378125.1 Methylibium sp. | reverse complement strand
CTCGAACTGCTGCCGTGGTACGCCAACGGCACCCTGGCCGACGCGGACCGCGCGCTGGTGGACGGCGTGCTGAAGCGCGATGAGCGCGCCGGCACCGAGCTGCAATGGCTGCAGCAACTGCAGCAGCGTGTGCAGGCCGGCTTTGACGATTTGCCCGAGGTGTCGGACGAAATCGGATTTGAGCGCACGATGCGGCGGATCCACGCCGATGCCGCGGTGGAGCAGGCGGCCATCGCCAAGGCCACCGCCGCGCAAGCCGCTGCGGCGCCGAAGGCCCTGCGCGCGGCGCCGCGCACCACCAGCTTGACCGAACGTGTGCGCGGCTGGTTTGAAGGCATGCGCCTGTCGCCCGCGTTTGCGATGGCTGCGCTGGTGATCGTGGTGCAGGCCGGGTTCATCTTCAAGCTGGCCGGCAACGACAGGGAATACGAACAGGTGCGCTCGCTGCCCGGTGCGCCGGCCGCGAGCGGGCAACTGTTCCGTGTCGCGTTCAAGCCCGAGGCGAGCGAGACCGACATCCGCCTGCTGCTGGTGGGCGTGCAGGGCAACATCGAAAGCGGCCCGGGCCAGCTGGGCGACTACTACGTTCGTGTGCCCGCCGATGCGGCGCTGGACGCCGGCGCCAAGCTGAAGGCCGCGCCCGTCGTCGATTCCATCCTGACGGTGGACGCCGTGCCCCCGCGCGGGCATTGAAGGCAGGAGAACCGAACATGAAGTCGACCCAGCTCAACGACCAGGAAGCTTCCCACACGGCCAACGGCGCATGCCCGGCCCGGCGCCGGGCCTTGGTTCAGCTGACACGCGGTGCGCTGGGCGGCTGGCTGGCGGCACAGGGAATACTGCCGGCGCAGGCCCAAACCGCAAGCGCAGCATCGGCCGCAGCGGCCAAGGAACGCAAGCTCGCCCTGGTCATCGGCAACGGCAACTACCGCTTGGGCCCGCTGAAAAACCCGGTTGGCGACGCCAAGGCCGTGGCCGACAGCCTGCGAACGCTGGGTTTCGACGTGACCTTGCGCACCGACGCCGGCCTGGCCGACATGCTCGACAGCATGAGCCGCTTCTCGGCGCGTGCCGCCGATGCCGCCGTGCGCCTGGTGTTTTTTGCCGGCCACGGCCTGCAGGCCAAGGGCAAGAACTACCTGCTGCCGGTGGACGCCGACATCAAGAGCGAAGACGACGTGGCCGGCCGCAGCGCCGACGTGGGCGAGCTGATCGACCGGTTGGGCCGCGTGCAGCACGGCATCAACATCGTCATCCTCGACGCCTGCCGCAACAACCCGTTTTCGGGCGGCGAGATCGTCACCGCCGACGGCCGGCGCCTGAAGTTCCGCGGGCTGGCAGCCAAAGGTCTGGCTGCCATCGACGCGCCCGCCGGCACGATGGTCGCGTTTTCCACCTCGCCCGGCGGCGTGGCGCTGGACAACGCGAAGGAAGAGAACAGCCTGTACACCAAGCACCTGATCGAAAACATGAAGACGCCCGGTCTGCCGGTGGAACTGCTGTTCAAGCAAGTGCGCATCAGCGTGGCGCGCGACACGCAGCGCATGCAGGTGCCGTGGGAGAGCTCCAGTCTCACGGGCGAGTTCTGCTTCAAGGCCGACGGCAAGGGCACGTGTTCGCTGACGCGGCTGGGGCAATGAGGGCCGTGGCTTGCGCAGGCCGGGAGCCGGTGGCTTGAACTGCCGCGCGCTGCCCGGCAACCCATCACGGCCTGCGAGTGGCACCATTGTCTTGCTTCGGGAGTGATGATGAGCCTTGCGAACGAGACCACGCGCTTCCTGGCCCAAAGTGCGACGGGCGGCGACTTGCCGCCCGACGGACACGGTGGCCCCTCCGGCGGCAACGAGCCTGAAGGTGCGTCGGCGCAGCGCGATGCGTCGGACTCGCTCGTCGGCAGCCGCGTCGGCGCGTACCTGATCACCAAGCGCATCGGTGCGGGGGGCGTCGGCGCGGTGTTCAAGGGCGTGGACGTGACGCTCCAGCGCGAGGTCGCAATCAAGGTCCTGCTTGATGAGCTCACCTCCGATCCCGTCTTTCTGAAGCGTTTCAGCAACGAGGCGCAATTCCTCGCCAAGCTCGGCCACCCCAACGTCGCCGGCGTGTACGCGTTCCTGAACGAAGGCGGCAAGCAGTTCATCGTGATGGAGTATGTGCATGGCATTTCGCTGGACGAGTTCATTCGCTCCGGCGGCCCGGTCCCCGTCGAGCGGGCGCTGAACATCTTTCGCAAGGCACTCGACGGCATCGGCCACGCGCATGCCCATGGCATCGTGCACCGCGACATCAAGCCGGCCAACATCATGCTGGCCGACAGCGGGCAGGTGAAGGTGATGGACTTCGGCATTGCCCGCGCGCTGGACAGCCAAGAGCAGCTGACGCGGCACGGGCAAGTGGCCGGCACCGCC
>JANNDW010000297.1:0-5286 GCA_031378125.1 Methylibium sp. | reverse complement strand
AACCTGGTGCGCCCGCGCTGAGGCGGCGCGGCTACTGCTCGCGTCCGGCCCGGCGCAACACCTGCGTCACCGGCTCGGCCAGGTATTGCAGCGGCGTGCGCTGCTCGCCCTTGATATAGACCTCGGCCGGCATGCCGGCCTGCAGCTTCATCTCACCGCCTTTGGCCCGCGATGCCGCATCGGCCTCGACCATCGCCACGTAGTACGGCTGGTTGGTGGCGCGGTCGACCAGGCGGTCGGGCGAGACGTAGAACACCTTTCCCTCGACCAGTTGCGTGGTGCGGTACTTGAACGCGGTGAAGCGGATCTCGGCGGCCTGGCCCTGCTGCACGCGGTTGACGTCTTCGGTGCGGATATGGGCCTCGACCATCAGCCGCGGATCGGCCGGCACGATGTCGGCGATCGGCTCGCGCGGCGACACCACCGCGCCGGGCGATGTGAACTTGAGGTTCATGACCTCGCCGGCGGCCGGCGCAGTGATGACCTGGCGCCGCGACGCATCCGTGGTCTTGCGCTGCTCCTGCTGCAGCTCCGAAAGGCGTGCGCTGGTGACCTTGAGCTGATCGCTGGCCTGCTGGCGGTATTCGCCCTCCAACCCCTTGATGCGCAGGTCGTTGTCGATCAGCCGCTGCTCGACGCGCGCCAGCTCGGAGCGCCGCTCCTCGAACTTGACGCCGTAGTCGGCCACCGTGGCCTCGAGCTGCGAGATGCGCGTCGGCGAGATGAAGCCGTCCTTCAACAGGTTGCGGTTGGTCTCCAGCTCGGCCTTCTGGTGGCGCAGCGACTCTCCGGCCTGCACGATCTGCGCGCGCAGCGCCTCACGCTCCTGCGCCACCCGTTCATGCTGCGAGCGCAGCAGCGAGGTCTGGCCGACCAGGGCTTCGCGCCGCGCCGCGAAAAGCGACTTTTCCTTGGCCACCTGCTCGGCGACACGCGCATCGGCGGCGGCAGCCTGCATCACCTCCGCCGGCCAAGCCAGCGACGGCAGCAGCGCCTGCTCGGCCTCCAGCCGCGCCAGGCTGGCGCGCTCGGCGGCCACGCGGTAGGTCAGGCGGTTCATGTCGGCATCGACCGATACGTCGCCGAGCACCAGCAACGGCTCGCCCTGCTTGACGCGCTGGCCGTCACGCACCAGCACTTCGCGCACAGTGCCGCCTTCAGCATGCTGCACCGGGCGGCGGTCGAGATCGACCTTGACGAAGGCGCCGGCCACCACCGCGTCCGACAGCGGCGCAAGCGCCAGCCAGGCCAGCACCGGCGCCAGGCCGAGCGCGAGCACCCAGCCGGCCACGCGCGCCAGGCGGCGCGCGTCAGCCTGCTGCATGCGCAGCGGCCCGTCGGCGTCGTCCGACGGCGCCGGCGGGAAGTTGATCGAGGTGTCCATCGCGGCGGTCATGGCATGATCACCCGGCCACCAAGCGCGCCTTTGCGCTGAATCGTCTCGAGCATGTCGATCACGCGCTCTCCCGGGCTCGGCGCCGGCGCGGCGTTGACGGCCTGCTTGGCCGCGGCCGCTGGCGCCTCGGCAGCCGGCGTCGCAGGCGCCCCGCCCTTGGGCTGCTGCATCGCCTTCATCACCTCGGCCGCGAGGCCATAGTGCGCCACGCGCCCGGCCTCGAGGACCAGCATCTTGTCGACATGCTGGATCAGCGTGTTGCGGTGAGTGACCACCACCACCGTGACCTTGCCGCGCAAATCGCGCAGCGTGGCCGCGAGCGCGTTCTCGCCGGCGCCATCGAGGTTGGAATTGGGTTCGTCCAGGATCAGCAGCTTCGGGTCGCCGTACAGCGCACGCGCCAACGCGATGCGCTGGCGCTGGCCGGGCGAGCGCAGCGCGCTGGCTGGATCGATCGGCGTGTCGTAGCCCTCGGGCAGCGACAGGATCAGCTCGTGCACATGGGCGCGCTGCGCCGCCTGCACCACCTTGGCGGAGTCGACTGTGCCGAGGCGCGCGATGTTCTCGGCTACCGTGCCGGGAAACAGCTCCACGTCCTGCGGCACGTAGCCCAGGTGCGGGCCGAGGTCCTCGCGCGGCCACAACGACAGGTCGGCCTGGTCGAGGCGCACCGTGCCGGCGCTGGCCTTCCACACGCCCGTGAGCAGCCGCACCAGCGTGCTCTTGCCGGCGGCGCTGGGGCCGATCACGGCCAACGCCTCGCCGGGCTCCAGCTGCAACGACACCCCGGCAAGGATCAACCGATCGCTCTGTGGCGCCTTGAACACCAGGCCCTGCGCCAGCAGCCGGCCCTGCGGCGCCGGCAAGGCCATGCGCTTCGGTTCGGCGTCAGCCGCGGCCAGCAGTTCTGCCAAGCGCCGATAAGCTGCACGGCCCTCGGCCAGCACGCGCCAGCTGCCCACCACCTGCTCCACCGGCGCCAGCGCGCGGCCGAGCAGCGTGGTCGTGGCAATCATGATGCCCGCCGTGGCCTCGCCGCGGATGACAAGCCAGGCGCCGAGGGCGAGGATCGCCACCTGCACCGCTTGACGCAGGGTGCGCGTGATAGCGGTCATCAGCACCGACTTGCGCGCGGTGGGCCCTTGCAGCGCGACGGCCTGTGCGTTGTGCTCGCGCCAGCGCGCCAGCAGGGCGCCGGTCATGCCCAGCGCCTGAGCCACCTCGGCGTTGTGCAGCGAGGCTTCGAGATGGCGCGACGCGCCGCCCGCGGCCTTTTGCAGGGCCTCGATGTCGCGCCGCGTGATGAAGTCATTGAGAAAGGCTATGCCGAGCATCAGCAGCGCCGCCACGGCGGCAGCGGCGCCCAGGGCCGGATGCGCCAGCGAGATCACGGCGACATACACCACCACCCACGGCGCGTCGAACAGCGCCAGCAGGCCTTGCGACGAGAACAGCGCCCGCAGCGCGGCCACGTCGCGCAGGCCCTCACCCGGAGCGCGGCCGTGGCGCCGCGCGCCCCGTACCACCGCCAGTCGGGCCACGGTGGGCGTCAGGGCCTCGCCCACCAGGTTGCCCGCCACGCCTTGCAGACGAGCGCGCAAATGGTCCAGCGCCAACAGCAGGGCCAGCGCGATGCCGACACCGATCAACAGCACCAGCAAGGTGTCGCCACTCTGGCTCGACAGCACGCGGTCGAAGACCTGCAGCATGAACAGCGCCGGCGCCAGCAGCAGCAGGTTGACGACGAAGGACAGGCCGGCAACGTGCAGCTGCGGGCGGCGGATGAGTTTGAGCAATGGGGTCATGGGCAGGTCACAGGCACAGTCCGCAGGCTAGCGGGACGCAGCGGCGCACCCGTGGCACAAGTTCACGGATGCGTCGCGGCGGCGCACCCGATCCCCCTGGACGCGGGTGGCCGCACCGTTACGGCCCGACCTTGATGTCGTTGAAGTCGAAGGTGCCGGCGTCGGTGATGGTGATGGTGGCCACCAGCGTCCGATTGGTTGCGCCGCCGCCATCGCTGTCGTAGTACAGGTTGCCGGTGGCGCTGTCGTAGATGACGTGTACGCCGCCGCCCACCGTCTCGCCGGCGCCGCCGCCGTTGCTGGAGGCGAACTCTCCTGATCCGAGCGTGGCGCCGCTGGCCGTGGTCAGCGCGGTGAAGGTGGACAGCGACAGCTCGACCAGGTCGGTGCCCGCAGCCGCGAAGTCGCTGATCGTGTCCACCGCGTTCGGCGCCGTGTCGAAGACGAAGGTGTCGGCGCCGGTGCCGCCCGTCAGCGAATCGGCGCCGGTGCCACCGGCGATGCGGTCGGCGCCTGCACCGCCGCTGATGATGTCGTTGCCGCCGCCGCCGCGCAGCACGTCGGCCGACGTCGAGCCGGTCAGGGTGTCGGCGAAGTTGGTGCCGATGACGCCTTCGATGTTCTGATACTGGTCCGTGCCGAGACCGGCCGCGCTGGCGTTGAAGCTCGTCAGGCCTGCGCTCTGCGTCAGCGTGAAGGCGAGGCCGGCGGTGCCGTCTGAGAAGTCGATCAGGTCGGCTGTGCCGGCGGCGCCATTGATGGTGTCGTTGCCGGCGCCGCCGCGGAGGATGTCGTTGCTCGAGCTGCCGGTCAGCACGTCGGCACTGCTGGTGCCGATGACGCCTTCGATGTTGCGGTAGTCGTCGCTACCCAAGTTGGTGCCGGCGGGCGTGTTGAACGTCGTGTTGCTGGCCGACTGGGTCAGCGTGAACGTGATGCCCGTGCCGGCCGTGGCGTCGGAGAAATCGATCATGTCTTCCGTGCCGGCGCCGCCGTCGATGTCATCGTTGTTCTGGCCACCGCGCAGGATATCGTTGCCGGCGCCGCCCGACAGCATGTCGTTGTTGTCGCCA
The DNA here is from genome assembly GCA_031378125.1 of Methylibium sp. Classification (GTDB taxonomy): domain Bacteria; phylum Pseudomonadota; class Gammaproteobacteria; order Burkholderiales; family Burkholderiaceae_C; genus LGRD01. Next base: position 1,012 of record JANNDW010000297.1, on the reverse strand, counting down.
CCGATCAGCAGATCATTGCCTGCGGTGCCCGAGAGGATGTCGTTGCCGCTGCCTCCCACGAAAGTATCTCCCGCGACGCCGCCGGTCAGCGTGTCGGCGCCATTCGCTCCGTCGATGTAGGAAGCTTGATAAGTACCTGCGGCAGTGAGATCAATGCTGTCGGCGGTGTTGCCGCCACCGATGGTGCGCACATCGATCGTCACCGTCGCCGTGGCCGTGCCGCCGTTGCCGTCGGACACGGTGTACGTGAAGCTGCCCGCCGTCGCGCCGGCCGTGTTGCCGCTCGTGAAGCTGACCGTCCCGTTGGCGTTGAGCGTCAGGCCGGTGATGCCCGAGGCGCCGCTGACGCTGGTGATGGTCAGGGCCGCACCATCGATGTCGGTGTCGTTGGCGAGCAGGACCGCTGTGGAAATGCTGACCGCGGTGTTGGTCGAGACGATCAGCCGGTCGGCTGCCACGACCGGGTTGTCGTTGACCGAGATCACCGTCGCCGTGACCGTGTCGCTGTCGCTCAGCGCGCCGCCGCTGCCGCTGTTGCCACCGTCGTGGGTGCTCATCGTCAGCGTGTGGCTGCCGGAGGAGGGGAGCTGGGGCGTGTTGGTGACGGTGGTAGCCAGCGTCGCGGTGATCGCGGCCACGGTGCCCGTCAGCGTGACCGACCCCGTGCCGCTGCCGGAGATGACGGCGCTGCCGCCGGTGGCGAGGAGCGTGCCGTGGGCCACGCTGAGCGTCGTGGTCAGGCTGCCGGCGCCGGCATCGGCATCGCTGATCGACAGGCCGGTGATGGCCTTGGCCGTGTCTTCGTTGGTGCTGAACGCGGTCAGGCCGTTGTTGACCGGCGCGTCGTTGACCGCTGTGATCGCAATCGTGGCCGTGTCGGTGCTCGTCAGCGAGCCGCCGCTGCCGGTGTTGCCGTTGTCGTTGACGGTCATCGTCAGCGTGGTGCTGGCGCTCGGCGTGTTGGTGTTGTCGACGGAGGCGACGCTGCTGGTGCCGTTGGTGTTGAGCAGTG
>JANNDW010000273.1:0-5964 GCA_031378125.1 Methylibium sp. | reverse complement strand
CGGCCCCGGCCTCCCGCGTCCCGGCACCCACCTGGTACTGGATCGTGTTCGGCTTGGGGCTGGCCGGCCTGCTGCTGATCAGCTGGCTGATGACCTGGCAGCGGCTGGAAATCTTCAAGATGCTGCTGGCGTCGTTCTTTCCGCTGGCGGTGATGATCATCGCCGTGCTTGGGTCGATCGTGTTCGGCCTGGCCACACCGACCGAGGCGGCCGCAGTGGGAGCGTTTGGCGGTCTGCTGCTCGCCGGTGCCTACCGCTATGTCGCGGCCAGACAGGCCAGGATCGGCAGTCCGGTGATGAAGACGTTCTCTGACCTCGGCGGCATCATCAAGGAGTCGTCGTTCCTGACCGCCAAGACCAGCGCCATGGTGTGCTGGTTGTTCGTCGGCTCGTCGATCTTTTCGGCATCGTTTGCGCTGCTGGGCGGGCAGGACATTATCGAACGCTGGGTGCTGTCGCTCGGGCTGAGCACGCTGCAGTTCATGCTGCTGAGCCAGTTCATCATCTTCATCCTCGGCTGGCCGCTGGAGTGGACCGAGATCATCGTCATCTTCATGCCGATCTTCATTCCGCTGCTGGCCAAATTCAACGTCGACCCGCTGTTCTTCGGCCTGCTGGTGGCGCTGAACCTGCAGACCGCTTTCCTGTCGCCGCCGGTGGCGATGGCGGCGTTCTACCTGAAGGGCGTGTCGCCCAAGCATGTGACCTTGAACCAGATCTTTGCCGGCATGATGCCGTTCATGGGCATCCAGGTGATTGCGCTCGCGTTGCTCTACATCTGGCCGCAGATCGGGCTGTGGCTGCCGCAGCTGCTGTACAAGTGACCGCGGGCGCATGCCGAGCGCTCCATCGTTCGCCGGCCCGCGGGCGCTGCCTGGCCTGACCGTCCTGGAGCGCGGCTGGCTGTCGTCGAACAACATCGTGCTGCACGGGGGGCCGGGTGAGGGCGCAACGCTGGTGGACAGCGGGCACTGCGTGCACGCGGGCCAGACGCTGGCCCTGTTGCGCCATGCGCTGCGAGGCGAGCCACTGGCCCGCGTCGTCAACACCCACCTGCACTCCGACCATTGCGGTGGCAACGCCGCGCTGCAGCGCGAATTCGGCGTGCCGATCACGGTGCCGGCCGGCGTGTGGGCCCAGGTGCGGGCGTGGGATGAAGACGCGTTGTCGTACCGGGCCACGGGCCAGCGCTGCGAGCGGTTCACGGCGCAGCGCGCGCTGGCCGCCACCGAACATGTGCAGGCCGGCACGCGCCGCTGGCAGGCGTTTGCGGCACCGGGCCACGATCCCGATTCACTCGTCCTGTTCGACGCCGGGGACGGCGTGCTGATCTCGGCCGATGCGTTATGGGAAGACGGCTTCGGCGTGGTGTTCCCCGAACTCGAAGGCATCGCCGCATTCGACGCGGTGGCGGCCACGCTGGACATGATCGAGCGCCTGCCGGTGCGTGTGGTCATTCCCGGCCACGGCGCGCCGTTCACCGATGTGGCGGCCGCGCTGCGGCGCGCGCGAACCCGGCTGGCCGGCCAGCGCGCCAACCCCGGGCGGCACGCCCGCCATGCCGCCAAGGTGCTGGTCAAGTACCACCTGATGGAGGAGCGTTCGCAGCCCTGGCCCGAGCTGCTGCGCTGGGCCCAGGCCACGCCGTTGTTCAACGAGGTGTGGCGCCGCTTCGGCCAGCGCGACGCGGCCACTTCCGCCGGCTGGTGCGAAAAGCTGGTGGACGAGCTGGTGGCCAGCGCCGCGTTGAGCGTGCGCGACAGTGTGGTGCACAACGCCTGAGCCTCCCGGCCGCCGCACTGCACCGCGCCCAACGACGCACAATCCCGCCATGATTCCTGCAGCACCCTCCCGCGCACGCCTGCGTGCCCTGATCGACACGCTCGAAGCCGGCCTGCTGGAACGCAGCGCCGCGGTTCGGCTGGCGCTGTTGAGCGCGCTGGCTGGCGAACATGTCTTGCTGATCGGCCCGCCCGGCACCGCCAAGAGCGAACTGGCGCGGCGCCTGCACCGCGCGTTCGACGGCGCGCGTTACTTCGAGCGCCTGCTGACGCGCTTTTCGACGCCTGAGGAACTGTTCGGCCCGCTGTCGCTCAAGGCCCTTGAACACGACCGCTACGAGCGCCTGACCGACGGTTACCTGCCCACCGCCAGCATCGCCTTTCTCGACGAAGTGTTCAAAGCCAATTCGGCGATCCTGAACGCGCTGCTGACCTTGCTCAACGAGCGTGAGTTCGACAACGGTTCGTCACGCACTCGCACGCCGCTGATCAGCGTCATCGGTGCCACCAACGAGGTGCCGCAGGACGAAGCGCTGCTGGCGTTTTACGACCGCTTCCTGGTGCGGGTGCCGGTCGCGGCGGTCAGCGACGCTTCTTTCGTGCAGCTGCTGGCCCTGGCTCCGGCCCACGCCCGGGCTCCCGCCGGCGCGGCGCGCGCATCGGTACAGCCCATCACGCGCGAGGAGCTGGGCCAATGGCTGGCCGGGCGCGATGGCGTGGCGCTGGCGCCCGAGGTCGTGCCGCACTTGCAGGCGCTGCGGGCGGTCTGCGCCGAGCAGCGGATCAGCGTCTCCGACCGGCGCTGGCGCCAGTTGATCGGCCTGCTGCGCACGGCCGCGTTGACCGATGGCCGCCCCGCTGTCGATGCGCTCGACCTGTGGCTGGTGCCCTACCTGCTGGCCACCGGGCCGGCGCAGGTGGAGGGCCTGCAGAACTGGTTTGCGAGCGAGGTGGCGCAAGCCGCACCGCAAGACGCACCCTGGTTGGCGCGTGCCGTCGATGCGTTCGAGAAGCAGCTGGAGATCGAGAACCGTGCGCAGACGCAACAGAGCGACGACAGCGCCGGCAAGCTGGCGCTGGCGCGCTCCATCGGTGGGGCGCAAGCCGAACACGCGGGCGGCGCAGAGAGTGGCGAGGGCGGCATGCTGCGCATGATGTCGGCCTCTCTGGAGGCCCATCTGCGCAAGCGCTACAGCAGCGCCCACGTGGCCGCGCGCGTGGCGCAGGTGAACGAAGTGCTGGCCGCCGCACGCGGACACCACGAGCAGGTCAACGCGCAGGCCGTTGCGCTGGCCCAGGCCTTGGGCGAGCGGCTGTGGTTGCCACCTGGCCTGGCTCTGCAGTTGCTGCGGACCAAGCGGCAGACGGTGGCCATGCTGGTCGCGTTGGTCACGCAACTGGAACAGACGCGCGCCGGTTTTGCCGCGCTGCCTGTCGATGCGCAGCAAGCCGGCGCGGTGCCCGAACCCGTCGCGCTCAGCGCCTGATCCCGCGGCCGGCTGCGCGCAGGGTCCTCGGAGCGCATGACAGGTTGACCGCTTGATCGTTGAACATCCCACCGCCTTGAACCCCATGCTCGACCTCGACGCGCCCTACGACCGGCTGGAAGCCTTGCCGCGCGAATTGTGGTTGCCTGCGGTCATCACATCGGCAGGTGAAAACGCGCGGCGCCTGGGCGATCTCGCGCACTGGCTGGCAGCGCTCGATGCGGGGGATCTGCCGGCCGAAGGGCTGGACTTCGCCGACCCGCAAGCGCTGCGGGCCATGCGCGAGGCGGTCGCAGCGCTGGACCTGCCCGGCCTGTGCAAGGGCGCACCGGCGCTGGCGCAGCAGGTCCTGCGCACGCTGCTGTGGCATCTCGACCGCATCAACGATCACCTGCCCGCGCGGCGCCGCGAGGACGCGATCGCGCTCGAAGCGCAGGGCTTCCGCGACGAATGGGAACTGCAAAAAGGCGGTTGGGAAGAAGTGCTCTCGCTGATGCAGGGGCTGGGCGAGCTGGCGAACATGAGCTGGGACCAGTTGCGCGGCCTGCTGCGTTCGCGCGAATGGCGCGAGGCGCAGCGCATCAGCGCGCTGTTGGCGCATCTGCCAGCGCTGGCGGAACTGATCCGGGCGCTGGGGCGCGCACAGCACCACCCGCGGCGGCCGCCCGCCATGAGCGCCGCGCCGCACAGCAGCAACGAGCCGATGCCGCAGCGCGAGCGTGAAACCCGGCTGCCGGACGCGCCGGGGGAACTGAAAGGCATCCGCCATTCGGACCGGCTCGAGCGCATGCTGGGCAGCGAGGCGATGCAGATCCGCCATCCCGTGCTGCGCAAGCTGTGGCGCGCGCGCCTGGCCGAGAGCCGGCTGCTGACCTACGAAAGTGAAGCCGTGCTGTTGGAACGGGTGCCCGACCCGGGCGCGCGCTCGCGCAGCCAAGCCGCGCCATCGCCCGAGGCGCTGGAACGCGGGCCGATGATCCTGTGCGTGGACACCTCGGGCTCGATGAAGGGCGGGCCTGAGAACATCGCCAAGGCGGTGGTGCTGGAGGCCTTGCGCACCGCGCAGCGCGAAGGGCGGCGCTGCAGGCTGATGGCCTTCGGCGGCCCGGACGAGCTGATCGAGCGCGAACTCGACCTGAGCCCACAAGGCCTGCGCAGCCTGCTCGACGTGCTGGGCCAGGGCTTCGACGGCGGCACTGATGTGCAAACGCCCATCGAGCGCGCGATAGAACAGGTTCACTCCGAGGGCTGGCGCAGCGCCGACCTGTTGATCGTCAGCGACGGTGAATTCGGCTGCACCGGCGCCACGTTGGCGCGGCTGGACAGCGCACGCGCCGAATTGGGGCTTCGTGTTCAGGGTGTTCTGGTCGGCGACCGCGAGACCATGGGTTTGCTGGAGGTCTGCGACAACATCTTCTGGCTGCGCGACTGGCGCCGCTTCGACACCGACACGCCGCGGCGCGAAGGCTTTGTGCCGGTGCACACCGCCAGCCTGACGGCGCTGTATTTCCCGAACGCGCTCAGCCCGCGCGCGGCGCGTCATCGCGGCGTGTGAGGTTTTGTAAACCACGCCACAAGCGGTAGATCGATGATCGCCGGCACACCCGACGGACCGCGTTGATTCACGCCGCTGCTCGGGGGGAAAGGCCGGGCCGCACGCGATGCGTGCGGGCACGCGCTGCGCCGGGTCGGTACAGGCGCTCACACAACCAACCACCGGAGCGGCGCCATCGCGGCGTCAGCGATTAAGGTGCTGGCTTGCCGATGTTCAGAGGAAGTTCGCATGACAGCGCACACGATTCCCCCTTCACTTGCCGCCCTCTGGTTGCGTTATCGCGGCGTGGCCGGCTCCGTGCTAGCAGCCGCCGTGGTGGCCGCCTGCGGCGGTGCCAACACGGCAAGCGAACCGACGGCCTCTGACGGAGGCAGTGCGCCCGCACCTGCCCCGGCGCCTACACCTTCGCCGGCGCCCGGCCCTGCGCCAGCGCCCGGGCCAGCACCGGCACCCGGGCCAGCACCGGCACCCGGGCCAGCACCGGCTCCCGGGCCAGCACCGGCACCCGGGCCAGCACCTGCACCCGGTCCTGCGCCGGCACCAGCACCGGCACCGGCACCGGCACCGGCACCGGCACCGGCACCGGCACCGGCACCGGCACCGGCACCTGCACCTGCACCTGCACCTGCACCGGCTCCCGCCCCGGCGCCTGCGCCTGCGCCCGTGGTGACGCAATTCGACGCCGTCAGCCTGGCGCATCAAGCCTCGTTCGGCCCGACCGAAGCGCTGGTGGCCGACATCAAGGCGCAGGGCACGGTGACCTGGCTGTCCAACCAAATGGGTATGAGCAATACGCGCTACACCAGCGGCAACGGCGACGCGATCCACAAGAGCACCGTCGGCACTTTCTTCTGCGACCAAGCCGCGTACGCCGGGCCCAACTGCTGGCGCGACTGGTTCTCGTCGCAGCCGCTGGTGTGGGACTTCTACCGCAGCGCGCTGACCCAGCCCGACCAGCTGCGCCAGCGGGCGGCGCTGGCCTTGCAGCAAATCGTCGTGATCTCCGGCACCTCGCTCGAAGGCACCTACGGCCTGCGCAACTACCACAACATGCTGCTCGACAACGCCTTCGGCAACTACCGCCAAGTGCTGAAAAAGGTGGTGCTGTCGCCGGTGATGGGCGACTTCCTGAACAACGCCA
>JANNDW010000206.1:0-23541 GCA_031378125.1 Methylibium sp. | reverse complement strand
CCGATGGACGTGCTGGTCAACGGCTACCTGATCGCGCAGGGCGAAGTGGTGGTGGTGAACGACAAGTTCGGCATCCGCCTCACCGACATCGTGACCCCCAGCGAACGCATGCGGCGCCTGAGCCGGGCCTGACCGAGGCATTGCGCAGATGGCTTCCGCCTTCACATCCCTGCTGTGGTTCCTCGCCATCATCGTGTTGATTCCGGTGGCGCTGTGGCTGCTCAAGCGCACGCCGCTGGGCGGCGCCGGCGGCTTTGGCGGCGCGGCTGCGGCCGGTGGGCTGCGCAGCGTGGCGACGCTGTCGCTGTCACCCGGGCAGCGCATCGTCACCATCGAGGTCGGCCAGGGCGAACAACGGCAGTGGCTGGTGCTGGGCGTCACCGCGCAAAACATCAGCACGCTGCACAGCATGCCGGCCCAGGGCGATGCGCCGCCGGCCGCCGCACCGGCGCCCACGTTTGCGCAAATGCTGGGCAAGCTGCGGCGTGGGCCGGGAGCTGCGCTTGAGCACTGAGCCGGTCGTGTTTCACAGGGCTTCGTTGGCGCGCCGTTGGCTCGGCCCGCAGCCTGCGCGGCGGGCCGCCCTGCTGGCCGTTGCGCTGCTGGGTGCCACGCCAGGGGCCAGCTGGGCCCAAGCCGCGGGCAACGCGACGCTGCCCTTGCTGATCGGCCAGGGCGCCGGGGGCACCAGCTATTCGGTGCCGATCCAGACGCTGCTGTTCTTCACCGCACTGAGCTTCCTGCCGTCGGTGCTGCTGTTGATGACGGGTTTCACCCGCATCGTGATCGTGCTCGGCCTGTTGCGCCAGGCCTTGGGCACGCAGTCGGCGCCGCCCAACCAGGTGATCGTCGGCCTGAGCCTGTTCCTGACCTTCTTCGTGATGGGTCCGACCTTCGACAAGGTCTACGCCGACGCGTATCAGCCTTTCGCCGCCAACCAAATCGCCTTCGACGAAGCCCTCAGGCGCGGCGAAGTGCCGATCCGCGAGTTCATGCTCAAGCAGACGCGCCAGACCGACGTGGCCCTGTTTGCAAAGCTGGCCAAGATCGACCCGGCGGTGAAATCGGTGGACGTGCCCTTCAAGGTGCTGGTGCCGGCCTTCGTGACCAGCGAGCTGAAGAGCGCATTCCAGATCGGCTTTCTGATCTTCATTCCCTTCCTCGTGATCGACATGATCGTGGCCAGCGTGCTGATGAGCCTGGGCATGATGATGTTGAGCCCGGTGCTCGTGGCCCTGCCCTTCAAGCTGATGCTGTTTGTGCTGGCCGATGGCTGGAACCTGCTGCTGGGTTCGCTGGCGGCGAGCTTTGCGAGCTGATCGTGCGGGTCGTGCGAATCGTGCGCTTCGTTCCGATCGGGCTGGTCGCGCTGGCCGTGTTGGTGGCGCTGCTCGTGTCGCAGGTGCTGATCGCCTTGGCCGTGTTGTTCGTATTGCCCGTGCTGCTCACGGGCCTGGCTTCCTGAACCCCTAGATTCCACCATGGACTCACAACAAGTTTTCAGCTTCGGCCAACAGGGCCTGCATCTGTTGCTGATGGTGAGCGCGCCGATCCTGCTGACCGTGCTGGCGGTGGGCCTGCTGGTCAGCGTGTTCCAGGCCGCCACGCAGATCCACGAAGCCACGCTGTCTTTCGTGCCCAAGGTGGTGGCCGCCGTCGCCGTGCTGGCCGTGGCCGGGCCGTGGATGTTGACCACGCTGGTCGACTACCTGCAACGCACGCTGCTGGCCATCCCGTCGGTGGTGGGCTGACGGCGCCGCTCCGAGGGCGCGAACCGCCGCGACGATGCTCTCCTTCACCGAAGCCCAACTGCTGGCCTGGATCAGCCCGCTGCTGTGGCCCTTCTTCCGCGTGCTGGCGCTGTTCGGCAGCCTGCCCGTGCTATCGCAACGAGGCGTGCCGATGCGGTTGCGCGTGGCGCTGGCGTTCTTCATCACGGTGTGCGCCCAATCGTCGCTGCCGCCCATGCCGGTGGTCGCGCTGGATTCGCCCGAGGCCTTGCTGCTGGTGTTGCAACAGCTGCTGATCGGGCTGTCGCTGGGCTTTGCGGTGCGCATCACCTTTGCGGCCATCGAGCTGGCCGGCGAACTGGTGGGCTTGCAAATGGGCCTCAACTTCGCCGGCTTCTTTGATCCCGCAACCGGCGGCGAAGCCACCGCCGTGAGCCGCTTCTTCGGCGTCATCGTCAGCTGGCTGTTCATCGTGATCAACGGCCACCTGCTGGTCGTCGCCGCGGTGGTGCAAAGCTTCACCGCCTTCCCGGTCGGCCCCGAGCCGTTTGCGTTTCTGCGCGCCACCCAGCCGCAAGTCTGGGGCAGTGAAATCTTCAGCCTGGGGCTGTGGATCGCGCTGCCGCTGGTGGCCATGCTGCTGTTCACCAACCTCGTGCTCGGCGTCATCTCGCGCGTATCGCAGCAGATGAACATCTTCGCGATCGGTTTTCCAATCACCGTGGTGGTCGGTCTGGGCGGTGTGCTGCTGACCTTGCCGATGATGCAGGGGCCGCTGACGATGTCGCTGGAGAAGATGCTGGGGTATTTTCAGTAGGGTTGCAGCACTTGCCGCAACAGTCCGCGCGCAGGGCTCACGGCTGCCGGGCACACTGCCCTTGCCTCTCGAACCAATAGACGATGTTTCCCGCCACCGCAATGCTGCCGGACACGATGGCCGTGGCGGCGGTCACGACCCCGGCTCCGACAAGCAAGGCCGCGCAGCCTTGGTTGACGCAAGCTCCGAAGACGCCGATCTGCTCGAGTTGGAGCACCATCTGGCGCGCGTGGATTTTGCAGTCTTCGTCATATATCGTGATGGTTCGGGGGACGTAGACGCAGGCTTGGAGCAACGCGGCGGCCACCAAGGTAAAGCGTCTCATGAACAAAGGGCCGAACGCCAAACTCCGGTGGCGAGAAGCGCTATTCCAGCACCAGCACCAAGCGCTTTCCCAACGCCGCGGCAGCCCGGTCCAGGGTCTTCAGTGATGGCCAATGCTTGGGGTCTTCGAGGCGCTTGGCGGCGGGCCAGGATGTTTCGAGCGCTCGCGCCAAATCAGACAAACTCCGCTCACCGCGCGCCAGCCGCAAGAGCATCGCCGCTTGCGTCTTCGCATCTGGCGCGATGTATTCGGCGCCTTTCACACGCGGGCTGGGCGGCGGAACGTCCTTTGCTTCGTCGAGCCGCCAGGCCCGCATGGCCGGCAACACCTCGGCCGCGTTGAAAAGGGCTTCCTCCCTGGACTGACCTTCGGTGAAGGTGTCTGGCAGGTCAACAAACTGAACCAGAAAGCTCCCATCGGCCTGAACCTCAACGGTGGCCGGATAACGAATTTCCATGTTTCAACCTCATTTCGACCGCCTTGAGCCGCGCAACGATCTCTTGAGCGGTCATTTCACGGACGATAGATCAAAACTGATTTATCACGCTCGACTCATGCGATCCACAAACTCACTCGCCCACGAGCTGGTTGCGAATGGCGTACACCGTCATCTCGGAGTTGTTGCTCAAGCCCAGCTTTTCCAGCACCCGCGCGCGATAGACGCTGACGGTCTTGGGGCTCAGGTTCAGCTCCACCGCGATGTCGGCCAGCCGCTTGCCCGATGCGATCATCACCAGCGTCTGCAGCTCGCGGTCGGAGAGTCTTTCGTGCGCGTTGCCGGTGACCGGCGCGGTCAGGCTCTCGACCAGCATTTGCGCCATCTCCGGCGTGACGTACTTGCGCCCCTGCGCCACGGTGCGCACCGCGCTGACGATCATCAACGGGTCGCCGCCCTTGTTGACGTAGCCGTAGGCGCCGGCACGCAGTGCCCGAATGGCGTACTGGTCTTCGGGGTACATCGAGACCACCAGCACGCGCATGCCGCCGCCTTCGTCCTTCAACGCGTGCAACACGTCCAGGCCGCTGCGGCCGGGCAGGTTGATGTCGAGCACCAACACGTCGCAGGCGGTGTTGCGCATCAGGCCGCGCAGCTCGCCATAGTCACCCGCCTCGCCCACCACCTCGATGTCGGAGGCGTCGCACAAGGTGTCGCGAATGCCGCGCCGGATCAGCGCGTGGTCGTCGCACAAAATGACCTTGATCACAGATCGCCCCAGCGGCTGGGATCGGCCTCGGCCGAGTTTGAGACCGGTTCAAGCACAGCGCGCTGCGCCTTCTGCAAAGGCACCGACAAGATCAGCGTCGTGCCCTTGCCGGCGCCGCTGCTCAGGTCCACCCAGCCGCCCACGGTGCGTGCGCGTTCATGCAGGCCGCGAATGCCGAACGAGCGCGCTTTGCCGAGCACATCGTTGGCCAAGCCGCGGCCGTTGTCGCTGACTTCCAGCGACAGCACCCCGCCGGCCAGCGACAGGTCGATCTCGACGCGGGAAGCTTGGGCATGTTTGGTGATGTTGGTCAGCGCCTCCTGGGCCACCCGATAGGCCACCAGCGGAACGCCGATGGGCAAGGCCGGCAATGCGGGCGGCGTGCGCAACGCGCAGCTCACGCCGCTGCGTTTCTCGAAGCGGCCGGTGATCCACTGCAACGCCGCCACCAAACCCTGCTCCAGGATGGCCGGGCGCAGGTTGTGCATGATGCGCTGGCTGGCCTCGATGGCGTGGGTCACGGTCTCCAATGCCGAGTTGGTGCGTCTGACCACCTCGCTCGAATCGGCGTGGCGTGCAATCCAGGCCAGCTCGAATTTGAGTGCGGTCAGCGAACCGCCCACGTCATCGTGGATCTCACGCGCAATTGCCGCACGCTCCTGCTCGATGCTGGCCTGCAGGTGCTGCGCCAGCTCGTGCAGGCGCTGCTTGGATTCGCCCAGCTCGTGATCGGCACGCTCGCGCGCACGCCGGGTTTCGCAAGCCTCGACCGCGTGCAGCAGGGCCGGCACCAGGCGCGACAGGTTGCTCTTGCGCAAATAGTCGCTGGCGCCGTTGCGCATGGCTTCCACCGCGGTCTCTTCGCCGATCTCGCCGGAGACGATCAGGAATGGCAGGTCACGCCCGCTGGCTTTCAACAGATCCAGCGCGACCAGGCCAGAGAAGCCCGGCAGGTTGTAGTCGGACACAATGGCGTCCCAGTCCTGGCTCAGCGCGGCCACGAATTCGGCTTCCGAATCGATGCGCGTGGCCTGCACCTTCACGCCGCCGCGATGCAGGTGGGCCAACACCAGCACATGGTCGAGGTCCGAGTCCTCCAGATGCAGCAGGCGCAGCGTGTGAAGTTTGGGGCTCTTCATCCGCGCAGAGTGTACGGTCGCGTTTCATCGCGTTCAGCCGCAAAGGCAGGCGCTTTGTGTGCAGGAACCGACGGGAACACGACCGGACCATCGGCCCGCGTGGCGCTGGGCTCAGGCGGCGGCCTCGAGCGCGGGCAACTCCAGCGCCCAGCCGGTGCGCTGGGCGAGGCGCTCGACGTCGGCCGGCGTGTCCAGGTCGCTGATGAAACGGGTGTTGGTGGTCTCGTGCACATGCACCAGCTCAGGGTTGCGCTCGATGAAGTGGCGGCAGCCGAGGTTCGCATCACTGGCCAGGATCTGGGTGCACGCGGTGTCGTCGAGCACGATGGGGTTGCCGCGCCGGCCCTGCCCGGCCACTGTGACGCGGGGCACCACCACATGGCCGCCGGGTCGCTTCTTGAAGGCCGCGATCAGCTCGGTCAGGTCGTCCGCGCCGATCAGCGGCTGGTCGGCCAGCACCACCAGCACGGCATCGAAAGGGCCGCTGAGCGCGGCCAGGCCCACCCGCACCGAGCTTTGCTGCCCGTCGCGGTAGGCCGGGTTGTGGGCCAAGGTCACCGGGAAGACCTGCACCTGCGCTTCGACGGCCTGGCTGGCATGACCGGTGACGACCACCACCTCATCGACGCCGGCGCCGCTCAGCGCAATGAGGTGGCGCTTGATCAAGGGTACGCCTTGCAGCCGGATCAAGGCCTTGGGCACGCCCCCCATTCGGCGGCCTTCTCCCGCGGCCAGCAGCACCGCGCCGATGCGCAGGCGGGTGTACAGCCCGTTGGGCTTCATCAAACATCCCATGGTCGCGCCTTTCGTGTTTCGGTCGATCCGCCCATCATGCCGCAGCCGCAGCCGCAGCCGCAGAACGCTGGCGCGCGATCGCGGTGTACTTGTCCGGGTCGCGCTCGAACTCTTGGCGGCAGTGATCGCAGCAGAAGTACTGCGCCAGCCCATCGTGCTCCAGCCGGTGGATCACCATCGGCGCGCTGATCAACGCGCCGCACACCGGGTTGACGTAGCCCGCGGGCGGCCCGGCAGCCGCGAGCTGCTCGGGCCGGTTGAAGCGGCGCAGCCCCACCACCTCGGCGATGGCGGCCAGAGCGATTTCGGCCGGCGTGCTCGCGCCGATGTCGGGGCCGGCCGGCGAGCGCAGCGCCGCCACCCGCTCGGCCGGCACGCCGCGCGCCAGCATCTCGGCGCGCAGGCGTTCGGCCTTGCGCGCGCTCGCAATCATCAGCACATGCGCCGCGCCCGAGCCAAGTGCGGCCATGAGCGCCGTCTCATCGCCCTCGCCTTGCGTGGCGACCAGCACGATCGGCGCGGCCTCGGGCAAGGCACTCAGCTTGATGCCGAGCCGCTCGGCCAGAAAGCGCGCCTCGTCGGCGGCGGGTGTGGTGCCCAGCACGCACAAACCCGGCCGCTCGCTGAACGGCTGGATGAACAGCTCGATCGTGCCGTTGCTCGCGCACAGCATGGCGTGCTGTTCGATGCCCTCGTCGTCAACCGTTTGATCATTGCCGATGCGCAGCAGCTTGGGCAGCCCGCTCGCCAGCGCCTTGGAAGCCGCAGCGATGACGACGCCCTTGGCGCAGCCGCCACCGATCCAGCCATGCAGGCTGCCGTCGGCGGCGACGATGGCCTGCGCGCCGACGAACGCGGAGGTCGGCGCGACGGTGCGCACCACGGTGACCAGCGCGTAGGCGACGCCCTGCGCCTTCAAATCTTGCGCCACCCGGTCGAGGTGCTCGTTGGTCGTCATTTCAGGCTCTCGATGATTTGCGGCAGCGCGCGTTCGATGTCGCGCAGGCTGGCGCCGGGCGCCAGCAGGTCGAGGTGGGGCAGCGCGGCGCGCATGCCGAGCGACTCCGGGCTGTAGCCGGGCCGGTTGCACAGCGGATTGAGCCAGACGATGCGGCGCGCGCGGCGGCGCAGGGCCACCAGCGCTTGCGCCAGCAAGGCCGGCTCGCCGGTGTCGTAGCCATCGCTGGCGATGATGATCGCGGTGCGCGAATGGACGATGCGCGGCGCCTGTTCGCGGTTGAACTGCAGCAGGCTCTCGCCGATGCGCGTGCCGCCCGCCCAGCCGCCGGCGAGCAAATGCAGCCGCTCTTGCGAGCGCCACGGATCGGGGTCGCGCAGCGCTTCGGAGACGCCGGTCACGCGGGTGTGGAAGATGTAGCAAAACACACCCGGCAACTCGGCGGCCAGCGCGCGCGCCAGGCGCAGGTAGAAAAAGCTGTACGCGCTCATCGAGCGGCTCACGTCGAGCAGCAACACCAGGCGCGGGCGCACCCTTCTGCGTTGCTTCCAGGCCAGGCGCAGCGGCGTGCCGCCGCTGGCCACGCTTTGCCGTATCGTCGATTGCAGGTCGAGCCGGCGGCCGCGCAGCGCGCGTGCTTCACGACGCAGCACCAGATGCTTCAGGCGCCGTGCAAAGCGGCGCATCAAAGCCTCGATGTCGAGCAGGTGCTCGCGGCGTGTGAGCTCGCGAAAATCGGCCGAGGCCAGCACCTCTTCGCGGCTCGCGACTCTGAGGGTTGCGCGCTCGCCGGTTTCTTCGACACCCGGCTCGCCCTCGCGCGCCCGCGGATTGGCGCCGCTCGTGTTGCCCGTGCCCGAGGCACGGAGCTGCGCCGACACCATTTTGTTCGGCGGCAAGAACCAGGCGTCGAACAATTCGTCGAAGCGCCGCCACTCGTCGCCACGCCCGCACAGCAGCGCCTTCAGGCTCCAGCGCAAAACCTGCCGGTCGAGGATACCGACGCGCTCGGCAATGCTCAGAATTTGCGGCCCGTCGCCACCACCGACGTTGAATCCGTTGGATCTCAGGAAGCCCGCAAAACCGGCCAGGCGGGAGGCGATCGCCGTGCCCGGCTCGACGGTCGCGGTGTCGCTCAACATGCCGCCGCCAGCCGTGCCACCACCTCGCGCGGGAACGCGGCGCGGTCTTCACGCGTCTTGATCAACGCGCCCAGGGTTTCCATGATGCGCTCAGTGCCGTGCAGATCGATCGTGGAGATGCCCAGGCGCAGCAACGCCGCCGCCCAGTCGAGCGTCTCGGCGATGCCGGGCTTCTTTTGCAATTCCATGCGGCGCACGCTCTGCACGAAGCTGACCACCTGCTGCGCCAGCAAGCCGGCCGCCCGCGGCGCCTTCGCCTCGACGATGGCGAGTTCTTTGTCGAAGTCGGGATAGTCGATGTACTGGTAGAGGCAGCGGCGGCGCAGCGCGTCTGACAGTTCGCGCGTGCCGTTGGACGTGACCACGACCAAAGGCTTTGAGATCGCCTTCACGGTGCCGAGTTCGGGGATCGAGATCTGGAAGTCGGACAGCAGTTCGAGCAGATAGGCCTCGAAGGCTTCGTCGGCGCGGTCGACCTCGTCGATCAACAGCACCGGCGGCTCGGTGCAACTGATCGCCTCCAGCAGCGGGCGCTTCAACAGGTAACGCTCGGAGAAGATGTCCTCCTCTTTCTGGGCCATGCTGCGCTCGTCGCCCTCGAGCAGCTTGATCGCCAGCAACTGGCGCTGGTAGTTCCATTCGTACATCGCGGCGTGCACGTCCAGCCCCTCGTAGCACTGCAAGCGGATCAGCCGCGTGCCGCGCACCTGCGCGAGCACCTTGGCGACCTCGGTCTTGCCGACGCCGGCGTCGCCTTCGAGGAGCAGGGGCCGGCCCAGGTCGAGCATCAACAGGAGTGCTGCGACCAGGCTGCGCTCGGCGATGTAGCCCGCATCGGCCAATGCCGTTTGCAGCCCGGCAAGCTCGGCCATGCGTTGTTCGGCCACGCCGTGCCCAGTGACAGTCACGCTTTTTTTCCGGCAAACATGTCGCGCAGCCAGCCCTTCAGCACCGCCCAGATGAGCGCAAGACCGTTCAACTCGCTGCTCGGCGCAGGCAGAGGCGGCGCGTTCGGTGCCGCGACCTTGGGCGCCGAACCACGGTCACTTGCGCTCGCGCCCAGTGCCGTCGCCGCTGCTTCGGGCGGCGCCCGCTCGGCTTGCAGCGCCGCCACCCTGAGCGCAAAGTTGTCGGCGAACTGCTTCAAGACCTGGTCGGCCACCGAGTTCATCATCCTGCCCCCAAAGGTGGCGGCCCGGCCACTCATCGCGACGGTGCTGTTGCCGACCAGCGTGCTGGTGCCCGCGTCGACCGATTCGATGCGCGCCAGCAAGTCCATCGAAGCACCGGAGCTGCCGGTGCTGTCGGTGCCCTTGCCGACGAGGCGCAAGCTGCGCTGTGCGACATCGACGTCGCGCACCTCGACCGTGCCCTTGAACGCCATCGACGCCGGGCCGACACGCACCGCCACCGTCCCCTTGAAGTGCTGCGCGTCGATGCGTTCGACGATCTTGGCCCCGGGCATGCACGCGGTCACCGCCTCGACGTCTTGCAGGAACGCCCATGCGGCGTCGGCGCCGGCCGGCAACGCAAAGCTGCGCTCGAGTTGGACCTTCATCTACGCGACTATCGCTTGTTGATGCCGAGTTCGTTGCACTTTTGCCAGACCCGGAAGGCGTTGTGCGGCATGTCCATGTGCGTCACACCGAGGTGCGCGAAGGCATCGACGACCGCATTGCTGAAGCACGGAATGCCACCGACGTGCGGCGACTCGGCCACCCCCTTGGCGCCGATCGGGTGGTGCGGCGACGGCGTGACGGTGAAGTCGGTCTCCCATTTCGGCGTGTCGAACGAGGTGGGCAGAAAGTAGTCCATCAGGCTGTTGCCGAGGTGGTTGCCGTTTTCATCGAACGGCACCTGCTGGCCCATCGCGACCGCGAAGGCTTCGGTCAGCCCGCCGTGGATTTGCCCCTCGATGATCATCGGGTTGATACGCGTGCCGCAGTCGTCGAGCGCGTAGAAGCGCCGCACCGTCGACTCGCCGGTGTACTTGTCGATGTCGAGCACGCAGACATAGGCGCCGAACGGGAAGGTCATGTTGGGCGGGTCGTAGTAGGACACCGCGTTCAGGCCCTGCTCCATCCCGGCCGGGATGTTGCTGGTGTGCGAGGCCATGCAGATGTCCTTCATGGTCTTGAATTCACCGGGGTTGCCCTTCACGGCGAAGCGATCGATGTCCCATTCGAGATCGCCCTCGGCGACTTCGAGCAAATGCGCGGCGATCTTCTTGGCCTTGTCCTTGATCTTGCGCGCCGCCTGCGCGGTGGCCGCGCCGCTGACCGGCGTGGACCGCGAACCCCAGGTGCCGGCGCCATAGGGCGACTTGTCGGTATCGCCTTCTTCGACCACGATGTCGTCGGAGGACAGGCCCAGTTCGGTGGCGATGATCTGCGCGTAGGTGGTGGCGTGGCCCTGGCCCTGGGTCATGGTGCCCAGGCGGGCGATCGCGCTGCCGGTCGGGTGCACACGAATCTCGCAACTGTCGAACAGGCCGATGCCGAGAATGTCGCAGACCTTGGTCGGGCCGGCGCCGACGATCTCGGTGAAGGTGCTGATGCCGATGCCCATCAGCGTGGCGGCATTCGGATCGGCGCGCTTGGCCGCCTGTTCCTTGCGCAGCCCGTCGTAGTCGACCGCCTTCAACACCTTTTCGAGCGCCGGGTGGTAGTTGCCGCTGTCGACCTGCCAGCCAAAGGCCGTGGTGTACGGGAACTGCTCGGCCTTGATGAAATTGCGGCGCCGGATTTCGGCTTTGTCGATGCCGAGCTTTTGCGCCAGGATGTCGATCATGCGTTCGATCAGGTACACCGCCTCGGTCACGCGCAGCGAGCAACGGTAGGCCACGCCCCCCGGCGCCTTGTTGGTGTAGACCGCATCGACCCGGCAATACGCATTCGGGATGTCGTACGAGCCCGTGCAGATGGAGAACAGGCCCGCCGGCAGCTTGGTCGCCGAGACATGTGAATTGAACGCGCCGTGGTCGGCCAGGGCCGAGAAGCGCAAGGCCTTGATGCGCCCGTCCTGGTCGGCGGCGAGTTCGGCGGTGCCGTGATAGTCACGCGCGAAGCCGGTGGTGGAAATGTTGTCGATGCGCGACTCGATCCACTTGATCGGCACTCCGGTGACGATGGAGGCGACGATGGCCACCACGTAACCCGGATAGATCGGCACCTTGTTGCCGAAGCCACCGCCGATGTCGCCGCCGATCACGCGGATCTTGCTTTCGGCAATGCCCGAGAGCATGGCCAGGACGGTGCGCACCAGGTGCGGCGCCTGCGTCGTCATGTAGACCGTCAACTGGCCGGTGGTTTTGTCGAACGACGCGACGCAGCCGCAGGTCTCGAGCGGGCACGGGTGCACGCGCGGGTTGAGGATTTCTTCCTTCACCGTCACCGCGGCGTTGCTGAAGGCAAAGTCGGCCTTGGCCTTGTCGCCCGCTTCCCAGGTGAAGATGTGGTTCGGATGGGTGCGCGGGCCGTGGCCGACCTCGGTCTTGTCGGCAATGTCTTCGCGAATGATCGGCGCGTCTTTGTCCATGGAGCGGTGCGGGTCGACGATCGCCGGCAGCTCCTCATATTCGACTTCGACGGCGGCGGCGCCATCGGCCGCGGTGTAGCGATCGCTGGCGATCACGAAGGCCACTTCCTGGTGCTGGAAGCAGACCTTCTTGTCGGCCAGCACCGCCTGCACGTCGCTGCCCAGCGTGGGCATCCAGGCCAGGTTGACGGGCTTCAGGTCGTCGGCAAGGAGCACCGCGACGACACCCGGCATGGCCAGCGCGCGGCTCTTGTCGACGCTCAGGATGCGCGCGTGCGCATAGGGGCTGCGCACGATCGCGCCGAACAGCATGCCGGGCAATTTGATGTCGTCGACATAAGTCCCCTGGCCACGAATGAACCGCGCGTCTTCCTTGCGCTTGCGCGGCACGCCCATGCCTTTCAGATTGGCTTCACGTTCGAGGGTGCTGAGTGCATCTGCCATGGTGTGTGCTCCGATCGAAGTTGGGCGGGGGTCAGGCCGGAGTGGCGGCGATCTTGCGCGCCGCGTACTGCACCGCCTTGACGATGTTCTGGTAACCCGTGCAGCGGCACAGGTTGCCGGCCATCCAGTAGCGGATCTCTTCTTCGCTCGGGTCCGGGTTCTCTTTCAACAAGCGGTAGGCGCGGGTGATCATGCCGGGGGTGCAGTAGCCGCATTGCAGGCCGTGCTCTTCGGTGAAGCCCTCCTGCAAGGCGCTCAACTGGCCGTCCTTGGCCATGCCTTCGATGGTCAACATCTCGGCACCTTCGCATTGCACGGTCAGCACCGTGCACGACTTGACCGACATGCCGTCCAGGTCCACCGTGCAGGCGCCGCAGTGCGAGGTTTCGCAGCCGATGTGCGGGCCGGTGTGCTGGCACTTTTCGCGCAAGGTGTGGATCAGCAGTTCGCGCGGCTCGACCGCCACGTCGACGGCCTTGCCGTTGAGCTTGAATTCGACCAGTGTTTTCTTTGTCATGGAGGGCTCCGAAAATCAGTGTCAGCGGGTCGCACGCGATGCGGCGGTGCGCAACGCGCGCACCGTCATCTCGCCGGCCATCGCGGTTTTGTATTCGACGTCGCCGCGCTGGTCGGCGGCCGGATCGCAAATCGCCATCGCCAACCTGGCGGCCTCGAATACCGCCGCGTCGTCGAGCCGTCTGCCCATGAGACAGGCCTCGGCGGCGCTGGCCTTCAACGCGGTGGCGCCGACGTTGGTGAGGGCGATGCTGACGCCGCCCACCACATCACCCTTCATTTGCAACATCACCGCCGAGGCGGCGGTCGCGTAGTCGCCGATCTTGCGTTTGAGCTTGGCGTAGCAGTGGCCGCTGCCGGCGGCAGGGACCGGGATACGGATCTCGGTGAGGATGTCGTCGGCCCCGAGCTGGGTGGAAAAAGGGCCGAGGAAAAAACCATCGGCCGGCAGCACACGTTCGCCCTTCGGCCCGTTCACCACGAAGGAGGCACCGAGCGCCAGCATCAGCGCCGGGTGGTCGTTGCCCGGGTCGCCATGCGCGATGTCGCCGCCCAGGGTGCCCTTGTAGCGCACCTGCGGGTCGGAAATCTGCCGTGCGCCTTCCACCAGCAAGGGCAGCTTGTCCTGCACGAGCTTGGACCAGATCAACTCGTTTTCGGTCGTCATTGCGCCGATGTGGACCGCGTTGCCGACCTGGCTGATGCCCTTCAGCCCGGCAATCTTGCCCAGGTCGATCAGGTGGCCCGGCGCGGCAAAGCGCAGCTTCAGCATCGGCAGCAGGCTGTGCCCGCCGGCCAGCAGCTTGGCGTCGTCGCCCAGTTGGGACAGCAAGGTCAGCGCTTCACCGACGGATCGGGGTGCGTGGTATGCGAATGCGGATGGAATCACTTTGTCGTCTCCGGGGGTTGCCAGCCTGACAGCGAGTGCAGTTTAGAAAGCGAATCCGCGCACAGGGCGGCGCATCAATCAATGGTTGCAGACCTTGCACGAACGGCAGTATTGCCGCACAAACTGTCTGCCGCGCGATCAGGGTTTCACCGGAGTTCCCTCGCCCAATCCGAGCTGCTCCATCAGCCGGGGCGCGCTCGATCGCGACACCGGGATCTCGGTGGGCACCGAGCCGAGCATGCGCAAGGTCATGCGGCCGTCGTCGCGCATGATCTCGTCAACGTGCGCGAGGTTGACGATGTAGCTGCGGTGCACGCGCAGGAACAGCGTGGTGTCGAGCCGGGTTTCGATGTCGCCGATGTTCAGGTTGCAGAAATGATTGCCCTGCGCGGTATGGACCCAGGTGTAGTGGCCTTCCGAGCGAATGAACGAGACGTTTGAAACATCGACGAGGAAAACGCTGTTCTGCCGGATGGTCGGGATCTTGCGCAGCTGGCGCTTGCCCGCCACCCCCTCGCGCGCCGGGCGCGTGCCGCTCGCCTCGCCTTCGACACTGACCACCTCGGTGATGTCGTAGAACACCAGCGTGTAGCCGGCGGTGGCGCCGTGTTCGTCGCCGATCTTGGACACCTTGATCAGCAGCACCCGCTCGGGGATGTTGATGATCATCGCCATCGGCGGGGCGTTGTTCACCGGGCACTCCGCCTGCCCCAGCAGGAACTGCACCTTGGCGCGCGAGGCTTCCGGGTGGAACGAGGTGACAAGCTTGCCGAACGGCATCTTTTCCTTGACCGGCAGGCTGCGGCGCGCATAGTCGTTCATGCCGATCACGCGCAGTTCCTTGTCCAGATTGACCACGCCGACGTCGAAGCGTTCGAGCAGGTACAGCCAGGAGCCCGCGGGCGCGGGCCGCGATTCGGCGTGGGGGCAAACAGATTCCATGCTTTTCAACAGAGGCTCCGTGGGGACGCTACTCGTGCTTCACAAGCGGCGTTCATGCGCGAGCGCCAGCCCTTCGTTCAAACATCTTATGGGAATGCGTTGCTGGCGCTGCATTGCCGCCTCAAAGCCCCCGGTGCCCTCATCAAAACCGGGCGGATGGATGAATCGCAGCCACCCCTTTACATGCGCGCATCGGCCTGGGATCAAATGTCACCACCTCGTGTCGGCGGCCGGCCTGGGATTTACCCGAAGCATGGACATCGGCCAGGCCGGTGGCGTTGTTGATGCACGTAGCACTGGCATTGGCACTGGCACTGCCGTCGATCGGGTTCGCACCCCGCGCTCGGGCCTTCTTCGTCTGGCGCAATCGGCGCCCGAAACGCCACGCTACTTGAACAGCAGCGATACCAGGCCCAGGCTCAGCACGGGGAAAAACAGCAGCAACACGACCCGCAAAAAATCGCTCACCAGGAATGGCAGTACGCCTTTGTAGGTTTCGTTCATCGGCACGTCGCGCGCAATGCCGTTGACGACGTAGACATTCAATCCGACCGGTGGCGCGACCAACCCGATGCCCACCGTCATCAGCACCAAAATGCCGAACCAGATGGCCTTGGATTCCAGGTTCAACCCCCACAACTCCAGGCCCATCACGGCCGGGAAGATCACCGGGATGGTCAACAGCAGCATCGACAGCTCGTCCATCACGCAGCCCAGCAGCACGTAGAGCAGCAGCACCGCCGCCACCACCGTCACCGGCGGCACCTGCAGGTGCGAAACCCAGTTGGCCACCGCCCCCGGCATCTGGGTGATGGCCAGCGCCGAATTCATCATGTCAGCACCCAGGAAGATCATGAACACCATCGCCGAGGTTTCGGCCGTGCCCAGAAAGCTGCGCACGATGGCCGCACGGTCGAGTTCACGCTGCGCGGCACCGGCGATGAAGGTGCCGACCGCGCCCACCGCAGCACCCTCGGTGGGTGAGAACAGGCCGCCATAGATTCCGCCGAACACCACCACGAAGATCACGACGATGGGCCAGATGCCCACCAGCGCCTTCCAGCGCTGGTCCCACGGCACCGGTTCGCTGGGCGTGGCCAGGCCGGGCCGCACGCGGCAGTAAATGGCGATGACCACCAGGTAGCCGCACATCGCCAGCAAGCCCGGCACCATTGCGGCCGCGAACAGCTTGCCGATGTTCTGCTCCGTCAGGATGGCGTAGACCACCAGCGGAACCGAGGGCGGGATCAGGATGCCCAGCGTGCCGCTGGCCGCCAGCGTTGCGGTGGACAGGCGGCCGTTGTACCCATGGCGGCGCATCTCCGGATAGGCCACCTGCGTGATGGTGGCCGAGGTCGCAACCGACGAGCCGCAGACCGCGCCGAAGGCCGCGGCCGACAGCACCGCCGCCATCGCGAGGCCACCGCGCACATGGCCCACAAACGCCGCCGCCGCCTTGAACAAGGCCCGGCTCAAACCGCCCTGGGTGGCAAACTGGCCCATCAACAAAAACAGCGGAATCACCGACAGGTCGTACACCGTCAGCCGCGCCACCGACGAACCCTTGATGAGGTTGAGCAAGGCCGTGTCGTTGGTGAGCGCCACATAGCCCAGCGCGCCGGGGATGAACATCGCCGGGGCGATGGGCACGCGCAGCGCCATCAGCGCCAGCATGCCGCCGAACATCAGCAGGCCGATGGCCGTGGGTGTCATGAGCGCCCCGAGGACGCCGCCTCGCGGCGCCCGTCCCCCGCGGGGATCAAAGAAAGTGGCAGAGCCACATTTCCTTGAGAGACGTCCTGCACCGGGTTGCGGCCGGACAGCCGCAAGATGGACTGGGATATCGCGATGACTCCGGCCAGCGCCAACCCCGGCGCCAGCGCCGCATAGACCCACCACATCGGCAGGCCCAGGATCATGCTGGTCTCGCCGGCACCGCCGACGGCGAATGCGCCGGCCGCGGTGCGCCAGGCCAGCAGCCCCACCATCAGCGCCAGCAGCAAACCGCCGAAGGCGTCGAGCCTGCGGGTGGTGGCCTCGCTCGCCTTCTGGGTGAAGAAGTCCACGATGATGTTGCCGCCGTGCAGTTGGCACCACGGCAGGCACAAGGAAATGCAGATGGCAATGCCGAACTGCGTCAGTTCGACGTCGCCCGCGATCGGCTTTGAGACCACCGCCCGGGCGACGATGCTCACCACGGTCATCAAGGCCACCGCGCAGCCACACAGGCCACCCACCACGGCGAACCACCAGGCCAGGCGGGACAAGAATCGGGTCATGCGGTTTCCTCGGCGCGCGGGGCCGGGGCGCCGCTTCACAGACGGATCAAAAAGAAAGCCGGGCTCCAGAACGGAGCCGGCCGCGCAAGCTCAGCGGCGCGCGGTCACTTCTTGTACTTGACCAGCAGATCCTTCGCGTCCTGCAGCATCTGCTTGCCGTTCAGGCCCTTCTTGTCCATGTCGGCGATCCAGTCGGTGTACAAGGGCGCCGAAGCGGTGACCCAGTTGTCGAGTTCAGACGCCGGGATCATGTAGAACGTGTTGCCACGCTCCTGCGCGGCCTTGCGGCCGGCCGCCTGGCTGCCGTCCCATATTTTGCCGATGGACTGCGAATACGCCGCGCCGCTGTTGCGCTCGATGATCGCTTGCAGGTCGGCGGGCAGGCTGTCGAACCGGGCCTGGTTCATGCCGAAGATGAACACCGAGCTGTACAGGGCCGGGCGCGACGGGTCGGTCTCGCTGTGGAATTTGACCATCTCCTGCAGCTTCAGCGAGGGCATCACTTCCCAAGGCAGCAAGAAGCCGTCGATCGTGCCCTTGCTCACCGCGTCGGGAATGGCCGGCAGCGGCATGCCCACCGGCGAGGCGCCCAGCGAGGTCAGCAGCTTGTTGGTCTGGCGCGTGGGCGCGCGCATCTTCATGCCCTTGAAGTCGGCCAGCGTCTTGACCGGCTTGTCGCGGGTGTGCACATAACCTTCGTCGTGCACCCAGGTGGCCAGGATCTTGGTGCCGGGGAATTCTTTCAGCGAATACTTGCCGAAGTAATCCCACGCGGCACGCGCGCCGGCCTCGGCCGAATTGCACATGAACGGCAACTCGAAGGCTTCGGTGGTGGGGAAGCGGCCCGCGGTGTAACCCGGCAAGGTGATGGTCAGGTCGACCACGCCGTCCTTCACCTGGTCGACCAGCTGCGGCGGCGTGCCACCCATCGACATGGCGGGGAAGATCTGGCACTTCATTCGGTTGTTGGATTCGGCCGCGACCTTGTCGCACCACGGGCCGATGACATTGACCGAGGCCATGGCCTGCGGATTCCAGATGTGGTGGAACTTGAGCGTGACTTCCTGGGCCGTTGCGGGCAGCGTGGCAAGCGCGGCGGCCAGCGTGATGAGGGAACCGGCGAAAGACTTCATGAAAACTCTCCTGATTCGAAAAACGATGGCGCAAACGGAAGCCCTTGAATGGGCATCAAACGGCTTCAACAATGCTAATGCAACGTTTGGCCCGAAGAGGATGGGGGAACCGCCTAGGCCGGCGCGGCGACGCGGGATGTGTTGCAGGGCTACAGAACGCCCACCGTCCCGACACACTCGCCAAACCCGATGGGAGCGAAACCCGTCCGCTCGCAGTAGCCCCGCAGGGTCACGGTGTCGCCGTCGAGCAGGAAAGCGCGTTGCTCGCCGTTCGGCAAGTGAATCGGCTGCTTGCCGCCGTGCGTCAGCTCCAGCAGCGAGCCGCCCTGCCCCTGCGCTGGGCCCGACAAGGTGCCGGTGCCCAGCAAATCGCCGCTTTGCAGGTTGCAGCCGTTGCTGGTGTGGTGCGCCACAAGTTGCGCCAGCGTCCAGTACGCGTCGGTGAAGTTGGACTGCATCAAGCGCACCGCGCCGGCACCCTGCAACTTCATCTGCTGGGTTTGCAACCACACCTCCAGCGTGATGTCGATGGCGCCTTGCTCGCGGTTGGCTTCGCAGTCCAGGTGAGGCAGCGGCTGGGGGTCGCCGGCTGGCCGGTCGCTTCGCTTGCGAAATGGCGCCAAGGCATCCATGGTCACCACCCAGGGTGAGACGGTGGTGGCGAAACTCTTGCCCAGAAAGGGCCCCAGCGGCTGGTACTCCCAGGCTTGAATATCGCGTGCGGACCAATCGTTGAGCAGCACCATGCCGAACAGCCGATCCTCTGCCTCGTCCATGCTGACGGGCTCACCCAGCGCATTGCTGGGGCCGATCAGCGCGCCCAGCTCCAGTTCGTAGTCGAGCGCACGGCACGAGCCAAACAGGGGCGTGCCGTCGGTGCCCTTGCTCTGGCCCACAGGGCGCGCAAGACTCTGGCCACTGACGATGATCGACGACGCGCGGCCGTGGTAGCCGATCGGCAGCCACTTGTAGTTGGGCAGCAAGGGTGCTTCGGGCCGGAACAGCTTGCCCACTGCATGCGCGTGGTGGATGCCGGTGTAGAAGTCGGTGTAGTCATTGATGCGGCAAGGCAGCGCCATCTCGACCTTGTGCTGCGGCACCAGGCACAGTTCGAGAAACGGCCCTTGCACGCTGTCCTGGCGCAGCGCTTTCGACAAAGCCGTGCGCGCTTCGCTGCGGGCCTGCGCGCCCAAGGCCATCAGGTGGTACAGGTTGCCGGCTGCCAGCGGCTCCATCATGCGGTAGTGAAAACCGTCCCAGGGGCATTGCGCCAGCGCCAACTTCAGGTCCAGCACCTGGTCGCCAATGGCCACGCCGATGCGAAAAGGCTCTTCACTGCCGGCGCGCCGAAACCGGCCGAACGGCAGGTTCTGGATCGGGAACTCGGTGAGGCCGTCGTTGGCGGACTCGACCCAGCTGCGCAGCTCGGGATCGTGGGTTTCGTTCAGCATGTCAAGCTTCCTTCTCTTGAGCCCCGACCTCAACCCTTGAACCGGTCCTTCAGGCCGGCCCAGCAGGCCGCGTAGTCCGGGTCCAGCGCGCCCCCGCCGAGCGCAAACTCGGTGGGGCGAAAGCACCAGCGGCTTTCGAACATGAAGGCCAGCGTGTGGTCGAGCTTGTGCGGCGCGAGCTCGCTGCCGGACGCCCGCTCAAACGCGTCGGCATCCGGCCCGTGCGGCACCATGCAGTTGTGCAGCGATGCCCCACCGGGCTTGAAGCCCTCGGGCTTGGCATCGTACTGGCCATGCACCAGGCCCATGAACTCGGACATGAGGTTGCGGTGAAACCAGGGCGGGCGGAACGTGTCTTCGGCCACCAGCCAGCGCGGCGGGAAAATCACGAAGTCGCAATTGGCCGTGCCCGGCGTGTCGCTGGGCGAGGTGAGCACGGTGAAGATCGACGGGTCGGGGTGGTCGAAGCTGATCGAGCCGATCGTCATGAAGTGGGTGGTGTCGTATTTGACAGGCACCAGGTTGCCGTGCCAGGCGACCACGTTGAACGGCGTGGTCGGGGCCGTGGTACGCCACAATTCGCCGCCGAACTTCTTGACCAATTCATAGCCGCCGTTGTCGGCTTCGAACGCGGCCGTGGGGGCGAGGAAGTCGCGCGCATTGGCCAGGCCGTTCGAGCCGATCGGGCCCAGCTCCGGCAGGCGAAACGGCGCGCCGTAGTTCTCGCACACATAAGCGCGCGCACTGCCGTCGGGCAAGCCCACCTTGAACGGCATGCCGCGCGGCAGCAGGGCCACCTCGCCGGGCGCCACGTCCAGCAGGCCGAGTTCGGTGGTGATGCGCAAGCGGCCCTGCTGCGGCACGATGAGCATCTCGCCATCGGCATTGATGAACGCGCGCCGGTCCATCGAGCGATTCGCCAGCACCAGGTGCGCGGCCATGCCGGTCTGGGCGTCGGCGTCGCCGTTGACCACCATCGTGTGCAGGCCATCGACGAAGTCCAGCGGCTGTTGCGCCGCGTCGGGGATCGCCACCGCGCTCCAGCGCATCGGGTTCGGCGGCGCTTTGACGCCACCGGCCGCGCCGGTCTTGAGCCAGGCGTGCGCCAACCTTTCATAGGCGCCGGCGCCAACCGACGGCAGGCGCCGGTACAGCCAGGTGCGCAGGTTGGCGTGGCGCGGCGCGGTGAAGGCGGTGCCACTCAACAGCTCGGCATACAGGCCGTGTGCCACGCGCTGCGGGCTGTTGTGACCAACCGGCAAGGCGCCGGGCACGGCCTCGGACTGATGCTGGTTGCCGTAGCCGCTGAGGTAGTTCAAGGCGGAATTCATCGGAGCCTCTCGGTGGAATGAGGGTGGTGCCGGTGGCGGCTAAGCGGTGCCGCCGGCCGGTGTAGGCGCGCCGGCCAGCGTGCTGGTGCGCGCCGCATCCAGTGCCTGTTTCAAGGCGTCGAGCCGGCCGACGTGGTTGGCCAGCAGCAGCACCAGCTTGGCGTTGAGCTCGTGGCTCTGCGCGGTGCTCAGCTCGCGGTGCGCGTCGATCAGCGCTTCGTAAAAATCGTCGGGCGATTCGAGATGCGGTTCGGTGATCAGCATCGAAGCCTCTTCACGGTTGGCCAGTGGTTCGCGCGAGCGCAGCGCGCACATGGGCGGCATCGGGGTGGCGCCAGCGTGCGCACACGTGCTGGTCGGGGCGGATCAGGTAGGCCGTGCCAGGCTGGGCGTCGTAGCGCTGCGCGGCCCAGCTGTCCACGTCGGCCAGGGCGGGATCGAGGCTGTCGTTCAGCCCCAGCCCGCCGACCGACAGCATGGCCACCGGCAGGTCGGCAGCCCAGCGCGGCGCTGGCCCGAACACCAGCAGCGTGAATTCCGAGCCCAGTTCGCGCAGCAGCCAGGTGTCGTGCCCGCCGCGCCGCAGCGGCGCATCGGCCGCCACCGCGCCGGGGACCATGGGGCCGGCAAACGAGTCGATGTCGGGCGTGTTCAGCACCGAATGCCGCAGCACCGCCGGCACCGACAAGCGCCCGCTGTTGACGAGCCGGCGCGCAAACGCGTGCTCGCGCGCCAGGTCCAGCACCGCGTTGCGGAACAAACGGCTGATCTCGCTCTTGGGCGTGATGAAGTCGGTGGCGCGGCTGCTGTTGAGGATGTTTTCGTCGGCGGCGAATTCACGTTCGACTCCGTAGCTGCTCAGCAAGCCGGCCGGCGATTCACCGCGCACGACACGCGCCAGCTTCCACGCCAGGTTCTCGGCGTCCTGCACGCCCGAGTTGGCACCGCGCGCGCCGAAGGGCGACACACCGTGCGCCGAGTCGCCCGCGAACAAGACACGGCCGTGGCAGAAGCTGTCCATGCGCATGCAGGCGAAGGTGTACACGCTGGCCCACTCCAAAGTGAAGGTCACATCCTTCACCGGCGAATTCGCGAGCAGGGCCTTGACGCGCGGCACGATGTTCTCGGGCTTCTTCTCCTCGTCGGGGTCGGCGTCCCAGCCGAGCTGGAAGTCGATGCGCCAAACGTTGTCGGGCTGGCGGTGCAAAAGCACGCTGGAAGGCGTGCGCTGCCCGCCGTGCACGCTCTGGTTCGTGTGGAACGGCGGGTCGAACCAGAACCAGCGTTCGGTGGCGCCGCCGGGCAGCAGTTCGGCGTCAATGCGGATGTCGGCGATCAGGAAACGGTCCTTGAACACGCGGCCCTTGCTTTCCAGGCCCAGCAGCGCACGCAAGGCCGAGCGAGAACCGTCGCAGGCCGCCACGTACCCGGCGGCGATGCGGTACGGACCGTCGGGCGTAGCTATGGTCAACGTGGTGTGGTCGGCGTGCTGCTCGATGCCGCTGACCTTGTTCTTCCAGCGAATCTCGATCAGCGGCAATGCCGCCGCCCGCTCGGCCAGGTAACCCTCGACGTAATACTGCTGCAGGTTGATGAAGGCCGGGCGCTCGTGGCCGGGCTCGGGCAACAGGTCGAAGCTGAAGATGGGCGCGTCCTTGAAGAACACCTTGCCGATCTGCCACGACACCCCCTTGGCCACCATCGGTTCGCCGCAGCCCAGGCGGTCGAAGACTTCCAGCGTGCGCTTGGCAAAACAAATGGCGCGCGAGCCACTGGACAGGCGGTGGTCGTTGTCGAGCAGCAGCACCTTCACGCCGCGCTGGGCCAGGTCGATGGCCAGGCTCAGGCCCACCGGGCCGGCACCGACGATCACCACCGGGTGGTGGGTCGGCTCGGCCGCGCGCTGGTCGGGGTGGGGCTGGTAATTGAACTCGATGGCCTGAAAGTCGACGCCAGCGCCGACGCTGCCGGTGTGCGCATCTGTGCGAGTGCGGGTGGCAGGCTTCATCGAAGCGCCGTTTCAGGATTCCAGCGATTCCCACATCGCCTTGTCGCGCTCGGCCGTCCAGATGCGCGGGTCGGCGTACTGCGTGGCTTCGTCCAGCGCACGGGTCACGTCGAACGGCATGCAATGGTCGAAGATGACCCAGTGGCCGTACTTGGGTTTCAACGCCGCGTGCGTGTCTTTGTAGATGTTGCGCAAGTCCTTGCCGGCGGCCGCACCGGCTTTCACGCTGGCGTACAGGTCGCTGACGAAGTTGCGCGTTCCGGCCAGGCCGGCCTGCACCATGGCCGGGCAGGTGAGCGCGGCGCCGCGGCCGGGCACCAGCGCGGTGGGCTGCAGGTCTTTGATGCGGTCCAGCGTGGCCGGCCAGTCCTTGAAGTAGGCATCGCCCGCATACGGCGTGGCATCGAACTCCACCAGGTCGCCGCTGAACAGGATTTTTTGTTGCGGCAGCCAGGCCACCGTGTCGCCCTTGGTGTGGCCGCGCCCGAGCTGGATCAGGCGCACTTCGAGCTTGCCGAGCCAGACCGTCATCTCGCCCTTGAAGGTCAGCGTCGGCCAGGTCAGGCCCGGAATGGTTTCGACCGCCTGGAACAGGCGCGGGAAGCGTTCGATCTCGCTCTTCATGTCCTGCGCGCCGCGCTCGACGATCAGGTCATACGTGTCCTGGCTGGCGATGACCTGCTGCGGCCGGTAGGCGCTGGCGCCGAGCACACGCACCGCGTGGTAGTGGCTCATCACGACATATTTGATGGGCTTGTCGGTGACCTCGCGGATGCGCCGGATCACGTCTTGCGCCATCACCGGCGTGGCCTGGGTGTCGACCACCATCACCGCGTCGTCGCCGATGATCACACCGGTGTTGGGGTCGCCCTCGGCGGTGTAGGCGTAGGCGTTGTCGGA
>JANNDW010000193.1:0-2866 GCA_031378125.1 Methylibium sp. | reverse complement strand
TGAACATCCTGACCGGCTACAACGGCCAGATCTCGCTGGGCCACGGGGCGTTCTACGCCTTCGGTGCCTACACCGCCGCCGTGCTGATGGACCGCTTTGGCGTGCCGTACTGGGCCACGTTGCCAGTGGCCGGACTGTTTTGTTTTGCGTTCGGATTCATGGTGGGTTTTCCGGCCCTGCGTCTGGCCGGCCACTACCTGGCACTGGCCACCTATGCGCTGGCGCTGGCGGTGCCGCAGTTGCTCAAGTACAAACGCATCGAAGGCATGACGGGTGGCGTGCAAGGCATTGTGCTGAGCAAGCCCGAGGCGCCGTTCGCCTTCAGCCTGTTCGGGCAGCCGCTCAGTGCCGACCGATGGCTGTACTTCTTCACGCTGGCGGTGGCCGCGCTGATGTTCCTGCTGGCCTGGAACCTGTTGCGCGGCCGTGTGGGTCGTGCGCTCATCGCGGTGCGCGACCACCCGATCGCCGCCACCGCCATGGGCATCAACCTGCCAATGTTCAAGTCGCTCACCTTCGGCGTGTCGGCGGCGTTCACGGGCGTGGCGGGTGCGTTGGGCGCCATCGCGGTCGCCTTCGTCTCGCCCGACAGCTTCACGGTGCAGTTGTCCATCTTCCTGCTGGTGGGCGTGGTGGTGGGTGGCCTGGCGTCGATTCCCGGGGCGATCTTCGGCGGCATCTTCATCCAGTTCGTGCCCAATATTTCCGATGCGCTGTCCAAGTCGGCGCCCGCGGCCATCTACGGCGTGTTACTGATCGCACTGATGTACCTGATGCCGACCGGCGTGATGGGCATGGTGCGTCGCGTGTGGGTGCGGCTGCGCCGCCGGGCCCCGGGTTCGCCCGGACAACGCTCGCTGTCGCAAGCCGTTTTGAGTGAATCTCTCGAACCTGTTCAAAGGAAGGTGTGAACCATGAAAATCACACGTCTCGGTCTTGCCGTCGCCACCCTCGCGGTGGCGTTTGCATCGGGCTCTGCGTGGGCGCAAAAAAAGTACGACCCCGGTGCCGACGACAAGGAAATCAAGATCGGCCACGCCGGCCCTTATTCGGGCCCGGCGTCGGCCTATGGCGCCATCGGCAAGGCCATCGGCGCGTACTTCGACAAGGTCAATGCCGAAGGCGGCATCAAGGGCCGCAAGATCAAGTTCATCACGCTGGACGATGGCTACAACCCGGCCAAGACCGTGGAAGTGGTGCGCAAGCTGGTGGAAGAAGACGAGGTGCTGCTGGTCTTCAACTCGCTGGGCACACCGTCCAATTCGGCCATCCACAAGTACATGAACACCAAGAAGGTGCCGCACCTGTTCGTGGCCACCGGCGCCACCAAGTGGGGCGACCCAAAGAGCTTTCCGTACACCATGGGCTGGCAGCCCAACTACCAGTCCGAGGCCAAGATCTACGCCGCGCACATTCTGGAAAACAAGCCCAACGCCAAGATCGGCGTGCTGTACCAGAACGACGACTACGGCAAGGACTACCTGAAAGGCTTCGAAGACGGCCTGGGCGAAAAAGCCAAGACGATGATCATCTCCAAGGTCTCGTACGAAGTGACCGACCCGACGGTGGACAGCCAGATGGTGTCGCTCAAGTCTTCGGGTGCCGACACCTTCTTCAACATCACCACGCCCAAGTTCGCCGCGCAGGCCATCAAGAAAGCGGCTGAGATCGGCTGGAAGCCGGCCCATTACCTGAACAGCGTGTCCACCGGCGTCGGCTCGGTGCTCACGCCGGCGGGGCTGGACAACGCGGCCGGCATCATCACCGCCGGCTACATCAAGGACCCGACCGACCCGCAGTTCCAGAACGGCAAGGAATACGAAGACTGGGTGGCTTGGATGAAGAAGTACCACGCAGGCGCCGACCTGAAGGACAACCTGAACGTCTACGGCTACACCGTGGCGCAGACCCTGGTGCAGGTTCTGACTCAGGCCGGTGACGAGTTGACCCGCGACAACGTGATGAAGCAGGCCGCCAGCCTGGACCTGACCTTGCCGATGCTGCTGCCGGGCATCAACATCAAGACCGGGCCGGACGACTTCTACCCGATCGAACGCGAGCAACTGCAGAAGTTCAACGGCAAGAGCTGGGAGCTGTTCGGGAAGGTGTACGGGCGGTGATGATCAACGATCGCCCCCTGCATTGAATACAGCGCGCCTCCCGTAGGCGCGCTGTCAATTTCAGGCAAGCACTTTCAAGCCATGCTTCTCAACCACGGCCAGCAGTTTGAGCGCCATGCCGCTGGGCCGTTTGGTGCCGGCTTCCCACTTCTGCACCGTTGATTCGCTGGTGTTCAGGTAGCGGGCAAACACAGGTTGGCTGACATGCGCCTGCTCGCGAATGCGCTTGATCTCGTTGGGCGCCATCACCGGAAGGGCCACCAGACAGGATTCGTCGAACTGACGCATCGTGGCCTTGTTGAGCGCGCCGACCCGATGCAGCGCCGAGGCCGAGGTATGGATCGCCTCGAAGGCATCACTTCTGAACTTGCGCGTTGTCGCCATGGCATATCTCCACAAAGTCTTTTCCGCTCACGAGTTGAGCGAGCTGCAAATCGGTCATGCCTGCGTAGCCTTTTGCAAGAGCGCGAAAGGCCACGAGTTCGTCGTTGTCGATGTTGTCTCGATCCTTCTTGGCGAACAGTACCCGTAGACCCAGTCTTGAAGACCCGGTCTGACAGCGCCTTTGGCACTGCCAGAAGTCTAGCACCAGGTGCAACCCCTCATTGGCGGAATGCTGGTATGCCAGGTTCACTGGGCCTACCATGCCGGTACGCGAGTCGTTGGCCGTGCCGAGGGCTCCGCACAACGCCGGATCAATCGAGGGCTATCGCGATGCAATCCTCTGACCAAGGCAACAAGATCGA
>JANNDW010000168.1:0-2238 GCA_031378125.1 Methylibium sp. | reverse complement strand
CTGATCCGCAACCTGGGCCGCACCTCGCGGCTGGAGGACTTGAAAAACCTCGCGCTCAGCGCAAAGAATGGCCAGCCCATCTTGTTGCGCCAGGTCGCCGACGTCACCTTCGCCGCAGCACCCAAGCGCGGCGACGCCGGCTTCGAAGGCAAGCCGGCCGTCATCCTGGGCATTCAAAAGCAGCCCAGCGCCGACACCATTGCGGTGACGCGCGCCATTGAAGGCGCGCTCGACGACATGAAGCGTTCGCTGCCGTCGGGCATGGCGGCGCCACAGGTGACTTTCCGCCAGGCCAGCTTCATCGAAGCCTCGATCACCACGCTGCAGGGCAAGCTCATCGGCGCCTCGATCTTCGTGGCGGTGATCCTGTTCTTCTTCCTCGGCACGCTGCGCCCCACGGTGATCGCGCTGACCGCCATCCCGGTCTCGATCTTCATCACCGCGCTGGTCTTCAAGTACTTCAGCCTGTCGATCAACACCATGACGCTGGGCGGGCTGGCGATTGCCATCGGCGGCCTCGTCGACGACGCGGTGGTGGGTGTCGAAAACGTCATGCGGCGCTTGAAGGAAGACCGCATCAAGCACCCCGAGCACCGCATCCACCCGATCGAGGTGGTGGCGCGCGCGACCATGGAAGTACGCTCGGCCATCCTCTACGCCACCGTCATCATCGTGCTCGTCTTCATCCCGCTCTTCGCGCTGCCGGGCCTGGAAGGCAAGCTCTTTGTGCCGCTGGGCATCGCCTTCATTGTCTCTACACTTGCCTCGTTAGTCGTCTCGGTCACGGTCACGCCGGTGCTCAGCTTTTACCTGCTGCCACGCATGAAAAGCATGGACCATGGCGACACCAAGGCGCTGGCCTGGCTGAAGGCGCGCTACCGGGGCAGCCTGCACGCGGTGTTGATGCGGCCCAAGGCCGCGCTGGCCGCCGCCGGCGTGGCGGTGCTGGTGGCGGCTGCGGCCGTGCCGTTCTTCCCGACGACCTTTCTGCCACCCTTCAACGAAGGCACGCTGCTGGTGGGCCTGCGGCTGAACCCGGGCGTCACGCTGGCCGAGACCTCGGCGCTGGCGCGCCAGGCCGAGGTGCTGATCAAGCAAGTGCCTGAGGTGACCCACGTTGGCCGGCGCAGCGGCCGCGCCGAACTCGACGAGCATGCCGAGGGTGTGCACGTCAGCGAGCTCGACGTGGGCCTCAAGCCCACGGCCGAGCTCACGCGCACGATGGACCAGAACAAGGCCGACATCCGCGCGCGCCTGGTCAACCTGCCCGCCGCGCTGGAAATCGGCCAGCCGATTTCACACCGCATCGACCACATGCTCTCGGGCGTGCGCTCGCAGATCGCCATCAAGGTCTTTGGCGAAGACCTGGACGCATTGCGTGGCCAGGCCGACGCGCTGCGCGCCAGGCTGGCGGCCATACCCGGCATCGCCGACCTGCAAATCGAAAAGCAGGTGCTCGCGCCGCAGATCACCGTGCGCGTGGACTACGCCGCCGCCGCGATGTACGGCGTGCCGGCGCCGCAGGTGCTCAGGCTGCTGCAAAGTCTGGTCGAGGGCGAGAAGATCACGCAGATCGTCGAAGGTGGCCGGCGCTTTGCGCTGGTGGTGCGCGTGCCCGAGTCAGCGCGCTCGGTGCAGGGCCTGGGCGACATCTTGATCGAGACGCCGAGCGGGCGCATTCCGCTGTCGAAGATCGCCAGCATTGAAGAGGGCGACGGCCCCAACCAGATCAGCCGCGACGACGGCAAGCGGCGCATCGTGCTGTCGGCCAACGCGTCGGGGCGCGCGCTGTCGGAGATCGTGGCCGACATCCGCGCGGTGGTGGCCGCCACCCCGTTGCCCGAGGGCAGCTTCATCACCCTGGGCGGGCAGTTCCAGGCGCAGGAAGAGGCCTCGCGCCTGGTCGGCCTCTTGTCCATCGTCTCGCTAACGTTGATGTTCGTGGTGCTCTACAGCCGCTACAAATCGGCCCTGCTGTCGGCGTTGATCATGGTCAACATACCGCTGGCGCTGGTGGGCGCGGTGCTGGGCTTGTGGCTGTCTGGCCAGCCGCTGTCTGTCGCCGCGCTGGTGGGCTTCATCACGCTGGCGGGCATCTCGGTGCGCAACGGCATCTTGAAGGTCAGCCACTACATCAACCTGATGCGCTTCGAGGGCGAGAGCTTTGACCTCAAGATGATCATGCGCGGCTCGTTGGAGCGCCTGAGCCCCGTGCTGATGACGGCGCTGGTCACCGCC
>JANNDW010000146.1:0-2405 GCA_031378125.1 Methylibium sp. | reverse complement strand
TGCTGCGCCAGGGCAGCCTGGAGCCCGCCGAAGCACACAACTACCTGCAGACGGCGGCGCGCCAGAGCGAGCGCCTGGGCCGCCTGGTGGGCGACCTGTTCGAGCTGACGCGGCTCGAAGCCGAGGACATGCAGCCGCAGGCCGAGCCCTTCGTGTTGGCCGAGCTGGCGCAGGACGTGGTGCAACGGTTCGCGCCAGACGCGCACCGGCGCGAGGTGGCGCTGTCCACCTGCTGCGAGGCGGGGCACGGCGGGAAAGGGGCCCCGGGCTCGATCGGCGCCGCGCAGGTGCAGGCCGACATTGCGCTGATCGAGCGGGTGCTGGCCAACCTGGTGGACAACGCCTTGCGCCACACGCCGGCCGGTGGCGCAGTGACCATTGCGATCAGCGGCGACGAAGCGCACCTGAAGGTGGCGGTGCGCGACTCCGGCGAGGGCATCGCCGCCGAAGACCTGCCGGGCATCTTCGAGCGCTACGACCGCGCCACCCGCGTGGGCGACTCGGGCGCAGGCCATGCCGGTCTGGGGCTGGCCATCGCCCAACGCATCGTGAAGCTGCACGGCTCGGCGCTGCAGGTGCAGAGTGTTGCCGGCCAGGGCACCCGGGTGGGGTTCGAACTGGCGCGTGCCGAGCGCCGGCCCGGCGCCGCGGGTGCGGGCGGCACACCGCAGCGCGGCCGCGGCATGCCGGCCTGAGCCCGCGGCGGCGCAGCCCATTCGGCCGACAAGAACAACACCTCTCTTCGAAGGAGCCGACGATGCTCACCCACCTGTTCGCCCACCCCTCCACGCTGGCCCCGCTGCTGGCTCTGGGCCTGGCCCTGGCGTGGACCGCATGGCGCCCGGGCGCGGTGCCCGCGGCCATGGTGCTGGCCTGCGCTGCGTTGCTGGCCTGGGCGGCATCCAGCGTCGCGCGTGCGCAGCAACGGCTGCTGGCCGAACAACTCGCGCAACTGGAGCGGCGCGTCGATGAACAGCAGGCCGCGCTCGAACGCAGTGAGGTGCGCCGCAGCGCCGTGGAAGCCGACCTGCGCGCCACCGAAGAACGCTACCTGCTGGCGCTGCGCGGCAGCCAGGACGGGCTGTGGGAATGGGACATTGCGTCGGGTGCGGTGCACCTGTCGCCGCGCTGGAAGAGCATGCTCGGCTTCGAACCGCAGGAACTGGCCAACGCCAAGGAGGCCTGGCGGGCCCGGGTGCATGCCGATGACCGGCCTGCCTTCGACGCGGCACTGGCGCGCCACCTGTCGGGTGCCGACCTCTGTTTCGACCACGAGATGCGCCTGCTGCACAAAGACGGCAGCGTGCGCCACGTGCTGTCGCGCGGCGCCGCGATCCGGCGCGAAAGCGGCGAGCCCTACCGCATGGTCGGCCTGGACACCGACGTGACGCGGCTTCGCCGCGTGCAGGCCGTGCTCGACGCGGTGGCCGACGGCACCGCCGGCGCGTTCGGTGCACGCTTCTTCCAGGCCATGGTGCAGCACTTCGCGCGTGCGCTGGAGGTCGACAACGCCTTCATCGCCGAATGCCTGGACCAGCCGGCCACCAGGGTGCGCACGCTGGCCTACTGGTCTGCGTCCAAGGGCCTGGTCGACAACTTCGAATTCGGCCTGCCCGGCACGCCCTGCGAAGCGGTGCTGACCGAAGGCAAGGCCTGCTTTCATCCGCAGGCCCTGGCGAACATGTTTCCGCGTGAGGCCGGCTACGAGGCCTACTTGGGCATGCCCATCATTGCCAGCGACGGGCGTGTGCTGGGCCACCTGGCCCTGCGCCACAAACAGCCGCTGGGCGACGAGGTGCTGGTCGACCGGGTTTACCGCATCTTCCTGGCGCGCGCGGCGGCGGAGATCGAAAGGATGCAGGCGCTGGAGCGCTTGGCGGGGCTGGTGTCCGCGAGGAACGGCGGGCTGTCGAGGGCTTGAGGCGCGGGCGCAGAGCGCCGGTTAGGCCTCTACAGCTCAGCTTTTCCCGTCAGCAACCGCCTTGGTCTCGTCGATGACGCTGTTCGTTCAAGCAACCATGGTTTGATAGGGGTCTGGCGCCGCGGCCACACTGGCGCCTCAAGGCTTGGCGACGCCTTTGAACCAATGCTCGAGCGGCTCGGGGTTGGGGCGATACCAGGCCGGTTTGCGGTAGTGGACGAACGTACCCTCGATAACCGAGCCCGTCACGACTCCGCGCCACACCAACCGGCCGTCACTGTCGCTGCGGGTCTCGGTCTCGAACTGAATCGCGTCCCCTTGCTGGACGGCGGCAACGGTGCCCTTGTTGAAGCCCCATTGGTCGCACATGCTCGAATGAAAGCTGCCACCAGCAAAGGTGATCACGTCGCCTTTCTCGTCGGCGGGTTTGCCCTTGGGGCCGGCATCGGCGATGAACACCTTGCCCTCCAGGCCTGCCGACTGC
>JANNDW010000140.1:0-5654 GCA_031378125.1 Methylibium sp. | reverse complement strand
GGTGCTGGATGCGGTGGCCGCCGCCGGCAAGGCCACCAAGGCGCCGGCTGCGCGCTGAAGCAGCGCCCGCCGGCTGCGGGGCCTGGCAGCGGGGTCCGGCAGCGGGCGAGGCCCGCGTGGCCTAGCTGCGCACCTCGCCCTGCCCCAGCACCACCCATTTCATCGACGTCAGCCCCTCCAGCCCCACCGGCCCGCGGGCGTGGAACTTGTCGGTGGAGATGCCGATCTCGGCGCCCAGGCCATACTCGAAGCCGTCGGCAAACCGGGTGCTGGCGTTGACCATCACGCTGGCCGAATCCACCTCGCGCAGGAAGCGCATCGCGTTCGGGTGGTTGGTGGTCAGGATGGCGTCGGTGTGGTGGCTGCCGAAGCGGTTGATGTGGGCGATCGCCGCGTCCAGGCTGTCGACTTGCTTGATGCTGATGATCGGCGCCAGGTATTCCTCGGCCCAGTCGGCCTCGGTGGCATCGGCCAGCACCGCGCCCGGCACCGCCGCCAGGATGGCCTTGCTGGCGGGGCAGCAGCGCATCTCCACGCCCTTGGCCGCGAAGATGGCACCGATGCGCGGCAGGAAGGCTGCCGCCTGGCGTGCATGCACCAGCAACGACTCGGCCGCATTGCAGGGGCTGTACTTCTGCGTCTTGGCGTTGTCGGTCACCACCAGGGCCTGGTCGGTGTCAACCTCGGCGTCCACGTACACATGGCAGTTGCCGTCCAGGTGCTTGATGACCGGCACCTTGGCCTCGGCGCTGATGCGCTCGATCAGGCCCTTGCCGCCGCGCGGGATCACCACGTCCACGTAGGCCGGCATGGTGATCAGGCAGCCCACCGCGGCACGGTCGGTGGTCTCGACCAGCTGCACCGCGTCGGCCGGCAGGCCGGCATCGACCAGCGCGGCCTGCACCAGGCGCCACAGCGCCAGGTTGCTGTGCAGGGCCTCGCTGCCGCCGCGCAGGATGGCCGCGTTGCCGCTCTTGATGGCCAGCGAGGCCGCCTCGATCGTCACGTTCGGCCGGCTCTCGTAGACCATGCCGAACACGCCCAGCGGCACGCGCATCTGACCCACGCTGATGCCGCTGGGGCGTTGGCGCAGGTTGGTGATTTCGCCGATCGGGTCGGGCATCGCGGCGATTTGTTCGCATCCCGCGGCCACCGTCTCGATGATCCGGGGGCTGAGCTTGAGCCGGTCGACCAGCGGCGCGGCCAGGCCGGCAGCAAGCGCAGCTTGCACGTCGAGTGCATTGGCCGCATGCAGCTCTGGCGTGTGGCTGCGCAGCAGGCGTGCCAAAGCCAGCAGGGCCGAATTCTTCGCTGCGGTGGGGGCGGCCGCCATTCGGGGGCTGGCCGCGCGAGCGGCCGCGCCCATGTGGGCGATGGTGGCCTGGAGATCGGTGGAGGTCATGGGCTGAATTGTCGCAAAACCGATGTGCCCCGTGAAATCGGCAGTCTGTGCAATCGGAGCCCTCCATCAAGAGGGGGTTGATTCCCGGGCCGTGCATTTCTACGATGCAGCGTGGCGGGCCGGCCTGGGATAGGTTCGCTTCGACGGAACGCAAGCCTGAAGGAGTAAGGACCATGATCGATTCGATTCTGTTCTGGAACCAGGTCGCGCTGGACACCGGCAAGACCGATTTTTCCTTGCCCGACCCACGCCCGCCGGGGCTGGTTCCGCAACAACCCGGGCCCACCTTTGCATCGCGTGCGCTGGCCATCGTGCACCTGGCGATGTACGACGCGTTCGTCGGCATTCGAGGCGGTGGCGCGACATACCTTGACCACGGTGACGAAACACTGCCTGGGACCCACACGCTGCCTGCCGCGCAGGCCGCGGTGGCGGCTGCCGCGTGCCTCACGCTGATCGCGCTGTACCACCGGCAGAAGGACACGCTTCTCAGAAAGCACAACGAGTTCGTCGCCACGCTGCCCGGCGGCGACCCGAGCATCGCCAAGGGGATCGCCTGGGGCCACCGGGTTGCCGCCGCGATGCTGGCCGAACGCAGCAACGACGGGGCCGGCGCGTCGGAGGAGCAATACGCGCCGGGCGTCGAAGCAGGCCGCCATCGGCCCGACCCGTATTCGCCGGCCCAGGGCTTCCTGGGCCCGTTGTGGGGCAAGGTGCTGCCGTTCGGTTTCAATCACATCCGCCGTGCGCTCACGCCGCTGCCCGATCCGTTGAGCCTGCCCGAATACGCTGCCGACTTCATTCAGGTGGCGGCCAAGGGGCGCAAGACCGGCAGCACGCGCACGCCGGATCAAACCACCGTTGGTCTGTTCTGGGCTTACGACGGGGCCCGCAACATCGGCGTGCCGCCGCGCCTGTACAACCAGCTCATCCGCAGCATCGTGCAGGCCAAGGGCACGGTGACCGAGGCGCAAAACGCCAGGCTGTTTGCGCTGGCCAACGTGGCCATGGCGGACGCCGGCATCCAGGCCTGGTTCGAGAAATACCGGCACAACCTGTGGCGGCCAATCGTCGGCATCCGCGAGGCCGACGCGGGCTGGGGGCCGACCGGGCAGGGCGACGGGCATGCAGGCACCCAGGGCGATCCGCATTGGGAGCCGCTGGGCTCGCCGCGCACCAACAGCAGCGGCCAGGAGGCGTTCACACCCAACTTCCCGGCCTACCCGTCCGGGCACGCCACGTTCGGCGCGGCGGCGCTGCGGATTGTGCAGACCGAGCTGGGCCTGGCCGACAGCTTCGCGTTCAGCTTCATGTCAGACGAGTTCAATGGCGACAATGCCGGTGCGACCGGCGTGCGCCCCAAGCAAGTTCGTCAACTCACGCTGAGCCGCGCGATCGAAGAAAACAACCTGAGCCGCGTGTACCTGGGCGTGCATTGGCTGTTCGATTGCCGCAAGGGTGAGCAACTCGGCCGCGAGATCGCGGCAAAGTTGGCTGCCGCGTTTCCGGCCCGGGCCTGACGAGGCGCAAGGGCCGTGTGCGTTCAGCGCAGCGCCGCAAGCACCGCGAGCCACATCGGCGCTGTCACCGCAAAGGCCAAGGTCGAGAACACCACCGCGGCGGTGGTCTCGGCTTCCAGCGTCTGGTAGCGCTGCGCGAAGATCAGCGCGTTCGAGCCCACCGGCAATGCGGCGGCCATCACCACCACCGCCAGCGGCAGCCCCCGCAGGCCCATCGCCCCGTGCCCGATCATCAGCACCAGGGCCGGCAACGCCAGCAGCTTGAGCAGCGAGATCGCCCCGGCGCCCTTGGCTGAGCCGCGCACGCCGTGGTGCGCCAGCGACATGCCGATCAGCACCAGGCACAGCGGCACGACGGCCTGGCCCAAGGTCTGCAAAACCTCGTCGACCACCGTCGGCAAGGGCCAGCCGGCCGCGTTCCAGAGCAGCCCGGCCAGGACAGGCAACACCACGGGGTGGATCACGGTGTTGCGCGCGGTCCGGGCCAGCGTCGCGGCCAGGTGCGTGTCGGCGGGCCCGTGGCGCTGGCGCTCGCGCGCCAGGTCCAGTTCCACCAGGGCCGTCAGCACGGTGAGCAGCACAAGTGCGTGCAGGCTCACGATGGCGATGTGGATCGCCAGGCCGGCCTCGCCAAACAGCGCCGCGGCCATCGGGATGCCCACCTGGACCGTGTTGCCGAAGCTCACCGAAATGGCCCGCACGCTGGGCGCTGCCACCGGCAGCCGGCCGGTTTTGTTGGAACGCCGCTGCCACGCGTAGATCAGCACCAGCAAGCTCAGCACCGGCACGAAGAACGCCGCCAAGGTGCCCCAGGGCAGCGTGGCAAAGTGAATGCGGGCCGTGGTTCGAAACAGCAGCGCCGGAATAAAGATGTACAGCGCCGCATTTGACAGCGTGCGCGCCGGATCGGCAGCGTGGTTGCCATGGCTGAGCCACTTCAGCTTGCCCACCGCCCAGCCCAGCGCCACCACGACGACGATGGCCAGCAGCTTGTAGAAGACCGGCGCCGACATGCCGGGCAGTATCGGCGAAGCCCGCCGGCGGCGGCCTTGCGGACCGTCGGTCCGCCTTGATTTGCCGGCCGTCGGTCCGCCTTGATCCTTGATATTTCCGACGCGCGGTTCTAAGGTTGTCAACTCACCGGGCCTGGATTTCGGAGCCGAGGCAATGACGGCCTTCCCCGACCCCGCCCCCTCCCGCCTCCGGCAATTCCGCGACCGTCGCTTCATCCACTCCACCTTGTTGATTGAGGAGAACGGTCATGCCTGCTTACGTCACGTTGGCAAATTTCACCGACCAGGGCGCGCGCGCCATCAAGGACTCGCCCGATCGTTTCGAGGCCTTCAAATCCCTGGCCGAAAGCGTCGGGGTGACGATCAAGAGTGTTCTGTGGACCACCGGCGCCTACGACATCGTGCTGGTCTCCGAAGGCCCCGAAGACGCGCTGATGGCCCTGAATCTGAAAATGGCCGCGCTGGGCAACATCCGCACCCAGACCTTGCGCGGGTTCTCGATCGCCGAAATGAGAAAGCTGGTGACGGGCCTGAAGTGAGCCCCGCGCCGGGCTGGCCGGCGCCGCAACCGTCTCACATTCAAACCAGTTCGTTGCGCCTGGGCATGTCCGCGCCGCGGCGCGAACAGGTGATCGCGGCGGCTTTCGCCGCGAAGCCCAGTGCATCTTGCAGGCTGGCGGCGGAGAGGGCACCGACCTGCGCCGCGGCCAGCGCCTGGTGCTCCGCCAGCCAGGTCAGCAGCGCCGCTTGAAACGTGTCGCCGGCGCCCACCGTGTCGACCACCTCGACCCGCGTGGGCGCAATGGCGGCGTGCAGATGCGGCGTCCAGGCCAGCGCGCCTTCGCCGCCCCGGGTCACGACCACCAGTTGCACGCCTTGCGCCAGTGCGTCGGCGGCAAAGGCGGCCGGCGAGGTTTGCGGCAGCAGCAGTGACAGGTCTTCGTCGCTGATCTTCAGCACATGCGTGCGCGGCAGCATCCAGCGCAACTGGTCGCGCCAGCGCGCCAGCTCGGGCTGCACGTTCAGGCGGATGTTGGGGTCGTAGGCCACCAGGCAGCGCCGGTGTTCACGCTCGACCAGCGCCCGCAAGGTCGTGGCCACCGGCTCCACCACCGTGGTGTACGAGCCCACATGCAGCGCGCTGAAGGTCGGCGGCGGCAAGGTGTCCAGGCTCAGTTGCCGGTCGGCCGCGCCCTCGCCGTAAAACGCATACGACGGTACGCCCTGCGCGTTCAGCCCGACCAGGCTCAGCGTGGTCGGCGCATCGGTGCGCGCCACGTGCGCCAGGTCCACGCCCTCAAGGCTCAACGCGCGCATCAGCCGCTCGCCGAGAAAGCCCTTCGACACCGCGCCGAAAAACACCACCGGCTGCGCCAGCCGCGCCAGCCCAACGGCCACATTGAAGGGCGACCCGCCCACGCGCGCGTCCAGCGCCACACCGGTGGGCGTGTCACCGAGCGCAAACACATCCATCAGCGCTTCACCACAGACCAGGAACATGCTTTTTCTCCGTTTGGCCCCACCGGGCCGATCGTTGCAACACCGCATCGCCAGCGCAAGATACCCGCCGAATCGCGGTTCGAGACTACGGGTTTTCCATTAATAAATCAACTTGATTTATTAATCGACGTTGTCGATAATTCGTGCACACCCCGATGACGGGATGTCTTGAAACCCCAGGGCTGCAGCTGCGGTCCGAACCCACAAACCGGAGACTCC
>JANNDW010000117.1:0-13371 GCA_031378125.1 Methylibium sp. | reverse complement strand
CGCGGCGGCAAGCACCTGCCGCTGAAGGCCATCGTCGACGAAGCGCTGGCGCTGGGCGGCTGCGACAGCATCAGATCAGTGATCGTCTACAAGCGCACCGGCGGCAAGGTCGCGTTCGACCCCAGCCGCGACAAGTGGATGCATGAAATCACTGCGTCGCAGCCCAGCACTTGCGAGCCCGAATGGGTGGGCGCCGAGCACCCGCTTTTTCTGCTCTACACCTCGGGCTCCACCGGCAAACCCAAGGGCGTGCAGCATTCGACCGGTGGCTACCTGCTGTTTGCGGCGCTGACGACCAAGTGGACCTTCGACCTGAAGCCCGACGATGTTTTCTGGTGCACTGCCGACATCGGCTGGGTCACCGGCCACACCTACATCGCCTACGGTCCGCTGGCGCTGGGTGGCACCGAGGTCGTGTTCGAAGGTGTGCCCACCTACCCGGATGCCGGCCGCTTCTGGAAGATGATCCAGGACCACAAGGTCAGCATCTTCTACACCGCC
This sequence comes from Methylibium sp., assembly GCA_031378125.1. Lineage (GTDB taxonomy): Bacteria > Pseudomonadota > Gammaproteobacteria > Burkholderiales > Burkholderiaceae_C > LGRD01. Next base: position 12,870 of record JANNDW010000117.1, on the reverse strand, counting down.
CCGACGGCGATCCGCTCGCTCATCAAGGCCGCTGAAGGCAATGCCGCCGCGCACCCCGACCGCTACGACCTGAAGTCGCTGCGCATCCTCGGCTCGGTGGGGGAGCCGATCAACCCGGCGGCCTGGGAGTGGTACCACAAGCACATCGGCGGAGGGCGCTGCCCCATCGTCGACACGTTCTGGCAAACCGAAACCGGCGGCCACATGATCACGCCGCTGCCGGGCGCCACGCCGCTGGTGCCGGGTTCGTGCACCTTGCCGTTCCCCGGCATCATGGCTGCGGTGGTGGATGAGACCGGCAAGGAAGTGCCGTGGGGGCAGGGCGGCATCCTGGTCGTCAAGAAGCCGTGGCCGAGCATGATCCGCAACATCTATGGCGACCCGGAGCGCTTCAAGAAGAGCTACTACCCGGAGGACTTCAAGGGCAGGTACTACCTGGCCGGCGATGGTGCGATCCGCGATGAGAAGACGGGTTACTTCACCATTACCGGCCGCATTGACGACGTGCTCAACGTCAGCGGCCACCGCATGGGCACGATGGAGATCGAATCGGCGCTGGTGTCGCACACCGAACTGGTGGCCGAGGCCGCGGTGGTGGGTCGGCCCGACGAGACCACCGGTGAAGCGATCTGCGCCTTCGTGGTGCTGAAGCGCGCGCGGCCCACCGGCGAAGAGGCCAAGCGTATCGCCAAGGAGTTGCGCGACTGGGTGGGCAAGGAGATCGGCCCGATCGCCAAGCCCAAGGACATCCGTTTCGGCGATAACCTGCCCAAGACGCGGTCGGGCAAGATCATGCGAAGGCTGTTGCGCTCTGTGGCCAAAGGGGAGGCCATCACTCAGGACACGTCGACCCTGGAGAACCCGGCCATTCTGGAGCAGTTGGCCGAAAGGAACTGAGCCGGCCAGTCGCTTCGCCCCGGCTCCCCGGCAACTTGCCCTGCTTGGGAAGGCTTGGCGCTGGCCAAGAGGTCAGTGCGGCTTGCGGGTTCGAGCGCGCGCCAGCGCCGCTTCGATTGCCGTACGCTTGTTGTCCGGCTCAGCCCGGGTCGCCGATCCTGGATTCACCGCCCAGGTTCGCGCGCTTGGTCTTCGCGTTGCTCGCCAGGCGCGCGTCGTGCTCGTTCTTGTCGCGCTCGACGCGAAACTGGTGGAACGCATAGCGCTTGCGCGCGTCGGACGCCTGCGCGGGGCTCCACGCATCCCAGCCTGTTTTGTCTGCGCTGACGCCGACCATGGCGATGCAGTCGACCGGGCACACCGGGATGCACAGCTCGCACCCGGTGCATGCGTCGTTGATGACCGTGTGCATCAACTTCGGCCCACCGACGATGCAGTCCACCGGGCAGGCCTTGATGCACAGGGTGCAACCGATGCACCAGGCTTCGTCGATCACCGCCAGCCGGCGCGGACCCTCGACACCGTTGCTTGGGTTCAGCGCCAGGGCAGGGCGGCCGGTGATGGCAGCGAGCCGGGCGATGCCTTGCCGGCCCCCCGGCGGACACTGGTTGATGTCCGCGTCGGCGGCGGCAACGGCCCGCGAGTAGGCGCGGCAATCGGGGTACCCGCAGCGGGTGCACTGCGTTTGCGGCAGCGCTTCGTTGAGCAGGTCGGCCAGTGCGGTGGTGGCAGTCACCGCCCGATTATCACTTTGCCTTGCGCACGCCTGGCTTCCTGGCGGCAACCGAAGTCTTTGGCGCCGCAGCCTTGCGGGCGGCGGCGCGACGGTGCGGAGCGATGCCCCGCACCACCGCATCGCTGGCTTGGTGCGCGGCGATGAAGTCACGCACTTGCGGATAGATGTCTTCACGCCAACGCCGGCCGGAGAAGATACCGTAGTGGCCCGCGCCAACGGCGTCGTAGTGGAATTGGCGGCTCTTGGGAATGCCGGTGCACAAGTCGTGCGCGGCGCGCGTCTGGCCCGCGCCGGAAATGTCGTCGAGCTCGCCTTCGATGGTCAGCAACGCGGGGCTCTTGATGTCTTGCGGGCGGACCAGGTTGCCGTGGACCGTCCAGGTGCCGTTGACCAACGCAAAGTCCTGGAACACGGTCTTGATGGTGTCCAGGTAGTACTCGGCCGGCATGTCCAGCACGGCGTTGTATTCGTCGTAGAAGTCGCGGTGGAATTCGGCGTTGTCGCCGTCGCCGCGCACCAGGTCCAGAAAGTAGTCGTAGTGCGACTTCATGTGCCGGTCCGGATTCATCGCGATGAACCCAGCGTGCTGCATGAACCCGGGATACACCCGCCGGCCGCTGCCCGGGTAATTGACCGGGACCCGGTAGATCACGTTGTGCTCGAACCAGGAATGGCTCTTGTTCATGGCCAGGTTGTTCACGGCCGTGGGGCTCTTGCGCGCGTCGATCGGGCCACCCATCATCGTCATGGTGCGCGGCGTAATTTCTCCGGCGCTGGCCATCAACGAGATTGCCGCGAGCACGGGCACCGTGGGCTGGCAGACCGAGATCACATTGACCTCGGGGCCCACGTGGCGAATGAACTCCTGCACATAGTTCACATAGTCGTCGAGGTGAAACGCACCGGCCTCGGCTGGCACCATGCGCGCATCGGTCCAGTCGGTGATGAAGACCTTGTGGTCCTTCAGCAGCTCTCGCACCGTCTCGCGCAACAGGGTCGAATGGTGGCCCGACAGCGGCGCCACGACCAGCACGGTGGGCTGGTCTTTCATGCGGGACAGCATCGGCAGGTTGTCGCTGAAGCGCTTGAAGCGCAGCAACCTGCAGAACGGCTTGGTCAAGGCTGTCTGCTGCTGCACGGCCACATCCACACCGCCGATGTCGACCGAGGTGATATTGAATTCGGGTTTCTCGTATTCCTTGGCCAGCCTGTGCATCAGGTCCAGGCCGGCCGAGACACGCTGGGCCATCGGTGTGTGGGTGAACAACGACAGCGGGTGGTTGTAGAGTTTGGAAGACGCGCTGGCGAATTCGGCAAAGGGGCTCAGCAGGGCTCGCTGGGATTCATACAACTGGTACAGCATGGCGTCGACCTTTGGTTTTTTAGCACTTCCCGGTTGGCATTGTGATGCCGATAGATATTTTCAACAGCAAATTTGGTGCAGTGCAGCATTGTACGAACAACTCCGTCAGTCTGCGGCCGCAATTCAGGGGCGTAAGCCTAATAAACCCTTCAATCGAGGCCAGTTTCGGCGGCTGTCACTGTTTGGCGCAGGCGCGGTGACGGTTGCTCAGGCGACCTTGATCATCGCGCGGACGACCGCGTCGATGTTCTTCCCGTTCAGTGCGGCCACGCAGATCCGGCCTGAATCGACACCGTAGATGCCAAATTCGCTGCGCAAGCGTTGCATCTGATCTTGGCTCATCCCGGTGTAGCTGAACATGCCCTTTTGCTGGGTGATGAAGCTCACGTCCTGCTTCGGGCCCGCAGCCTCAAGCTTTTCTCGCAGCAAGTGGCGCATTTTTTTGATGCGCGTGCGCATGCCGGCCAGTTCTTCTTCCCACACCGCCCTCAGCGCGGGTGTCGTGAGCACGGTCGCCACCACCTGGGCGCCGTGCGTCGGCGGGTTGGAGTAGTTGCTGCGGATGACGCGCTTGAGCTGGCTCAGCACGCGGTCGGCTTCGTCCTTTGTCGGACAAACCACACTCAGCGCGCCAACTCGCTCGCCATAAAGTGAAAAACTCTTGGAAAAGCTGGTGGCCACCAGGAAATCCAGGCCGGCCGACATCAGAAGGCCCACCACCGCGCCGTCTTCGACAATGCCCTCGCCAAAGCCCTGGTAGGCCATGTCCAGAAACGGAATCAGGCTGCGCGCCTTGAGGGTCGAGACCACCTGGGCCCATTGGGCCAGTGACAGGTCGCAGCCGGTGGGGTTGTGGCAGCAGGCGTGCAGCACGACGATGGAGCCCGGGCTGGCGTGTTGAAGCGCAGCGAGCATGGCGTCGAAGTTCAAGCCGCGGGTGGCGGCTTCATAGTAGGGATACGGGCCGACAGTGAAGCCCGCGGCTTCAAACAAGGCCCGGTGGTTTTCCCAGCTGGGGTCGCTGATCAATACCTGCGCACCCGGGCTCAGGCGCTTCAGAAAGTCGGCGCCGACCTTCAATCCGCCGGTGCCACCCAGGCCCTGGATGGTGGCGATGCGTCCGGCCTTGAGCGCCTCGCTGTCCGCCCCGAAAACCAGAGCTTGCACGGCCTTGTCATAGGCGGCGATGCCGTCGATCGGCAGATAGCCACGCGCCCGGGGCGATTCCATCATCATCGCCTCGGCGGCCTGCACGCATTTGAGCAGCGGCAGCTTGCCGTTTTCGTCAAAGTACACACCCACCCCGAGATTGACCTTGGCGGGGTTGGGGTCGGCGTTGAACTGTTCGTTGAGACCGAGGATCGGGTCGCGAGGAGCCATTTCAACGGCGGAAAAGAGCGAAGCCATGGGTTGTCCTTGTGGAGCGGGTTATGCGTTGAGGGAATTCAGCTAGTCTGTAGGGTTGCCTGGACTGGGGTCGAGGCGGTTCACTGCGAGAATTTTATCTGTCATGACTCAGCTGTCCGACGTCGACGCCATCGAATCCGCCGCGCAATCGCCCCAAGGCAAGTTTGTGGGCTTTGCGGATTCGCCGTTCCAACTGTTCCAGCCCTACCCGCCGGCGGGCGACCAGCCCACGGCGATTGCACAGCTGGTCGAAGGCCTGCGGGATGGCCTGAGCTTCCAGACACTGCTGGGCGTCACCGGCTCCGGCAAGACTTTCACGATGGCCAATGTGATCGCCCAGATGGGGCGCCCGGCGATCGTCTTTGCGCCCAATAAAACCTTGGCCGCCCAGCTCTACAGCGAGTTCCGAGAGTTCTTCCCGCGCAACGCGGTCGAGTACTTCGTCAGTTACTACGACTACTACCAACCCGAGGCATATGTTCCGCAACGCGACCTGTTCATCGAAAAGGACAGCGCCATCAACGAGCACATCGAGCAGATGCGCCTTAGCGCGACCAAGAGCTTGCTGGAGCGGCGCGATGTGGTGATCGTCGCATCGGTGAGTGCGATCTACGGCATCGGCAACCCGGGCGACTACCACAAGATGGTGATGACACTGCGGGTTGGCGACAAGCTGGGCCAGCGAGATGTGATCGCGCAACTCATCCGAATGCAATACAAGCGCAACGATGTCGACTTCAGCCGCGGGGTGTTCCGGGTGCGCGGCGACACCATCGATGTGTTTCCCGCCGAACACTCGGAGCTGGCCATCCGCATCGAGCTGTTCGACGATGAAGTCGAGTCGCTGCAGTTGTTGGACCCGCTGACGGGGCGGATCAGGCAGAAGATCCCGCGTTTCACCGTGTACCCCAGCAGCCACTACGTGACGCCGCGCGACCGGGTGGTGGCGGCAATAGCCACCATCAAGGACGAACTTCGCGCACGCCTGGCCGAACTGGTGGGCATGGGCAAGCTGGTGGTGGCGCAGCGCCTGGAGCTGCGCACCCGCTTCGACCTGGTGATGCTGCTGGTGGTGGGCCACTGCAAGGGCATCGAGAACTACACGCGCCATCTGTCGGCGGCGCAGCCGGGCGAGCCGCCGCCGACGCTGGTCGACTACCTGCCCGCCGACGCGTTGATGTTTCTGGACGAAAGCCATGTGCTGATCGGCCAGTTCGGCGGCATGTACAACGGCGACAGGGCGCGCAAGACGACCCTGGTCGAATACGGATTTCGCCTTCCCAGCGCACTGGACAACCGACCGCTGAAGTTCGAAGAGTTTGAGAAGAAGATGCGCCAGGTGATGTATGTGTCGGCGACACCGGCGGCCTACGAGCAGCAGACCTCGGGGCAGGTGGTTGAGCAGCTGGTTCGGCCCACCGGCCTGGTCGACCCGCCGGTCGAGGTGCGCCCGGCCACCCACCAGGTGGACGACGTGATGCAGGAGATCAGGGACCGGGTTGAGATCAACGAGCGTGTGCTGATCACCACCTTGACCAAGCGCATGGCCGAGCAGCTCACCGACTACCTGAGCGACAACGGCGTCAAAGTGCGGTACCTGCACAGCGACGTGGACACCATCGAGCGGGTTGAAATCCTGCGTGACTTGCGGCTGGGCACGTTCGACGTGCTGGTGGGCATCAATCTGCTGCGCGAGGGGCTGGACATTCCCGAGGTCTCCTTGGTGGCGATTCTGGATGCCGACAAGGAGGGCTTCCTCCGCTCGGAACGGAGCCTGATCCAGACCATCGGAAGGGCGGCCCGCAACTTGAACGGCAAGGCCATCCTGTATGCCGACAAGATGACCGAGTCGATGCGCAAAGCGATCGACGAAACCGAACGCCGGCGCGCCAAGCAGGTCACGCACAACCTTGCGATGGGCATCACGCCACGCAGCGTGATCAAAAAGGTCAAGGAGCTGATCGATGGTGTTTACAGCGACAAGGGCGCCAAAGACGATCTGAAGGCCGTCAATGAATCAGTCGCAATCGAGGCGTTGAGCGAGAAGGATATTGGAAAGCGGATCAAGCAACTCGAAAAGCAGATGCTTGACCACGCCAGAAACCTGGAATTCGAGAAGGCGGCGCGCGTGCGCGACCAACTTGCGCTGCTGCGGGAGCAGGCCTTCGGCGCGTCGGGCTCCGACAACGTGGTGCCCATCCTCGGCGCCCATGGAGATGGCTGAAAGCGCCTCTCAAAAGGCAGGGAACTTCCGCCGCTAATCTCGACCAAATTAGTCGGGTTCAGGTATACTCGACTAAAGCACTCGGATATTTTTTGGGCCAGCTACGGGGGCCGCATGGAGTGAGTTCAAAACCTCCAAAAGAGGCGATGGAAGCGGGAAATCGGGTACCTGGTTTACTTTTGATTTGCCAAGTTTGGCCTTAAGGAGATTTCCATGCGTTTGACCACCAAAGGTCGGTTTGCAGTGACTGCGATGATCGACCTGGCTCTGCGAGAGCACAGCGGGCCCGTGGCGTTGGCGGCCATCAGCGCACGCCAGCAGATTTCACTGTCCTATCTGGAGCAGCTGTTCGGCAAGCTGCGCCGGCATGACCTGGTGGAAAGCACGCGCGGCCCCGGCGGCGGCTACTCGCTGGGTCGCAAGGCTGAAGAAATCACCGTGGCCGACATCATCGTCGCGGTCGACGAGCCGATCGACTCCACCGGATGTGGCGGCAAGGACAACTGCATGGGTGAAGACTCGGGGCGTTGCATGACCCACGACCTGTGGGCCAGCCTGAACGCCAAGATGATCGAGTTCCTCGACTCTGTTTCGCTGCGCAAACTGGTGAATGAACAGCTGGCCAAGGGCATATCGATCGAGGAGCACCCGGTCAAGCGCGCGATCTCGACCCAGCCGGTGGTCAAGCCCATCAAGATCACGGCGCCGAACTCTGTGTTCGCGCTCGGCAACGCGTTCGCCAACAAATAGCAACCGCATTCACCTTCGACCCGCTTTGACCCCGCTTTGACCCTCTCGTGCTGTCAAAGCCCCGATGTTGAGCAAACTCCGCGCATGGACATGACCCCGCACTTCCCGATCTATATGGACTACGGCGCCACCAACCCGGTGGACCAGCGCGTCGTCGACGCGATGATTCCATGGCTGCGCGAGCACTTTGGCAACCCCGCTTCCAGAAGCCACGCCTGGGGATGGGAGGCCGAGGCGGTGGTCGAAAAGTCGCGTGAAAGCGTTGCGGCGCTGATCGGTGCCGACCCCAGGGAAATTGTCTGGACCTCGGGGGCGACAGAGTCCGACAACCTCGCAATCAAAGGTGCGGCTCAGTTCTACAAGACGCGCGGCAAACATCTCATCACGGTCAAGACCGAGCACAAGGCTGTGCTGGACACCATGCGTGAGTTGGAGCGCCAGGGCTTTGAGGTCACCTACCTCGACGTGCAGGAAGACGGGCTGCTCGATCTGGACAAGCTCAAGGCCGCGATCCGCGTCGACACGATCCTGGTGTCGGTGATGTTCGTGAACAACGAGATCGGCGTCATCCAAGACATTGCGGCCATCGGGGCGATGTGTCGCGAGCGCGGAATCATTTTCCACGTTGATGCGGCCCAGGCGACCGGCAAGGTTGCCATCGACCTGGCCAGTTTGCCGGTTGACCTGATGAGCCTGGCCTCACACAAAACCTATGGTCCGAAAGGCATTGGTGCCCTGTACGTGAGGCGCAAGCCACGGGTGCGGATCGAGGCTCAGATGCACGGTGGCGGCCACGAGCGCGGTATGCGCTCGGGCACCTTGCCCACGCACCAGATCGTCGGCATGGGCGAAGCGTTCAGAATCGCACGCGAAGAAATGGGCACCGAGAGCGAACGAATTCGCATGTTGCAGCAACGCCTGATCAACGGTTTGAAGGACATCGAGCAGACCTTCCTCAACGGCCACCCGGAGAAGCGGGTGCCGCACAATGTGAACATGTCCTTCAACTTTGTCGAGGGCGAATCGCTGATCATGGGCATCAAGGGGATCGCGGTGTCCTCGGGCTCGGCTTGCACGTCCGCCAGCTTGGAGCCCAGCTACGTTTTGCGGGCTCTGGGCCGCAGCGACGAGTTGGCCCACTCCAGCCTGCGCATGACCATCGGTCGATTCACCACACAGGAAGAGATCGACTACGTGGTGACCACCTTGCAAGACCGGGTCGCCAGGCTGCGCGAATTGTCCCCCCTGTGGGACATGTACAAGGAAGGGATCGACATCAGCACGATCCAGTGGTCGGCCCATTGACGGCCGGCAGAGGCGTTTGATTTTCCAGGAGAGACTTTCATGGCATACAGCGAAAAAGTGGTCGAGCACTATGAAAACCCGCGCAACGTGGGTTCGTTCGACAAGGGCGATGACACGGTGGGCACCGGCATGGTCGGCGCGCCGGCCTGCGGCGACGTGATGAAGCTGCAGATCAAGGTCAACCCGGTCACCGGTTTGATCGAAGACGCGAAGTTCAAAACCTACGGCTGCGGCTCGGCGATTGCGTCGAGCTCGCTCGTGACCGAATGGGTCAAGGGCAAGTCCCTGGACGAGGCATTGACCATCAAGAACACCCACATCGCCGAAGAACTGGCCCTGCCGCCGGTGAAGATTCACTGCTCCATCCTGGCCGAAGATGCCATCAAGGCGGCCGTCAGCGACTACAAGGCCAAGATGGCGATTGCGGCAACGAGCGCGGCTCCCGCCGGCACGCTGGCGCACTGAGCATGGCCGTTACCTTGACCGAAGCGGCGGCCCGCCATGTCACGCGCTACATCACCAAGCGTGGCAAGGGCGTGGGCGTGCGCTTGGGCGTGAAGACGACGGGTTGTTCGGGCCTGGCCTACAAACTTGAGTACGCCGATGACCTGGCGCCGGAGGACGTGATCTTCGAGGGTCACGGCGTGAAGGTGCTGGTCGATCCCAAGAGCCTGCCCTACATCGACGGCACCGAACTCGACTTCGTGCGCGAAGGCCTGAACGAAGGATTCAAATTTCACAACCCCCGCGAGAAAGACCGCTGTGGTTGCGGAGAATCCTTTCGCGTTTGACGCTCACCGCCGCGACAGCAGGCGCGGCCGCCGGTCGCGCCTTTTTCTTGCCCGCTCATTTGTCAGCTCTCTTGCCGCTCCGCTTGCCCATGAAACTCGACAGCGACGATTTCGAACTGTTCGGCATTCCGCGCCGTTTTGAACAGGATCGGAAGGACCTGGACATGCGTTGGCGGGACTTGCAGGCACGGGTGCATCCTGACCGTTTTGCCCTCGAGGGGGCGGCTGGGCAGCGGGTGGCCATGCAATGGGCGATGCGTGTCAACGAGGCCTATCAGCGCTTGAAGGATCCGCTCAAGCGCGCCGCTTATCTCTGTGAGCTGCAGGCCGCGCCCATCCATGCCGAGAGCAACACGGCCATGCCGACCGGCTTCTTGATCCAGCAAATGGAATGGCGCGAAGCACTCGACGAAGCCGGCACGCTGGAGCAGGTCGAGGTACTTGCCCAGCAGGTGGCCGAACACCGCAACAAGTCGCTGCTTCAACTGGCCTCCACGCTTGACCAGGCAAGGGACTATCCGGCCGCGGCACTGCTGGTCCGAGCCCTGATGTTCGTTGAGCGCTTTGCGCAAGATGTCGACCAGCAGCTCGAAGCGTTGGAACAATAGCAACATGGCACTTCTTCAGATTTCCGAACCCGGCGGCGCGCCCGACCCGCACCAGCGGCGCATCGCCGTGGGCATTGATTTGGGCACCACCCATTCGCTGGTCGCAGCGGTCCGCAACGGTGTGGCCGAATGCCTGCCCGACGAGGCCGGCCGCGTGATCCTGCCCTCGGTCGTGCGCTACCTGCCCGAAGGCCGGCGCCAGATCGGCTTCAATGCGCTGGCCGACGCGGCCATGGATCCCCTCAACACCATCATGTCGGTGAAGCGCTTCATGGGCCGTGGTTTGGAAGACGTCGCCGAGCGCGGCAAGCTGCCGTACGACTTTGTCGATGCCCCCGGCATGGTGCAGGTGCAAACGGTCGATGGTGTGAAGTCACCCGTCGAGGTGTCGGCCGAGATTCTTGCGACCCTTCGATTTCGAGCCGAAGACACCTTCACGGACGATCTGTTCGGCGCCGTGATCACCGTCCCGGCGTACTTCGACGAGGCGCAGCGCCAGGCCACCAAGGATGCGGCGCGCCTGGCCGGCCTGAATGTGTTGCGCCTGATCAGCGAACCCACGGCCGCGGCCATCGCATACGGACTGGAAAACGGATCCGAAGGCCTGTATGCCGTTTACGACCTGGGCGGCGGCACCTTCGACATCTCGTTGCTGCGCCTGACCCAGGGCGTGTTCGAGGTCGTGGCCACCGGCGGCGATTCGGCCTTGGGCGGCGACGATTTCGACGCCGCGCTGGCCGATTGGGCCTTGGCCCAGGGCGATCTGAAGGCCGAGACGGCGCAGGACAAGCGCGCCGTCCTGGTGGCCGCGCGCGCCGCGAAGGAGAAGCTCTCGACCGCGGACCATGCCATGTTGGCGTGCCCGCTGTCGCAAGGCGAACTGTCGGTGCGCGTGGCGCGCGACCGGTTCGTTGGCCTGGTGCGGCCGCTGGTCGCGCGAACCATGGCGGCGGTGCGCAAGGTTCTTCGGGATGCCAAGGTCGACAAGGCCGAGGTCAATGGGGTGGTCCTGGTTGGTGGCTCGACTCGCATGCCGATGGTGCAGTTGGCGGTGGGCGACTTTTTCGGCAAGACCCCGCTGACCAACCTCAATCCAGACGAGGTGGTGGCACTGGGTGCGGCGATCCAGGCCAACGCGTTGGCTGGCAACGCGGGCGCGGACGAGTTGCTGCTGCTCGACGTGATCCCGCTGTCCCTGGGCCTGGAGACCATGGGCGGCCTGGTGGAACGCATCATCCCGCGCAACAGCACCATCCCGACCGCGCGCGCGCAGGACTTCACGACGTTCAAGGACGGCCAGACGGCGATCGCCATCCACGTGCTGCAAGGCGAGCGGGAGGTGGTGAGCGACTGCCGATCCCTGGCGCGTTTTGAGCTGCGCGGCATTCCGCCCATGGTGGCTGGCGCGGCCCGTGTGCGGGTGGCGTTCGCGGTGGATGCCGACGGGTTGCTGAGCGTCAGCGCGCGCGAGCAGGTTTCGGGCGTGGAAGCGGCCATTACCGTCAAACCCAGCTATGGACTGACGGACGATCAGATCGCCCGCATGCTGACGGAAAGCTTCAGCACGGCCGAAGCCGACATGGTCGAGCGCAGCCTGCGCGAGTCGCGCGTGGACGCCGAACGCATGCTGCTGGCAACCCGGGCGGCGCTCAATGCAGACGGCGATCTGCTGGGCGCGGCCGAGCATGCGGCCATCGAGGGCTTGCTCGCCGCCGTGCAGCTTAGCCGCACCAGCACGGACCACCATGCCATCGACGCTGCGGTTGAAGCGCTCGCCAATGGCACCGAGGCCTTCGCCGCGGAACGAATGAACCGCAGCATCCGCCATGCTCTGGCCGGCCGCCGTGTGGAGGAAGTCTGAGCATGCCCGTTATCAAGATACTTCCGCATCCCGAGTACTGCCCGAACGGGGCCGAGATCAACGCGCCACCGGGCACCTCCATTTGCGAGGCGCTGCTCGACAACGGCGTCGAACTGGAACACGCCTGCGAACTCAGTTGCGCTTGCACCACCTGTCATGTGGTGGTGCGCGAAGGATTCAACTCGCTGGGTGAAATGGATGAAATCGAAGAGGACCTGCTCGACCGCGCCTGGGGCCTGGAGCCCACGTCACGCTTGTCTTGCCAGGCCATCCTGTCGCAGCAAGACGTGACGGTGGAGATCCCGAAGTACTCGATCAACCATGCCAAGGAAAAGCATTGAAGCCTGCGCACCGGGGTGAGGGCAACGCTGCCTTTGCCCCGCGGCTATTTCACGCGGTGGGCCCCGTTGGCACGTCATCGGCGGCGCTTGGTTCCGTCAGGGCGCGTTGCACTTCGGTCTGCCACGGCAGGGAATGGACAATTTCGTTCAAGTGCACCGCCATCTGCTGAGTGCTCAACGCCTCGCCCTCGGCGTCGAGCAGTTTCAGGTTGGTGATGAGACCGAGTGGATCCGCGATCGCCACCACGCCTTGTTGGAGTTGCACCCAATCCCATGCCACGCCGGCCGACCGCTCGGGCGATGATTCGCCCCAAAGCGTTTGCCCGCTGCAAGGCCCGGCCCGGTCACCGAAGGTCAGGACCCGCGTGCCCAGATGGACGAGCTGAAGTTCTGGCGCCGCACTGGCCTGCCACAATACAGGGGGCCACGCGCAGACTATCCATGCTGGAATCATTGCTGTCGGTGGCTTGATGATTGATCTTGGCAGGTTCTTTGGAATGTTCGACAGTGTGGCAAGGATCGACTCGCCTGCCACCTGTAAACCTTGTCAGGCTGCGGCCGAGGGGACCGGGGTCGAAGCGTCGCGT
>JANNDW010000098.1:0-10451 GCA_031378125.1 Methylibium sp. | reverse complement strand
GCCGCACCCGAGTTGCCGGCGCCGTAGACGCCCATCGCGAAACCTTGCCGATTCTTCGGGAACCACCGCGCCACATAGGGCGTACCGACGGAAAACGAACCGCCCGCCAGCCCGACGAACAGGCCGATCACCAGGAAGTGCCAGTACGCGGTGGCATAGCTCATCAGCCAGATGGCCGGCACCGTGCTGGCCATCAGCAGCGCCATCACGATGCGGCCGCCGTACTTGTCGGTCCAGATGCCCAGCGGCACGCGGATCAACGAACCGGTCAGCACCGGCGTGGCGGTCAGCAGGCCGAACTCGGTGGCATTCAGGCCCAGCGTCTTGCGGATCGGGATGCCGATCACACCGAACATCATCCACACCATGAAGCACACGGTGAAGGCGAAGGTGCTGACGATCAGCACCGACAGCGCCTGGCGGCGGTGCGCCGCGACGGCGGCCGGCCTGGCGCCGTGAGTGTCCGTTGCGGTGGCCATGTCTCACTCCTTCTTGTTGCACGTGACGGCCGGCGCTCTTTGCAAAAACGAGCTTGCCGGCCGTGGACAGTGTTTGAGAGCGCCCCCCGGGCCGACGACATACGTCGTCCGCCCCCGAGGGGGTGAGAAACACCTGGGGCGGCCCGGCGCTTGTTTCTTGTGAGGAGTATCGACAGGCGACGCTTCAGAGACTTTGCGCGAGATCAAGGCCGGTGCCGCGCGCCGCGGCCGATGGCGACCGGTTCAGCCGCCGCGACGCTCCCCTCTGCGCATGAGCCGGCGCGATATCGCCAATCACCTCGGCGTGGCGCACGAAACGGTAAGCCGCTCCTTCAGCGCGCGGGCTGCATGCGCACCAGGCGCGCCGCTTCCTCGGCGCGGGCGTCGTCGATCTCGCGCAGCACGCCACCTACATCCACCACCCCGGTCTTGCGCTCGAACAGGCCGGTGAGCAGCACCTCGGGGTGCAGCGCGCCGCGGTGATACAGGTCCCAGATTTCGGGGCCGAAGTCGGTGTGCAGCAGCTCGGGGCAGTCGCGGCCGAAGAAGGCGCGCAGGTTGGCGACATCGCGCAGCAGCATGCGGTTGGCGTGGTTGTTGCCGGCCGCGTCGACGGCCTGCGGCAGGTCGATGATCACCGGGCCATTAGCGCCGAGCAGGACGTTGAACTCCGACAAATCACCGTGCACGACACCGGCGCACAGCATGCGAACCACCTCCATCATCAGCGTGGCGTGGTGGGCGCGCGCCTGCTCGGGCGTGAAGGCCACGTCGTTGAGCCGCGGGGCCGCGTCGCCGTGCTGGTCGGTCACCAGCTCCATCAGCAGCACACCGTCGTGAAAGTTGTGCGGCCGGGGCACGCGCACGCCAGCGGCGGCCAGGCGGTACAGGGCATCGACCTCGGCGCTTTGCCAGGCCGCCTCTTGCGCCAATTTGCCGAAGCGGGTGCCCTTGGCCATGGCGCGGGCCTGGCGCGTGTTCTTGACCTTGCGGTTCTCGGTGTAGTCCACCGCCTGCCGAAAGCTGCGTTGCGTGGCCTCTTTGTAGACCTTGGCGCAGCGGGTCTCGTCGCCGCAGCGCACCACGTAGACGTTGGCCTCCTTGCCGCTCATCAGCTGGCGCACCACGGTGTCGATCAGGCCTTCGTCGATCAACGATCGCAGTCTCTGGGGAGCTTTCATGGGCACCATTCTGCCCTGCGTGCGCGGGCCGCCAGCCGGCGCAGGGGCAGTGGGCTGCGCAGATAATGCACAGCATGCCGCCCCGCACCACCGCGCCTGCACCTGCCCAAGCGCGGCGCCTGGCGCGGCGGGCATGGCAGCTGTTGCACGTGGATTCGGCGCGCGCCATCGCCCTGGCCGGGCAGGCCGCGGCGCTGGCCGAGCAGGCCAACGATGGCCCGGCGCGGGCCTGGGCTGCGCTGACGCGGGGCTTTCACCTGCTGTATTTCGCCACCCCGCGCGAGTCCATCCCGGCGCTGCGCCACGCCCAGGCCTGCTTCGATGCCATGGCCGACCGCGCGGGGCACATTCTGGCTGCCGCGGGTGTGGCCCGCGCCCTGTGGCGCAGCGGGCGGTTCCATGAATCGCTCGCCGCGGTGCTGCCGCTGCGCGACGAGGGCCTGCGCGTGCTGAAGAACGAACAGCGCGGTCTGCTGCTCAACGCCATCGCGGGCTGCTACTCGGCGGCGGGCGATTCCGAGCGCGCCTTCGCCTATATGTACCAGGCGCTGCGCGAGGTGCGCCCGGCCGGCGGCCACGGCTACGACGCCGTGCTGCACTGCAACCTGGCGCACGAGCTGCAACAGCTCGGCGACTGCGAAGAAGCCCTGCGCCACATCGAACTGGGCATCGCGCGCTGCGAGAATCTGCGCAACCCGCGCCTGACCAGCACCTTGCTCATCAACCGCGTGATTTGCCTGTCCGACCTGGGGCGTGCGGCCGAGGCTGCGCCCGACGTGCGGCGCGTGCTGGAGATTCCCATCGACGAGCGTGGGCGCGGCACACTCACGTCGCACTTCGAGACTTTGGCCATTGCGGCCTACCGTGCCGGCGAGGAGCGGCTGGGTGACGAGTTGCTGGCAAGGGCGCTGCAAGCGGCCCACGAAGACATTCCGGACGAGAACGTCGAGCTGGTGTTGGCCCAGGCCCTGCAGGCCGGTGCCCGCGGCGACGCCAACGGGGCCCTGCAGCACCTGCTGCGCGCCGAGCCGATCGCCTGCCGCGATGACGTGGACGGGCTCAGCCTGCGCGTGCGCTGCGGGCTCTACCTGGCTCTGAGCGACGCGCACCAAGGATTGGGGCACACCGTGCAGGCGCTGGCCGCAATGCGCACCTGGCAGCGGCTGCAGACCGCGCGCACCAACCACGCCTCTCGCGCGCGCTACCAGGCCGCGGCCTTGCAGACCGAACTGCTGCGGCTGCAGCACAAGCTGGAAGGGAACGAAGTGCGGCGTCGTGCCACCGAACAGGCCCGGGCCGAGCTGCAAGCCGCCAACGAGCAGC
This sequence comes from Methylibium sp., assembly GCA_031378125.1. Taxonomy (GTDB): domain Bacteria; phylum Pseudomonadota; class Gammaproteobacteria; order Burkholderiales; family Burkholderiaceae_C; genus LGRD01. The sequence continues at coordinate 7,468 of JANNDW010000098.1, read as the reverse complement.
TGTCGCGCAAAATCGACGAGGTGCAGGCGCTGCAGGAGCAGCTGCGCGAGCTGGCCGTGCGCGACGCGCTCACCGGCCTGTTCAACCGCCGGCACCTCAACCACTCGCTGCCCACCTTGCTGGCGCTGGCCCGGCGCAACCGTCAACCGCTGGCGGTGGCGATCCTCGACCTCGACCATTTCAAGTCGGTCAACGACCAGCACGGCCACGCTGCGGGCGACCTGCTGCTGGCCGCCTTCGGCCGCCTGCTTAGCGAAGGCAGCCGCCAGAGCGACGTGGCCTGCCGCTATGGCGGCGAGGAGTTTTGCCTGCTGATGCCCGGCACCAATTCGGCGGAGGCGCAGCGCAAGATCAGCGCGCTGCTCGAACAGTGGCGCAGCCAAAGCTTTGAGGTGCAGGGCCAGACGCTGCGCGGGCTGACGTTCTCGGGCGGCGTGGCCGATTCGATGCGGGTGCCCGGCCTGGCCGAACCGCTGCTGCGGGCCGCTGACCACGAGCTGCTCGAAGCCAAGCGCCGTGGACGCGCCCGTGTGCTGGCCCTTGCCGCCAGCGCGCGCGCGGGGTGAGCGAGGGAACTGTCGTCAAGACGCCCGCCGCAAGGCAGCCGCCACCGAACGCGCGGGTTGAGCGGTATCGCGGCCAGTGAATCCGCCGCGCTACCGATGAACCGCCGCAAGATCAATGTCATGCCTGGAACCAGCTTCTTCACATGCTTCATCACCGCCTCCTGGCGGGACAGACCTTGTGGAATTGCCCCGAAGCGCAATATGGCCTGCACCGGACGAAAGAGTGGCAACTCGATAGAATGAATCCATGCCTGAAGAGAAACCGCCGCGACCCGCCTCGCCGCTGGAGCGCCCCAAGCCCGACGACGGGCAAGGGGCCGTCGTCGTCGAGCGCCAGACCTCAAAAACAGAGCCGCCGCGGATGTACCAAGTGGTGTTGCTCAACGACGACTACACCCCGATGGAGTTTGTGGTGATGGTGTTGCAGGAGTATTTCAATCGCGACCTCGAAACAGCGACCCAGATCATGCTTAAGATTCATCATGAAGGTCGCGGGGTCTGTGGCGTCTACTCGAAAGACGTTGCGGCGACGAAAGTAGAACTGGTGCTGGCCGCCGCACGGCGCGGTGGCCACCCTTTGCAATGCATTATGGAGGCCGCATGATTGCCCAAGAGTTAGAAGTCAGCCTGCACATGGCCTTTGTCGAGGCCAGGCAGCAGCGCCATGAGTTCATCACGGTCGAACACCTGTTGATGGCCTTGTTGGACAACCCCTCCGCGGCGGAGGTGCTGCGCGCCTGCTCGGCCAACATCGACGACCTTCGCAAGAGCCTGGCCGGCTTCATCAAGGAAAACACGCCCACCGTGGGTGGCAACGAAGAGGTGGACACCCAGCCCACCTTGGGTTTCCAGCGTGTGATCCAGCGGGCCATCATGCATGTGCAATCCACGGGCAGCGGCAAGAAGGAAGTGACCGGTGCGAATGTGCTGGTGGCCATCTTCGGAGAGAAGGATTCGCACGCGGTGTACTACCTGCACCAACAGGGTGTGACGCGCCTCGATGTGGTGAATTTCATCGCCCACGGCATCAAGAAGAGCGACCCGCCGGAGCCGACCAAGTCGAACGAGGGAACGCCAGGCACCGAAGGAGAAAAGGAAGACGGCGAGGGCAAGGGCTCGCCACTGGATCAGTTCACGCAAAACCTCAACCAGCTGGCCCGCGACGGCAAGATCGACCCCCTGATCGGCCGGGAGCTCGAGGTCGAGCGCGTCATTCAGATTCTGTGCCGCCGGCGCAAGAACAACCCGTTGTTGGTCGGCGAGGCCGGCGTCGGCAAGACCGCCATTGCCGAAGGGCTGGCCTGGCGCATCACCCAGGACGAGGTTCCGGAAGTGCTTGGCAAGGCTGTGGTTTATTCCCTGGACATGGGCGCGCTGCTGGCCGGCACCAAGTACCGCGGCGACTTCGAGCAGCGTCTCAAAGGCGTGCTCAAGCAACTGAAGGATCAGCCCAACGCCATATTGTTCATCGACGAGATTCACACCTTGATCGGCGCCGGCGCAGCGTCGGGCGGCACGCTGGATGCGAGCAACCTGCTCAAGCCGGCGCTGAGCTCCGGTGCGATGAAGTGCATTGGTGCCACCACCTTCACCGAATACCGCGGCATCTTCGAGAAAGACGCGGCGCTGTCCAGGCGGTTCCAGAAGATCGACGTGACCGAGCCTTCGGTTGAGCAGACGATCGAAATTCTCAAAGGCCTGAAGTCGCGTTTTGAAGAACACCACAGCGTCAAGTACGCGCTGGGCGCCTTGCAGGCGGCGGCGGAGTTGTCGGCCAAGTTCATCAATGACCGCCACCTGCCCGACAAAGCGATCGACGTGATCGACGAAGCCGGCGCGGCGCAACGCATTCTGCCCAAGAACAAGCAGAAGAAGACCATCACCCGGGCCGAGGTCGAGGAGATTGTGGCGAAGATCGCGCGCATCCCGCCGGCCAGCGTGTCCAACGACGATCGCTCCAAGCTCAAGAGCCTGGATCGGGATCTGAACAGTGTGGTGTTCGGTCAAGAGCCCGCGATCGAGGCGCTGGCCGCGGCGATCAAGATGGCGCGCTCGGGTTTGGGCAAGCCCGACCGGCCGATTGGTTCGTTCTTGTTCAGCGGCCCGACGGGTGTTGGCAAGACCGAGGTCGCCAAACAACTCGCCTACATCCTGGGCATCGAGCTGATCCGCTTCGACATGAGCGAGTACATGGAGCGGCATGCGGTGAGCCGCCTGATTGGCGCGCCTCCCGGTTACGTGGGGTTCGACCAGGGGGGGCTGCTGACCGAGGCGATCTCCAAGAAGCCGCATGCGGTGCTGTTGCTGGATGAAATCGAAAAGGCGCATCCCGATGTCTTCAATGTGCTGCTGCAGGTCATGGACCACGGCACCTTGACCGACAACAACGGGCGCAAGGCCGACTTCCGCAACGTGATCATCATCATGACGACCAATGCCGGCGCTGAGACGATGAACAGGGCCACCATCGGATTCACCAATTCGCGCGAGCAGGGCGACGAGATGGCCGACATCAAACGGCTGTTCACACCCGAATTTCGCAACCGGCTGGACGCCACGGTGAGCTTCAAGGCGCTGGACCAGGACATCATCCTTCGTGTCGTCGACAAGTTCTTGCTCCAGCTCGAGAGCCAGTTGACCGAGAAGAAGGTCGAGGTGACGTTCACCGATGCCTTGCGCCAGCATCTGGCCAAGACGGGTTTCGATCCGTTGATGGGCGCGCGGCCCATGCAGCGCCTGATCCAGGACACGATTCGCCGCGCTTTGGCCGACGAGTTGCTGTTCGGTCAATTGGTCGATGGCGGGCGCCTGACCGTGGACATCGGCGCCGATGGCAAGCCGGTGCTGGACATCGCACCCAACAAGAAGAGCGACAAGCCCAGGGCCGAATCGGCCACGGCGTGATGGTCCGAGCTTGATCGGCTGATGCTGACGAGAAGGGGGCCATCGGCCCCCTTCGTTCATTCCGATACGAGTCCTCGCGCCGGGTCTTGCTGGAAAAAGCCGCGCAGCAACTCGTACAGCGCCGGGTGCTCGCCGGCCAAGTCGGCAGGCGCGACAAAGAAGACCTCTGAGGCGACTGCGAAGAATTCGTCGATGCCTTCCGCGCCGTAGGGGTCGAGCAGCGTGTCCTTGCCCGCCTCGACACTGGCACAGAAGCGCTCGTACTCGCCGTTCAGCGTTTGCGCCCAGTGTTCCCGGGTGCGACGGTCTGGCAGCGCGGGAACACCATCGGCAACGCCGTCTCGCAGGTCAAGCACGTGCACGAACTCGTGGATCACCACGTTGTAGCCCCACTGTGCGGAGACACCCGACTCGGCCACGTCGTGCCATGACAGCATCACCGGCCCGCCGTGCATGGCCTCGCCCGCCAACTCTTCGTCGTAGTGGTGGACCACGCCGATTTCGTCCATGTGCTCGCGTCGGGCCCGAACCGCATCGGGGTGGACGACGATGCCTTTGAAGCCGTCGTACCACGCCAGGCCCAAGTGCAGAACCGGCAGGCAGGCTTGCGCTGCGATGGCAACGGCCATTTCATCGCTGACGTGCAGGCCCTGCATGCCGGCGAACTCTTTGTCGGCCAGGAAAAGCGCGCTCAGTTCGCGCAAGCGCCGCAAGTCGCTGTGTGACCGCCACGCCAGGAAGGGAAACCGGGCCAGCGTCAGGTGCCACAGATCGTCGGGGACCGCACGGTCTCTCAGCGTTCGAGTCTCGCGCCATTGGCGCCACCAGCGGATCACGGTGGCAAAGGCAGGGGCAGGCGGGTCAGCCCGAAACGCTGCCATCGCAGCACCTCGGCGCGTGCCACCGGGGCATGGTCCAGGTCCCAGTCGCTCAGCACATGCCGAACAAAGCCTGGCGCCAGCGGCTCACTGGCTGGCTTGTGCGTGTGTCCGTGAATCAACACCGGTGTATCGGCCGCTTCCATCCATTCAATGGCGGTGGGCCGGTCAACATCGACCCACGGTTGCGCTGACGGGCCTTCTTTGCGCCGCTGGCTCTGTTCCCGCATCTGACGGGCACGACGGCGGCGCTCGGCCAAAGGCAGGGCGAGGAAGTCGGCCTGCCACGAGGCGCTGCGGACCAGGCTGCGAAACTGTTGATACTCGACATCGCCGATGCACAGCGCGTCACCGTGGGACAGCAGGATGCGTTCTGCGTCCACCATGAGCACCGTGGGATCCGCCAACGATCTCACGCCGCAGCCCGCGAGCAACGCCGGGCCGACCAAAAAATCTCGGTTGCCCACCATGAACGCGACGCTTCGGATCGCAGCAGCCGCGCTCAACACTTCGGCGCAGCGGGCGTCGAATCCAACCTGGCGCGAATCGTCGCCGATCCACGCTTCGAACAAGTCGCCCAGAATAATCACCGCGTCGGCGGGCGTGTCGCGCATGTAGTGCGACCATGCGTCGAACCCGCGCGGCGTGTCGTCGCACAGGTGCAGGTCGCTGATGAAGTCGACGACTTCCCAGGAACGAGGTGCTTGCAGCTCCCCGAACCTGGGCGGCCCGGCTGGCAGGACCACGGAGTGTTCAGCTCAGAGCCGGACGGCCTTGAGAATAATCACATCCTCCAACGGCACGTCGTCATGGCCGCCATTGCGGCCGGTCTTGACCTGTTCAATGGCGTCGACCACCTCGGTGCCGCCGATCACCCGAGCAAATACCGCATAGCCCCAACCCTGCGGACTCTCGGACTTGAAGTTGAGAAATCCGTTGTCGGTGGTGTTGACGAAAAACTGCGACGTGGCCGAATGGGGTGCCGATGTGCGCGCCATCGCCAGCGTGTAGTGCTGGTTCTTCAGGCCGTTGTTGGCTTCGTTGCGCAGTTCGGCGTTGGTGGGTTTTTGCTTCATGCCCGTAGCGAAACCGCCACCCTGGATCATGAAGCCCTTGATCACACGGTGAAACACCGTCCCGTCGTAATGCCCGCTGTCGACGTAGGTCAGGAAGTTGCGCGCCGATTCGGGTGCCTTGGCCTCGTCGAGTTCGACTCGAATGCTGCCGTGGTTGGTTTGCAGCTCGACTTGTGTGCTCATGTCATTTCTCCAGGGTCGCTGACTTGATGGTGATGGGCTCCACCGGTACGTTCTGATACGGCCCCTTGTTGCCCGTGGGCAGGGCGCGAATCTTGTCGACCACGTCCATGCCCGCCACGACCTTGCCGAACACGGTGTAGCCGTTGCCGTCCTGTGATTTCGCGGCGTTGAGGAATTCGTTGTCTTTCACGTTGATGAAAAATTGCGCGGTGGCCGAGTTCGGGTCGCCGGTGCGCGCCATCGCCAGCGTGCCCCGCTCGTTGGTCAAGCCATTGCGGCTCTCCAGCGGAATGGGCGGCCGGGTGGGCTTTTGTTTCAGATCTTCTGTCATGCCACCGCCCTGGACCATGAAGTTTTCGATCACCCGGTGGAAGACCGTGCCGTTGTAGTGCCCGTCCTTCACGTACTGAAGAAAATTCTCCACCGACTTCGGCGCCTTGGCGGCATCGAGTTGCACAACGATGTCACCCGCCGATGTGGCGAGCTTCACCTTCTGAGCCTGTGCGCCGGCACTCAAGCCCAGCGCCACGACCATCGCGGTCATGACGGGCCAACGAGAAAACGGGTCTGTCATTTCATCACTCCTGTTGGGTTGGTTCGTTTGAGTTCATTGCAAAGCCTTGACGCGCGGAACCGGAGTCCCGCCCTTGGCCGTGAACAGCTCGCGCACCAGCGCGATCTTGGGCCGCAGGGTCGAATTGCCAGGGTCCAGTTTGGCCGCACGCGAGTACGCCTGGCTGGCCAGCATTGCATACACGTCGCCCAGATTTTCATGCGCGGTCGCGTAGTTGGGATTGGCACGCAAGGCTTGCTCCAAAGCGGACCTGGCCTTGTCGTAGTCTCCCGCGGCAGCGTGAAGTGCGGCCAGATTGTTATGGGACTCCGCGAGCTCCGGATGATCCAGTGTGAGCTTCAGAAATACGTCGGTGGCTTCGGCGCCGCGCTGACTGTCCGCCAACATCACGCCTCGCAAGAAGCGCATCGGTGCGTCATCGGGCTTGGCCGAGAGAAATTGATCCGCCCTTTGCATGGCCTGGCTGGTTTGCCCCGAACGATGCAGGCGGTTGACTTCGCTGATTTCGTCGGAAACGGCGGGGAAGCTCGCGCTCAGCAACGCAACGGTCAACACGATGGAGGTCAGAGCAGTCGAGCGGTTCATCGGCGTGCGGCAAGGCGATCAAGGCGTGATGTAACGCGTTCACAACGAAGGCCACGACATGCGCCGATAGGGCCCGCTATACTGTTTCGATTGTAGTGCAGGGCCGTCGCAGCAGCACCGCATGGCCGCCGTTTCGACGGCGTCTGACCTGGACTGAATTGCCTCGGCGATGCTCGCGCCGCGGGCCAGAACCTACCCCCTTCGGCCAATGACACTTCGTTTGCACAACACCCTGTCCAGGGAGATCGAAGCCTTCACGCCCATCGAGCCCAACCACGTGCGCATGTACGTATGCGGCATGACCATTTATGACCTGTGCCATGTGGGTCATGCGCGGTTTCTGATGGCGTTCGACGTGATCTATCGCTGGCTCAGAACCCTGGGCTACAAGGTCACCTATGTGCGCAACATCACCGACATCGACGACAAGATCATCCGCCGCTCGCTCGAGCGCGGCATCTCCATCCGGCAACTCACCGATGAGATGACCGCGGCGATGCATGCCGACATTTCGTCCCTGGGCATGGAGCCGCCGACACACGAGCCGCGTGCCACCGAGCATGTCCCGCAAATGCTGGCCATGATCGGCGAGCTGGAGCGCAAAGGGCTGGCCTACCGGTCGCCCTCGGGTGACGTGAATTTTGCGGTGCGCAAGTTTCCAGGCTACGGAAAACTGTCGGGCAAGTCGATCGATCAATTGCG
>JANNDW010000286.1:0-14681 GCA_031378125.1 Methylibium sp. | reverse complement strand
CACAAGCCCGCCAAGGTATTGCTGGTCGACCGCCAACTGGCGCCGATGGACATGACGCCGGGCCGCGATGCCGCCTACGAGGCAATGCGCCAGCAGCACCTGAACACCGTCGTGCCCTGTGTCTGGCTGGACGCCGAGCATGTGAGCTACACGCTGTACACCAGCGGCACCACCGGCAAGCCCAAAGGCGTGCAACGCGACACCGGCGGCCACACGGTGGCGCTGGCCGCCAGCATGAAGCACATCTTCGACGGCCGGGCCGGCGAGACCTACTTCGCCACCAGCGACATCGGCTGGGTGGTGGGGCACAGCTACATCGTCTACGGCCCGCTGATCGCCGGCATGGCCACGGTTTTTTATGAAGGCCTGCCGACCCGCCCCGACGCTGGAATTTGGTGGAGCATCGTCGAGAAGTACAAGGTCACCGTGATGTTCAGCGCGCCGACCGCCGTGCGCGTGCTGAAGAAACACGACGCCAAGTTCTTGCGCGCCCATGACCTGAGCAGCTTGCGCGCCCTGTTCCTGGCCGGCGAGCCGCTCGACGAACCCACCGCCACCTGGATTGCCGGCGCCTTGGGCAAACCCATCATCGACAACTACTGGCAGACCGAAACCGGCTGGCCGATCCTGGCGATCGCCAACGGTGTCGAGAAAGCCCCCAGCAAGTTCGGCAGCCCGGGCGTGGCGATGTACGGCTTTGACGTCAAGCTGATCGACGAGAACACCGGCGCCGAGCTGACCGCGCCGAACCAGAAAGGCGTGGTGGCCATTGCCGGCCCGCTGCCGCCGGGCTGCATGCAGACCGTCTGGCGCGACGACGCGCGCTTCGTCAAAACCTACTGGAACAGCATTCCCGGCCAGCAGCTCTACAGCACCTTCGACTGGGGCATTCGCGACGAAGACGGCTACTACTTCATCCTCGGGCGCACCGACGACGTGATCAACGTGGCCGGCCACCGCCTGGGCACGCGCGAGATCGAAGAGAGCATTTCCAGCCACCCCAATGTGGCCGAGGTGGCGGTCGTGGGTGTTGCCGATCAACTCAAAGGCCAGGTGGCGATGGCGTTCGTGGTGGCCAAGGATGCCAGCACATTGGCAGATGCGCCGGCGCGGCTGAAGCTGGAAGGCGAGATCATGAAATTGGTGGACCAGCAACTCGGCGCGGTGGCCCGGCCCGCGCGGGTTCACTTCGTGGCCCTGCTGCCGAAGACGCGCTCGGGCAAGCTGCTGCGCCGTGCCATCCAGGCGGTGTGCGAAGGCCGCGATCCGGGTGACTTGACGACGATGGACGACCCGACGCCGCTGGAGCAGATTGCGGAGCTGGTCGCGCCGGGCCGATAAGCCGCGCTGCTCCGTGGCCAAAGGGCAAAGCGAAGCGACTGGCGGGCCCTATTTCGCCAGCAACTGGTTCACCGCCGACACGTCCTCGGGCTTGAGTTGCCCCGAAGCCTGGCGCAGCTTCAAGCCGCCCAGCAACACGTCGTAGCGCGCCTTGGCCAGGTCGCGCCGGGTGGTGAACAACTGGGTCTGGGCGTTGAGCACATCCAGGTTCACGCGCACACCGACCTTGTAGCCCAGCTGCGTGGCTTCGAGCGCGAGTTTGCTCGACGATTCGGCGGCTTCCAGCGCCTTCACTTGCGCGGTGCCGGATTGCACGCCGTAGTAAGCCTGCCGCGTGGCTTGCGCGACGCCGCGGCGCGCGGCCTCCAGGTCGTTGGACGACTTGTCTTCCAGCACCAGCGTTTCCTTCACCCGGTTCTGGATCGAGCCGCCGGCATACAGCGGCATGTTGAGCTGCAGCCCGATGCTGGCGCTGTGGGTGGTGCCCGGCAACCCGCTGCTGCTGCTGCTGCCGGTCAAGCGGTTGCTGTTCAGCGACGCCACCGCGTCGACGGTGGGCAAGTGCCCGGCGCGCGCTTTCTCGGTCTCCAGCCTGGCAATGTCCAGGCCCAGCAGCGCCTTGCGCACCAGCGGGTGCTGGGTGTTGGAGTTGCCCACCCAGGTGTCCACATTGGCCGGTGCCAGCGCCGGCAGAGCCACTGGCGTGGCCAGTTGCCGCGGCAGCACGCCGCTGCGGCCAACCAGTTGGTCCAGCGCAATGCGCTTGGTCAGCAAATCGTTGTCGGCGGCGATTTCCTGGGCCGTCGCCAGGTCGAAGCGGGCCTGGGCTTCACGCGTGTCGGTGATGGTGGCCGTACCGACCTCGAAATTGCGTTTGGCGGACGCCAGTTGCTCGCTGATGGCGGCCTTGCTCGCGCGCGTGGTGCCCAGCGTGTCTTGCGCACCCAGCACATCGAAGTAGGCCTGGGCCACGCGCAAGATCAGGTCTTGCTCGGCGGTCTCCAGATCGGCACGCGACAAGTCGAGCGACTTCCTGGCCTGATCCACGGTGAAACCGTTGGCGCGGTTGAACAGAGGCTGTTTGCCCGTGAGCCCCAGGCCCGCGCTGTTCGACGAGCGCGACGACCCGACCGGCAAATCGACATAGCTGCTCCCCAGGTTGCCGCTGAGACCGGCGCTGGGCAGCAACAAGGCATCGGCTTGTGCCGCCTTGTACTGCGCCGAGTCGGCCAGCGACCTTGCGGCCAGGTAGGTCGCGTCGTAGGCCCGTGCAGCGTCGTACAAATCCTGCAGGCTTTGGGCCTGGGCGCTGCCCAGCGTGGCCAGGCTCAGGCCCAACGCCCAGCCCACGGCCCACGCCAGGGGCCGCAGGCGCCGGCGTCGAACCGGGGGGGCGGCAGGGTGTTGCCGCTGCGACGGACGGTTGCTCTGATGTGGCATGGCGGGGTCCTTTTTTCTTGGTCGGTAATCGGCGCGGTTTTAGTAACGCGGCACCTTGGCATCCACCTGGGTGGACCAGGCCTCGATGCCGCCCGCGAGGTTATAGACCGGATCGAAGCCGTTTCGCCCCAGCCATGCGACGACCTGCGCACTTCGCACGCCGTGGTGACAAATGCAGACGATCGGCCGCGTGGCATGGATCTCGCTCAGACGGCTGGCGATATCTCCGATGGGAATGTGCAGGGTGCTGGCGCCATCCAGCCGGATCGCCGCGAGCGCGAACTCCCAGGGCTCACGCACGTCCAGCAACACCGGGGCGATTGGGCCGGCGCACAGTGCCGCGAGGTCTTGCACGGCGATCTGTTTCATCAGAAGCTGAAGCGTGTCGGTTCGTCGAAGCCCTTCAGGCGCGGCGCGACGGTGTCGAACAGGCCCACGCTGCTGAACGATTGTTCGCCGCCGCGGGTGAACAGCATCGCGCGCATGATGGGCAACTGGCCGACGATTGCCGCCAGCCGGCCACCCACCTTCAGTTGCGCCAGCAGGGCCGGCGGCACGTTGGCCACCGAGCCGGACAGCAGGATCACATCGAAAGGCGCGTCGACCGCCCGGCCGCGGCAACCGTTGGCCTGAATGACGTTGACGTTCATTACCCCGGTGCGGCGCAAGTTGTCGGCGGCCAGCTTGGCCAGCTCGGGCAAGATTTCCATCGTGGTCACATGCTGCGCCTGGTGCCCCAGCAGCGCGGCCATGTAGCCTGAGCCGGCGCCGACTTCCAGCACCCGCTCGTGCTTGTGCACCGCCAACTCCTGCAGCAGCCGCGCCTCGACCTTGGGGGCCAGCATGTTTTGCCCGCCGGGCAGCGGCACTTCGGTGTCCACGAACGCCATCGAGCGGACCGCGGCGGGCGTGAAGTCTTCGCGCTTGACGACGGCCAGCAAGCTCAGCACGCCCTGGTCCAGCACTTCCCAGGGGCGGATCTGCTGCTCGATCATGTTGAAACGGGCTTGTTCGATGTTCATGTTGTGGGTCCGCCGGCTGCAAAGCCCGGTATTTTATTTCGCCATGCCCTGTTCGGCGACCGGGCCCGGTTGACGCGGGCTGGCTGGCTTGGTGCCGAGCCGGCGCTTTGCCCAAGCGGCCAGGTCGTCCAGGTAGCAATAAATCACCGGCACCACCACCAGCGTCAGCAACGACGAGGTGATCACGCCGCCGATCACCGCCTGGCCCATCGGCGAACGCTGCTCCGAGCCTTCGCTCAGCGCAAACGCCAGCGGCACCATGCCGAAGATCATCGCCAGGGTGGTCATCAAAATCGGCCGCAGCCGCACATGGGCCGCGTGCAGCAGCGCCTGGGTGCGCTCCATGCCGTCGTCTCTGGAACGAATCGCGAAGTCCACCAGCAGAATCGCGTTCTTGGTCACCAGCCCCATCAGCATCACCACGCCGATGACGGAGAACATGTTCAACGTGGAACGGAATATCAGTAACGCCAGCACCACGCCGATCAGCGTCAGCGGCAACGAGCTCATCAACGCCAGCGGTTGCAGAAAGCTCCTGAACTGGCTAGCCAGGATCATGTAGATGAAGATGACGGCCAGGCCCAAGGCACCCAGCGCATAAGCGAACGATTCGTTCATGTTCTTGGTCGATCCGCCGAAGCTGTAGCGGTAGCCGGGCGGCCAGTTCACCGCGTCGAGCAGCTTGCGGATGTCGGTCGAGACCTCGCCCGAACTGCGGCCCAGCGCGTTCGCGTCGATGTTGATCTCGCGGTTCAGGTCGCGCCGGTTGATCTGGTTCGGGCCGGTCGACGGTGTCACGTCGGCCACCTGCGACAGACGCACAACGCGAGTAGCCCCGTCACTGGCGTTGGCCACGTTGATCGGAATGCGCTGCAGGTCGGCGATCGAGTCGCGGCTTTCGGGTGCCACGCGCACATTCACATCGTAGTTCTCGCCGTCGGGTGCGCGCCAGTTGCCCACCAGGGTGCCCGCCACCAGCGTGCGCAGGGTGCCGGCCAGCGCGTTCACGTTCAGCCCCACGTCGGCCGCGGCCTCGCGCCGCACGTTGATGGCCACCGTCGGCTTGTCGGGCTTGAGCGTGCTGTCCAGATCGACCAGGCCGGGAATCTCGCGCATCTGGGCGGTGATGCCTTTGGAGAGCCGCTCCAACTCAGCCAGGTCGGTGCCCTGGATCGAGAACTGCAGGCTCTTGCCACCGCCCAGGTCGGTCTGGCCGATGTTGGTGACGGTGACGCCCGGAATGCGCGCCAGTTGCTCGCGCAGCGGCACGGACATCGCACTGGCGCTGCGTTGGCGGTCCTTGCGGTCCACCAGCCGCACATACACCGCGCCATAGATCTTGCCGGCCGCGATGCCGCTGTTGATGGTGGCGACGGTGTATTTCACCTCGGGCATCGCGCGCAGCACCGCGTCAATCTGTTTGGCGCGCGCTTCGGTCACTTCCAGCGACGAGCCCACCGGCGTGTAGAAGTTGATCTGCGTTTCCGAAAAGTCGGCCTTCGGCACGAACTCGGTACCAAGGATCGGGATGATGAAAAAACTGCCGGCAAAGGTGGCCAGCGCCACCGCCAGCGTGGCCAATTTGTGCGCGAGCGACCAGCCCAGAATACGCTGGTAGGCACGCCCCATCGATTGGGTGAAGCGGTCGAACAAGCCGGTGACGCGGCCGATCGTTTTGTCGTACAAGGTCACCGGCGGACCGCCGTGGCGGCCTTCGGCCTGCGGGTCGTGCCAGATGCTGGAGAGCATGGGGTCCAGCGTGAAGCTGACGAACATCGAGATCAGCACCGCCGCCACGATGGTCAGGCCGAACTCGTGGAAGAACTTGCCGACGATGCCGCCCATGAAGCCGATCGGCAGGAACACCGCCACGATGGACAGCGTGGTGGCCAGCACCGCCAGCCCGATCTCGTTGGTGCCGTCCAGCGCCGCCTGGTGGGCTGACTTTCCCATCTGGACATGGCGCACGATGTTCTCTCGCACCACGATCGCGTCGTCGATCAACAGGCCCACGCACAGGCTCAGCGCCATCATCGTGATGGTGTTGATGGTGAAGCCGAAGATGTACATGAACAAGAAGGTGCCGATCAGCGCGATCGGCAACGTCAACCCGGTGATGACGGTGGAACGCCACGAGTTCAGGAACAGAAAGACGATCAGCACCGTCAGCGTCGCGCCTTCAAAAAGCGTGCGCTTGACGTTGGCCACCGACACACGAATCGAGCGCGAGTTGTCTCGATTGACCTCGACCTTGATGCCCGGCGGCGTGACCGATGCGGCCGCGGCCAGCGCCTTGTTCAGGCCGTCGACCACCTCGATGGTGTTCTCGCCCTGCGACTTCTGCACCGACAGCAGCACGGTGCGCTGGCCGTTGTAGAGCGCCAGCGATTCGACTTCCTGCGGCCCGTCGACCACGTCGGCCACCTGCCAGAGCTTGACCGCCGTGCTCCCGCCGCCGGAAGCCGCGTTCGTGGATCCTTTGCGGGCGACCACGATGTCGCGGAAGTCCTCCGGCCGCAACAGGCGTGCGTTGATCTGCACCACCCGTTCCTGCTCGCGCGAGCGGATCGCACCCATCGGCAGTTCCTGGTTCTCGCTTTTCACCGCGGCCACCACCTGGTCGACGGGGATGCCCAATGCCTCCAGCGCGGCCGGCTTGATGTACAGGTTGACTTGCCGGGAGATACCGCCGATCACCGATACCGAGCCCACGCCGCGCACGTTCTCAAAACGTTTTTGCAGCACCTGCGAGGCCCAGGTCGTGAGCTCCTGCGGCGAGCGCTTGCCGTCGGTGGACAGGATGGCGACGTTGTAGATCGGCTGGCTGGCGGGGTCGAAGCGCGAGATGCGCGGGTCCTTGACCTCGTCGCGCAACAGCGGGCGCACCAGCGCCACCTTTTCGCGCACGTCTTCGGCGGCCTTGCGGCCGTCGACGTCGAGGTTGAACTCGACGATCACGACCGACGTGCCTTCATACGATCGCGAGTACAGCGAGCTGATGCCGGCCACCGTGTTGACGGCCGCTTCGACCTTCTTGGTGACTTCGCTCTCGACGATTTCGGGCGACGCGCCGGGGTAATCCATCGCCACCACGACGGTGGGAAAGTCGATGTTGGGGAACTGGTCCACCGACAGGCGCTGGTAGCTGAACAGCCCCAGCACCACGAAGGCCAGCATGACCATCGTGGCCATGACCGGGTTGTTGATCGAAACGCGGGTGAACCACATGGTGCTGGGCGGCCCTTCAGCGAGCCGCTGCCGCGGCCGACGCCTGTTGCGCGACGGGCTGCGCCGCGGGTGGCGCGGACGGGAGTGCCGCGGCCATGCGCACCGGCGTGCCGTCGCGCACCAGCCCGGCGGTGCCGGCCAACACCTGCGCACCCACGCTCAGGCCCGAGACGATCTCGACCCAGGGTTGGCCGTCCACCTCGCCACGCTGACCCAGTTGCACCGCCCTGAGCTGTGCCTTGTCGTCCAGCACCTGCAGCACATACGGAAGCGACTGGTCGGTGCGCACCGCCGACAGCGGCACTGCCAGCGCCGTCTTGGCCAGCGTGGCGATCTTGCCCTTGGCGAACAGGCCCTGGCGCAACGCGGGCTGCGGGTCCACCGCCAGATAGACCATCACCGAGCGGCTGCCCAGCTGCGCACTCGGGTTGATGCGGGCCACCCGCGCGCTGACGGGCTGACTGACGCCGTCCACCTGCAGGCTGGCGGTGCGGCCGATGGTCAGCGCAACAATGTCTTCAGGCGCGATGGCCGCTTCGAGTTCCAGGGTGGACAGGTCGACGATCTCGAGCAGCCTGGTATCGACCGACACCCTTTCACCCGGCTGCACCAGCCGCAACGACACCACCCCGGCAATCGGCGCGATCAGCGTCGCATCAAAGAGCGCCTTGCGCGCCAGCGCGACGGCGGCCAGCGCGGCTTGCAGGTTCGCCTGCGCCGCCACGTCGTTGGACACCGAGGTCTCCAGCCCGGTCGGCGAGATGAAGCCCTGCGCAACCAGGGCGCGGTTGTTCTCGAGGGCGCGTTTGGCAATGTCGGCCTGGGCCCGGCTGGACGAGGCGGTCTGTTCGGCCTGGCGCAGCTTCCAGTCCAGCTCGGTCGTGTCGAGCTTGCCCAGCAGTTGGCCGCGCTTGACGCTGTCGCCTTCGCGCACGGTGAGGGACTTGACTTCGGCGCTCACCTTGGCCTTGATCACGGCACTGTTGACTGCCTTCAGGCCGCCGGACACTTCCAGCATTCGGGTCAGCTCCAGCGTGCGTGCGTTCACGATGTCAGAGGCGGCCAGGTCCAGCCGCAGGTTCGTCTTGTGCGCCGTCAGCGGCGCCTGCTCGGCCTTGCGAGCCTGCAACGCGCGGGCCACGAAGGCGCCCAACACCGCGATCGCCAGCACCGGGATGAGCCATTTCAGCCAGCGTTTCATGAACGGGGTTTTCCTTTTTTGGGCACCGGTCGGCGCGCCGCGGGCGGCTTGGCGGGGGCGGTGCGCGGCGTCACGGCAGCGGCCTTGCGCGGCAACTCCAGGCCATGCAGCACCAGGTCGATGTGGGTGGCGATGAAGACCTTGGGTTCGATGGTGTGGCCCACGCCGCACGCACCGATGGAGTGTTTGTGCATCACCAGGAACAACATCGGCGCCATCAGGGCATGCACGACCTCGACGACATTGACCTGGCGAAACTCCAGCCGGTCGATCCCGCGTTGAACCATTTGCGACACCATGCGCTCGGCCGGGCGAATCACTTCATCGGCATAGAACTGCGCAATTTCAGGGAAGTTGCGCACTTCCGACATCATCAACTTCATGATGCCCGAGGCGCGTGTTTCACCGATGCGCTCCCACCAAAGACCAAACACCAGCGCCAGCAGCTCGGACGTGGCGCCCTGAAACTCGCTGACGATGGTGACGCCTTCGGCAATCTGGTTCACCATGTTGTGGCGGATCACTTCCTTGAGCAGCTCTTCCTTGCTGGGGTAGTAAAGGTAGAGCGTGCCCTTGGAGACGCCGGCGCGCACCGCCACCTCTTCGGAGCGGGTCGCCGCGAAGCCTTTTTCGACAAACAGGTCCAGCGCCGCGTCGAGAAGCTCTTGCGGGCGGGCTTCCTTGCGGCGCTGGCGATTCGTGATGAGAGCGGACATCGGAAGAGCGGGCATCCAGAGACGGGCAACAGAGATGGACAACAGAGATACTGACTGGTTGGTCAGTAATGTAGTCGCCGTCAAGATAGCGGTCAAGTGAAGCGGAGGTAAATTCAACACCATGTCCATCAGCATCTTCGATCTGTTCAAGATCGGCATCGGCCCTTCGTCGTCGCACACCGTCGGCCCGATGAAGGCGGCGGCCCTGTTCGCGCGCCGCTTGAATGACCACCAGCTGCTCGGTGGAACAGCCCGTGTCGAGGCGCGCCTGTACGGTTCGCTGGGTGCCACGGGCAAGGGTCACGGCACCGACAAGGCCATCTTGCTCGGGCTCGAAGGCGCCCAGCCGGACACGATCGATCCCGACAGCATACCGGCGCGCCTGCACGCACTGCGCGAGCGCGGCACGCTGGTGCTCGACGGCGTGCACGCGGTGCCTTTCAACGAGCGCACCGACCTGGTTTTTCTGCGCCGCGAATCCTTGCCCTTCCATCCGAATGGCGTGCTTTTTCGCGCGTTCGCGGCCGACGGTGGCGTGCTCGATGAGCGCCGCTATTTTTCGGTCGGCGGCGGTTTTGTGGTGTCGCAGGAAGAAGCCGATGCCGCGCCTGGGCAAGCCCGCATCGTCGAAGACGCGACCGCGCTGGTGCATCCCTTTGCCAGCGGCGATCAGTTGCTGGCAGCCACCCGCCGCACGGGCCTGTCGATTGCGGCGCTGGTGCGCGACAACGAACATGCCTGGCGCAGCGACGCGCAGATCGACGCGGGCATCGACAACCTGTGGGCGGCGATGAAGGCCTGCGTCGATCGCGGCTGCCGGACCGAAGGCCATTTGCCGGGCGGCATGAAGGTCAAGCGCCGCGCGGCCGAGTTGTTCAGGTCGCTGACGCAGCGGCCCGAACAGGCGCTGAAGGACCCACTGTCCATCATCGACTGGGTCAACCTGTACGCCATGGCGGTGAACGAGGAAAATGCGGCCGGCGGCCGGGTGGTCACGGCACCGACCAATGGCGCGGCGGGCATCATCCCGGCGGTGCTGCTCTACTACGAACGCTTCGTTCCGGGTGCGAACCTGCAGGGCGTGCGTGACTTCCTGTTGACCGCGGGCGCGATCGGCATGCTTTACAAGCAAAACGCCTCGATCAGCGGTGCCGAAGTCGGCTGCCAGGGCGAGGTGGGCGTGGCCTGTTCGATGGCCGCCGGCGCGCTGTGCGCGGTGATGGGCGGCACGCCGGAGCAGGTGGAGAACGCCGCCGAGATCGGCATGGAACACAACCTCGGGCTGACCTGCGACCCGGTCGGCGGGCTGGTGCAGATCCCGTGCATCGAACGCAACGCGATGGGTTCGGTGAAGGCGCTCAACGCCGCACGCATGGCCTTGCGCGGTGACGGCACGCACTATGTGTCGCTCGACAAGGTCATCAAGACCATGCGCGACACCGGCCGCGACATGATGACCAAGTACAAGGAAACCAGCCGCGGCGGGCTGGCGGTGAACGTGATCGAGTGCTGACGCCGGCCGATTCGCCGGGTCGGTCAAGCCACGCAGCTCGCCGAGGTTACGGCCGCACCTGCAACGTGTTCAGAGGGATTCGCAGGTAGGCCACGCCGTTCTCGTCGGCAGGCGGGAGCTGCCCGCCTCGCACGTTCACCTGGATCGACGGCAAGATCAGTGTGGGTACGTCGAGCGTCGCGTCGCGTGCCTTGCGCATCGCCACGAACTCGTCTTCACCGATGCCGTCGCGCACTTGGATGTTGCGAGCCCGCTGCTCCGCGACGGTGGTTTGCCACTGCGGCGGGCGGTCTGCCGGCGGGTAGTCGTGGCACACGTACATCGTCGTCTGCGGCGGCAGGTCCAGCAGGCGCCGCATGGAACGGTAGAGCTGGCGCGCGTCGCCGCCGGGGAAGTCGGCCCGGGCACTGCCCACGTCGGGCATGAAGAGGGTGTCGCCCGCGAACACCGAACCGTCCACGAGGTAGGCCATGTCGGCGGGCGGGTGGCCGGGCACCAGCAGTGCGGTGGCCTCGATCTCACCGACGTGGAAGGTCTCGCCTTCCTTGAACAGGTGGTCGAACTGGCTGCCGTCGGGCAGGAAGCTGCGCTCCAGGTTGTAGATCTTCTGGAAGGTCGCCTGCACCGCCCGAATGTTCTCGCCGATGGCGATGCGCCCGTCGGCATGGGCGAGGACAAGGACAAGGCGCTGGTGTTGGTGGCCGCGATGCTGGCCAGCATGGGCGTGTTCGAGTGGCTCGAGCGGCGCCGCTGGGCTGCCGTCGTGCGTGCTGCCTGACGTCGATGTGTCGGGCACCCCGGCCTGGCTCGCACCGCCCCCGCCTACGGCCGATCTTTCCAAACTCGATCCACCGGGGGCTTCAGCGGCATCAGTCCAGCGCCGGCCACCAACGTTTGGTCCGCGGCGGGCACGCGGGTCGACACCGGCAAGTACCCTGTGTAAGCCGGGCCTGGAATGCGGCCGGCCGCGATCTCGGCAGCATAGAAGCGCGCAACTTGCGGTGCCGCCACACTGGTTCCGTTCATCGCGAAGCGGACGCCGCCGCGCGTGCCGGCAGCAATCACGCCTGCGCACGAAAGCCCGTCGTCGCCCGGAGCCAGGCAGTTGGGCGCGGGCATCGTCCGGGCCGCGTTCGGAGCGACCGGACCCTCCGACGAGTAAGGCGCGGGCATCAGATCCGCCGGGTCGGGGCCGCGCCGATAGGCACCGATCACGTACGTTTCGCTGCCGGTCGCGATGCCGCTCAGAGTGCCTTGGCGCTTGACGTAACTCCCCGGCACGTCGAATTCGAGGGGCCGACCCTTCGCGTCGTGGCGTTGGTACGCCGGGTCATCGAAGAAAGACTGGCGCCCTTTTGCGCGTCGCCCGCCCGGCGTATCGCTGCGCTTGATCCATGCGTCGATGTCCAGCGGCACTCCCGAAGTGTTCGTGACCTCGACTGACCACAGCCCGGAGCTTGCGACCGGCTGGCTGCCCGGACCCCATGGGTCATAGGCCGTCGGCGCGACGCTGAGAACGACGCTGGTGCGAGGCGACGAGATGCTGGCGGGAAGATACTGCGCGCTGATCAGTCGACCGCTGGCAACCGACACCGAGTCGGACAGCTTTGCCAGTGAAACGGACACCTGCCGGCCTTTCGGCGAACGGAGTGTGACGGTGACCTCGGCGCCGGCGACCGGGGCCAGCCAGACTTCCAAGAAGCTCGGCGTCAGCCCGACCGGTTGCAGCCGCCACTGCAGCTTCTGCGTGCCCAGCGGTTGCAACTTGAAGTTCGCGTGGACGCGCGACTGCCGGAAGTTGCCAGCCGCCAGGACGATCCGCAGCGGTGTTTTCGTCTGCCTGGACAGTATCGTCAGCGTATCGGCAAAGCGTTCGAACAGCGCGCTGCCGTCGTGGGGCCCGTCGTGCGGCCCGTAGCTGATGTTGACGACCACCGGAAGTGTTTCGCCTGCGCTGAGCATCGCCTGCGCGCGCGCGAGGATGTAAAGCAGTCCCCATGCCGCATGGATCGTCAACTGCGATCCGGCAGGGTCTCCGACGGCGTCTTCGGGCATGTCGACTGCGATGATCGGCCGGTCCGCCCCCACAAGGTTCGGATCGTTCCCGGCCGCCAGGTCGAGCACGTGCGTTCCGTGTGAGCGGCGGCGCGCCAGCGGTTTGTAGCCGTCGACGGCAAAATTCATGCGGCCGACTGCACGGTAGACCATGTCCTCGTCGGCGCCGCGCGCTCGTGCCGCTTGAACCGCGACATCGATGGCCGCCGCCGTCAGCTCGACGCCGGGGGTACTGGTCATGCCGCTGACGCCGAGCAGATCCTGCTGCCACAGATAGGCGATGCGCGTGCCCGACGTAGTACTGAAGCGCGGATGAGCGAAAGCGATCCCCTGATCGATCACGGCGACGACGACGCGTTGACCAGCGCACGTCGGGGGAGGCGCTGGCGGCGATGTTGCCGGCGCCGATGAGAGGCACCCCAACCATTCGCACAGCGCATTGATCCAGCGCCGGAGCGTGCCGATCGCCGGCGGACCCGAGGAGGCTGCTTCGGCGGTCGGCGCCGCAACCGGCGCTACAACCGGCGCGGCAGGGGCGGCACGCTTGTCGGCAAGATCCACCGGTGGGCCAAGCTCCGCGATGCGAATCGTTCGAATCCACGACGCGTCCCCGACGACCTCGGCGGCGCGTTGGCGAAGGACCAGAACGACGCTGAAGTTGAAGTCGCGCGATTGCAGGATCGCATGGGGCAAGGTGTCGAAGAGCTCAGGGATGCGCACCGCCGACCTCAGCCCCTCACTGAGCCAACCAAGACGCGTGAATTGCTCCCGAGGAAGCTCTTTGTCGAATTCAACGAGCAATGGCAACCAGTCGCCGGCCCGCAGATAGATAAACCGGGTCGCGATGGCCCAGTCGAGATACGGTTGGGCCGGACCCGCCGGACCCGCCGGACCCGCCGGACCCGGATCATGACCACCTTTGTACGATGTCATAGCGAGCCTCGCATCACTTCCATTCGTCCTGCGCCTTGCCCCACAACCACTTCAGACCCGGTGCCTCGTTCACGGTAATGTCG
The DNA here is from genome assembly GCA_031378125.1 of Methylibium sp. Lineage (GTDB taxonomy): Bacteria > Pseudomonadota > Gammaproteobacteria > Burkholderiales > Burkholderiaceae_C > LGRD01. The sequence goes on along the minus strand of JANNDW010000286.1, from coordinate 1,149 downwards.
GTGTTCTTTATCAAGTAGGTGGGCACGGGATTCATGGCATCGGTCATCAGGTCGTAGATCTCCGAGCCGCTGAAATCACCGCTGCCGGGATAGGCCTCACCATCGAAGGTCCATGAGCCCACCTTTTTTGCGCCACCGGTCGCACGTGCGATGAAGTACTCGCCGATCGCGAGCCCCAGCATCTGCCCGGCCAGGCTGTCGACCGGGTAGTGCACGCCGGCCACCGTCCGATTGATGGCGATGCGGGCGGCCTGGCGCGTCAACTGCTGGCACAACTGCAGGGTTGCCGCAGCGGGAGCCGTCGCGGACTCGATCAGCTTGCCGAGCACCCTTGCGACCGCATGGGCCTCCGTCGAGTGTCCGCTCGGCAGCGAGCCGTGAATCGGCGTCTGGATCATCGGCTGCACTTGCGGCGAATACTCGTGCGGGCGGCGCACGCACAGGGCATGCTTGAAGTTCATCTCGGCGTACTTGGCGAGCCGCAGCACCATTTGAACCAGCTCGAGCGTCCGCGGGTGGCGGGCCTGATACAGCGGGACGACGGAGGCCCAGTAGGCGAACTGCGGCGACATTTGGTCGACGATCTCGCGTGCCCGGTCGTTGCGCAGGTCGCTGTAGCCGTTCACCAAGTCGAGCTGCTGCAGCAGGATCGCCTCGGTCGGCCGGGTCATCGTGACAAACGGGCTCCATGTACCACCAGGAGCCGTTTGGCCCGTAGCGCCGCTCGTCTCATTGAAGTTCCACAGCGTGGCCCATTGCTGCGTACCGCTAGCGCCGCCAGGGGTCTTGTCGACGGCGAAATACAGCGACGCCAGCAACTCGGACTCGAACAGGAAGCGCCGGATGCGCGGGTCCCAACGCTGCAGCGGGCCAAGAACGCCGCGGGCGATCGCGGCGCTGTCCCAAGCGGTGCCCGGCCATACGGCTGGCCAACTGCCGACGATGCCTTCACGATGCGCGATGAGCGCGGAGGGGTTGGCGGGTGATCTCGCGCCGCTCGCGCCGAAACCTTCGAATCCCTCGAATCCTTCGAACCCTTCAAAGCCTTCGAACCCCTCAAATCCTTCAAGAGTACTCATGTGGTCGACCCTCCAGTGTTGCTTCAGTAACTTGCTATCGCGGTACGCCGGCGAGTTCGAGTGCCTGCGC
>JANNDW010000006.1:0-4445 GCA_031378125.1 Methylibium sp. | reverse complement strand
GCTCGCCGCCCTGCTCGCGCCGGTCGGCCTGCTGGCCGGCTGGTGGCTGACCGCGCGCATGCGCCGCTATGCGGTGGCGGCACAACTGCTCGATCATCCGAACGAACGCAGTTCGCACACGGTGCCGACGCCGCGCGGCGGCGGGGTGGCCATCGTGGTGTCGTTCTGTGGGCTCGTGATCGCACTCGGCGCAGCCGGCCTGCTCTCTGCGCCATGGCTCGCGGCCCTGCTGGGCAGCGGACTGCTGGTCGCAGCGGTCGGCTTGCTCGATGACCGCGCCGCGCTGCCGGCGCGCTGGCGCTTTCTCGCCCACGGTGTTGCTTCGATCTGGGCGCTGTGGCTGATGGGCGGCATCCCGCCGGTGCCTGTGTTCGGCGTCTCGGTCGACCTTGGCTGGTTCGGCCTGGCGCTGGCCACGGTCTACCTGATCTGGATGGTGAACCTCTACAACTTCATGGATGGCATCGACGCGATCGCCTCCATCGAAGCCATCACCGTCGCGTGCGGCGGAGCGCTGTGCTGGTGGATGGCCACTGGCACGCCGCAGTGGCCGGTGGCGATCGTCTTCGCGGCTTGCGTGGCGGGTTTCCTCGCCTGGAACTTCCCTCCGGCCCGCATCTTCATGGGCGACGCGGGCAGCGGCTTCATTGGCCTGGTGCTGGGCATCTTCTCGCTATGGACCGCGCAGCAGGCCACGCAGGTGTTCTGGTGCTGGTTCATCCTGCTCGGTTGCTTCATGGTCGACGCCACCACCACGCTGGTGCGCCGGGTGCGCCGCGGCGACAAGTTCAACGTGGCGCACCGCAGCCACGCCTACCAGTACGCGGCGCGCCGGGTCGGTTCCCACAAGGCGGTTTCGCTGGCGGTCGGCGCGATCAACCTGCTGTGGTTGTTGCCCATCGCGGTGGGGGTGGCCTTGGGACGGCTGGACGGCACGGCCGGCGTGGTGATCGCCTACGCGCCACTGGTCTGGCTGGCTTTTCACTACAAGGCCGGGGACCAGGCTTCGCAGCAGGGATAGACGCAGCGGGTAATAGTTGGCACTAAACGTAAACCGACTGGCCCCGTGCGCCGCCGCGTATTGGTCCGTTGTGAAATTGGTCTCTATCATTCGGCGCCTGGGCCACAGATAAAAATCGTCCGCACAGGCCGCAGGAGACACACCACCATGACACCCATCTACATCGGCCAACGCCTTTCCGCACTCTCGCCCCGTGCCAAGCTGGCGGTGATGATTGGTGCGGACGCGCTGTTCCTGCCGCTGTTCCTGTTCGCCGCGATCGTGATGCGCCTGGGCTCGGTCGAGGCGGCGGCAAAAACCGCGCCGCTGGTCTTGTTGGCCATCGGTTGGGCGACGTTGCCGGTGCTGGGAATGGCGGGCCTGTACCGCACCGTGGTGCGCTACATCGACCTGCGGGTCATCGCGGCGTCGAGCCTGGCGTTGGCCGCGGTGGTGTTGCTGATGTTCAGCCTGGCATTGGTTCTCGACGTGCACGTGGTCCCGCGCTCGGCCTTGCTGATCTACTGGTTCGTGGCGTTCACCTACGTCATCACGTCCCGATTCATCGCCCGGGTGCTGTTGCGCCAGGGCCTGGGGCGGGCTGGTCGGCCGCGCATCAGGACGGCGATCTATGGCGCGGGCGACGCCGGCGCCCAGCTGGCCCAGACCATGCAACTCAGCCCGGAATACCAGGCCGTGTGTTTTTTGGACGATCGCTCGGTCCTGCACGGCAAGACGGTGGCCGGGCTGAAGGTGTATCCGCCGGGGTCGCTTCAGGAAGCGATCTTCCGACACGACGTGGCACAGATCGTCCTGGCCATTCCTTCGGCCAAGACGGCGCAGCGGCGCGAACTGATCTCGCGCGTCGAACATGCGGGCCTGCCGGTGAAGATTTTGCCGAGCCTGGCCAACATGGTGAATGGCCACGCCAGCGTTGCCGACATTCGCGAGGTGGATGTGGCCGACCTGCTGGGGCGTGACCCGGTGCCGCCGCAGCCGGCGCTGTTCTCTCGCAACATCGCCGGCAAGGTGGTGATGGTCACTGGCGCGGGCGGCTCCATCGGCGGCGAGTTGTGCCGACAGATCGTTTCACAAAAGCCCAAGCGCCTGGTCTTGCTGGACCATTCGGAGTTTGGTCTTTACGCCATTGACCACGAGCTGCGCGAGGTCGATCGCGGCATCCAACTGGTGGCCTGCCTGGGTTCGGTGCTGGACGAAGCCCTGGTCGAGCGCACCGTTCGCCAGCATGGCGTTCAGACGATCTATCACGCCGCCGCCTACAAGCATGTGCCCCTCGTCGAAGACAACATGCAGCAGGGCCTGCGCAACAACGTCTTCGGTTCGCTGGCAATCGCCCGCGCGGCGCTGCGTTGTGGGGTTGAGACCTGTGTGCTGGTGTCCACCGACAAGGCGGTGCGGCCCACCAACGTGATGGGTGCGTCCAAGCGTGCGGCGGAGCTGATCTTCCAGTCCGGCGCATTGCGGGCCGGTGGCGGAACCGTTTTTTCGATGGTGCGCTTTGGCAATGTGCTCGGCTCTTCGGGATCGGTGGTGCCGCTGTTCAAGAGGCAAATTCAAGGCGGCGGGCCGGTCACCATCACGCACCCGGACATCATTCGCTACTTCATGCTGATTCCCGAAGCGGCGCAACTGGTCATCCAGGCCGGTGCGATGGCCAAAGGCGGCGAGGTGTTCGTGCTCGACATGGGCGAGCCGGTGCGCATTGCCGACCTGGCGCGCTCCATCATTCACCTGTCCGGCGTTTCGGAGAAAACCGACGACAACCCGGAAGGCGACATCGAAATCAAGTACGTCGGCCTGCGCCCCGGCGAAAAATTATTTGAGGAACTGTTGATCGGCGACGACGTGATCCCCAGCGGCCACCCGCGCATCCTGTGTGCGCGCGAACGGCACATCGAGCCGGTGCTGCTCGACAAGATGATCGAGTCGCTGCGAACCGCCTGCGACGGCAACCAGCCCGAAGCCATGCTGCGGCAAATTCGCAACCTGGTGCCCGAGTTCCGGCCGGCCGATGAGGTCAACCGGGAAGTGGCGGCCTCATTGCAGGCGCGTTGACGGCCTCGTTCATGTCAGAGTCCCACTGATCGCCAACTGACCACCTCGTGGTCGGCACCGCGGAGCGCGGCAAGGCGAGGCAACATTTGTACAGTTTCAAGTTTGAAAATGTATGGCGCCAGAGGTTCAGCCTGTCCAGTCTTCGACCGTCAGGCCAGGTACCCGGGCAAACGCCTTGTCGGCCGTGACCAGCACGCGGTTGCCGCAAAACGCTTGCGCGGCAATGAGAAGATCCAGCGGGGCCAGCACGGTTCCAGCGCCTTCCAGTTGCGCCCGCAGCGGCCCGTAGTGCGCGGCTGCATCGCTGGACCACGGCAACACCTCCACACGCGCCAGAAATTCCCTCACGGCCGTCGCACGCGCCGGCGTCGGCCGCTTGGCCACGCCGTATCTCAACTCTGCTTCGGTGATGGAGGAGATGCACAGGGCGCCCACGGGCACAGCGGCGATCTTGCTCATCACCGCCGGGTGTTTGCGCATGAGGTGGCTGACGATGTTGGTGTCGAACAGGTAACCGGAGCGGGTCGTCATTCCCCCACCCCGGCCAGCGGATCACGGTCGTGAACGCCTTGGGCGCGATCCTCTGCGCCAAGGAAGTCACCCGGAAAATCGGCCACCTTCAGCGCTTCGAAGAAGCCGTCCCAGGTCGAGGGCCGTGCCGACAGAATCACATCGCCCGTGACGGGGTCGCGGTGGATGAACACTTCCTTGGCGTCGAAGCGATAGGCGGCGGGCAACCGCACGGCCTGGCTGCGGCCGTTGACGAAAAGTTTGGCGGTTTGGGTCACGGCATTCCCCCGAGGATTGGTAGATACCGAAGCATATGCCTTGCTTGAATACATATCAAGGGATACGACTTTGGACGGACTCTCTGGCGTCACCGCCCATGGCGTCAAGCCAATCGGCCGGCTTCCAGCTCGCCCTCCACCTGCAGCTCATGCTGGCTGGGCACCGTCAGCACCGAAAGCCCCGCCTCCCTCGCCAGCGCGACGGCCTGCGCGCGCTGTTCGGCCGATGCACCCGGCATGGCGACGATCACGTGCGTCGCTTCGGCACGAATGTGCGGCAACGCCAGATCGGCCAGCGGCCCCAGCACCGGCAAGCCGCCCACGCGCGAGCCGCGTTTGGCCGGGTCGTCGTCCAGCAGGGCCAACACCGTCCAGCCGTCGCGCAGGTGAATGCCGGCCACGAGCCGGCGCGCCGCCTCGCCGGCCCCCAGCACGATGGCTCGGCGCGGTTCGCCCTGCTGGCCGTTGACGCGCAAACGCGCCTGCTCCCACACCATGCGGTAAACCATGCGAACGATGCTGAGCGCGGCGATGCAGAACAGCGGGTGCAGCAGCAGCACCGCGCGGGCCACGCCGGTCAG
>JANNDW010000278.1:0-2496 GCA_031378125.1 Methylibium sp. | reverse complement strand
TGTGTTCGAACACAGGGGCCAACGCGGCTTCGATGTCGCGCCAGGGCATGTGCGTGGTCAGCACCGCCAACGGATGCTGTCGATCGATCATGGCGTCCAGCCGGGAGCGGAAGAAGTCGTCGGTGGCCATCGATCTCGCTCTCGAAACTCTCAAGAACTCCCGTGTATTGCACTGGTTCCTGGGAGTTCTGGCCATCGGCATCTAGCCCGCAGAGCCAGCGTTCATGCGGCTCTGGGGTTGGTTGCAGGGCCGACTGAATACACACGCCGGCAGCAACTGGTCGGTGATGCGAATGAACTCCGAGACGCACAGGTCCACGCCGCCGACGCGCGTGATGGGGTCCCGCAGGCTGCGGTCGAGCAGCCCCTCCATCGCGGCGAGCAGCAGGCGCATGTCGGCTCGCAGGCCCTGTTCGTTCGACGACCCAGGCCTGGCTGCGCCGCGATACGGTGGCTCTGGCGGTGCGGCCTCACGGGCCTCCTCGGCCTCAGCCACCACGCACACGCAGCCGCATCTGCAACCCCACCGGTGCCATTGCAAACATCAGTCGCTCGGCGGGCTCGCTGCCGTCTTCGGTGCCGACGGTTTCGATGTCGAATCGCGTCAACAGCGTCAGCAGCACCATCTTCATTTCCTGCAGCGCCAGGTAGCGCCCGGGGCACATGCGCGGCCCGGCACCGAAAGGCATGGAGATGCGCTTGGCCGAAGCGGCCGAGAGGCCTTGCTCGCCCAGCCAGCGCTCGGGCTTGAACGCCGCCGCGTCGGGCACGAAGGCATCGTCCACACTGTCGTGGCGCAGCAGCGTGATGACCACGGTGCCGGCGGGCACGGCGACATCGCCCACCACCGTGTCCTTCAGCGCTTGCAGCGGCAGCAGGGGCCCCACAGGCCTCAGGCGCATGGTCTCGTTCATGCAGGCTTCGATGAAGTCCAGCTGCGCCAGGTGCGCGAGCGTCACCGCGCTGCTGCCGCCCGGCCCCTCACCCACCGCACCCATCACACCCCGCGCTTCGGCGGTGGCGCGTGCCAGCGCCTGCGGGTGCCGGTGCAGCAGCCATATGCACCAGGCCAGCGTATTGGCCGTGGTGTCTTCTCCGGCCAGCAGCATGGTGAGCACGTTGCCGGCGACCTGGTCGTCGTCGATGCCGCTGCCGGCGTCGTCGGCGGCGACGAGCATGGCTTCCAGCAGGCTTTGCGGCGTGCTGCGGCGCGCCGGGTCGGCCGCGAGGCGCACGCGCGCAGCGGCAATGAAGCCATCGATGGCGGCATTGACGGCCGCGAGCGCACGCTCCAGTTCGTGGTCTGAAGGCAGCTTGAAAAAGCGCCAGTACGGAATGGCGCTGATGATGCGCGTGAAGAGCTTGGGGAAGATCTTGTCCAGGTGCCGCTGGATCACATCGTCGTCGGACGCGAGGGTATTCACGTCGGTGCCGAAGGCCAGCCCTGCAATGGCGTCCACGGTGAAACGCATCAGGTCGGACTGCAAGTCGATGGCAGCGCCCTGCTGCGCTGGCTTCGTCCAGCGGGTGGCCAGGCGCTCGGCGCATTTGACGAGCGAAGGGTAGTAGGCCTTCACATGCCCCGGGTCGAAGGCCGCCATCACCATGCGGCGCTGGCGTTTCCAGACCTCGCCGTTGACGCCGAAGAGGCCGGGCTTCAAGCCCATCTCGATGCCGATGGCCTCCAGCCTGTCGGTGCGGCGGAACCCGTCGGGGCGGTCGCGCAGCACCGTGGCCACGGCCTCGTGGTCGGCCACCACCAGCACGCGCCGGTTGCCCATGCGCAGCTGGTAGCAGCGGCCATGCTCACGGGCCCACTGGCCGAGTTGCAGATGCATCTGCGCGGGCTTGATCTGCGGCAGGTTGCCGAGCACGGGCCAGCCCTTGGGGCCGGGCAGATCGGTGATGCGGCGCGCGGCCTTGCGCACAGCCGGCTCCTGGGTTGGCGCGGCGGGGAATTCGGTGGGTGGGGCGATGATGGACATGGGTTCCTCGTCGGATGGGCGTGAGAGCGCGCCTGGGTACGGCGATGCGGCACCGTCCGCTCGGCACTCGATTTTGATGGGCCGGACGATAGCCACTGGTTCCGCAGCAGCACCCGCGGGCCTTCAGCTCGCTGCGCCGCGCTGCCCGCCGCGCAGGATCACCATGCCGCTGCCGCGGTCGAACTCCGAGGGCACGAGCGGGTCGGATACCGCGGCCGCCTGCTGGGCACGCCACCAGGCGAGCAGGCGTTTGAAGTCGCCGCCAAATCCGACCTCCAGCAACCTTTCGTAGACGTGCGAGCAGGCCGCCGCGTCCGCCTGACCGAGCAGCGCCACACCGGCCGCCCGTTCGCAACGCAGAAAGGCCACTTTCAGCGCGGCCACGGGCGAGCGGGCTGCTGGCGCAACCACTGCGCGAACCGTTCGGTGTTGCCACCGAAGCGCCGCTTCTTCAGGGTCCCGTAGACCAGCGAGCACTGTTGGATTTCGTCCGGCGTGGGCAGTTCGTATG
>JANNDW010000490.1:0-4815 GCA_031378125.1 Methylibium sp. | reverse complement strand
GAGCGCGGCAGCGCGAAGAATTCGTCCTTCGGCGTGTCCTCGACGATCCGGCCGTGGTCCATGAACACGATGCGGTCGGCGACCTTGCGCGCAAAGCCCATCTCGTGGGTGACGACCATCATCGTCATGCCTTCCTTGGCCAGCAGCACCATCACGTCGAGCACCTCGCCGACCATCTCCGGGTTGAGCGCCGAGGTCGGCTCGTCGAACAGCATCACGATCGGGTCCATGCTGAGTGCGCGGGCGATCGCCACGCGCTGCTGTTGGCCGCCGGAGAGCTGGCCGGGGAACTTGTCTTTCTGTGCGATCAGGCCAACGCGGTCGAGCATTTTCAGGCCGCGGGTCTTGGCTTCGTCGGGGTTGCGGCCGAGCACCTTGATCTGCGCCAGCGTGAGGTTCTCGGTCACGCTCAGGTGCGGGAACAACTCGAAATGCTGGAACACCATGCCCACGCGCGCGCGCAGCTTGGGCAGGTCGGTCTTGGGGTCGGCGATGGAGATGCCGTCGACCACGATGTCCCCCTTCTGGAACGGCTCGAGCGCGTTCACGGTCTTGATCAGCGTGGACTTGCCCGAACCCGACGGGCCGCACACCACCACCACCTCGCCCTTCTTGATGGAGGTGGTGTTGTCGGTCAGCACCTGGAAGCTGCCGTACCACTTGGAAACGTTCTTGATGTCGATCATGGCGGGTCCTCTGCGCGCGAAGTTTTAAAGCCGGGTTCAGCGAATGATGGCGATCTTCTTCTGCAACTGCCGCACCAGCATCGACAGGCTGAAGCAGATGATGAAGTAGACGATCGCCGCGACCAGGTAGGTCTCGACCGGCCGGTTGAAGTTCTTGCCGGCCACCTCAAAGCCCTTGAGCAGGTCGTAAGCGCCGATGGCATACACCAGCGAGGTGTCCTGGAACAGGATCACCGTCTGCGTCAGCAACACCGGCAGCATGTTGCGAAACGCCTGCGGCAGCACGATCAGCTTCATGCACTGCGCGTAGGTCATGCCCACCGCATAGCCCGCGTACACCTGCCCCTTGGACACCGACTGGATGCCGGCACGCATGATCTCGGAGTAATACGCCGCTTCGAACACCGTGAAGGTGATGATGGCCGACAGCTCCGCCCCCATCGGCCGGCCGATGATCAACGGGATCAGCAAGAAGAACCACAGGATCACCATCACCAGCGGGATCGAGCGCAGCGTGTTCACGTAGGCCGCCGCCGGCATCACCAGCCACTTCTTGCCCGACAGGCGCATCAGCGCGAGGATGGTTCCCAGCGCGATGCCGCCGATCATCGCGATCAAGGTCAACTGTACCGAGAAGATCAGCCCCTTGACGATGAAACTGGAGACGATGGCCCAGTTGAAGAACGAGAAGTCGAGGTTCATTACTTGCCCCCGATCATGCCGGGGACCTGGACGCGGTTTTCAATCGCGAGCGCCAGGCGGTTGATGGCAAACGCCGAGATGAAGTACAGGCCCGTCACCGCCAGGTAGATCTCGATGCCGCGCGAGGTTTCCTCTTGCGCCTGCATCGCGAACATCGTGAGTTCGGCGATGCTGACCGCAAACGCCACTGACGAGTTCTTGATGATGTTCATCGACTCGCTGGTCAGCGGCGGGATGACGATGCGAAACGCCATCGGCAGCAGCACGTAGCGGTAGGTTTGCGGCAAGGTCAGGCCCACCGCCAGGCCGGCGTAACGCTGGCCGGTGGGCAGCGCCTGGATGCCGGCCTTGACCTGTTCGGAAATGCGCGACGAGGTGAAAAAGCCCAGCGCAAACACCACCAGAACGAAGCTCGGCACGGCCCGCAGGCTCAAAAAGAGCGACGGGATCACGTGGTACCACAGGAACACCTGCACCAGCAGCGGGATGTTGCGGAACAACTCGGTCCACGCATTGCCGATGAACACCAGCCACTTGTTCGGCGTGGTGCGCAAAATGCCCATCAACGAGCCGACCGAGAGCGCCACGATCAGCGCGAAGAACGCGACCGAGAGCGTCCAGCCCCAGGCCGACATCAACCATTCGAGATAAGTGCGCCCGCCACCCGTGTCTTGCAGGAACACCTGCCAGTCCCACTTGCTGCCCAAGGATGTTCTCCTGTTTTGGTGCGTTCGGCGCCAAAAGAAAAGCGCGGCGCGGAGAAACCGGCGCCGCGCTGGGCGGAGGATAAGCAAGCTTCGCGCCTCGTGGCGCTAGGGCTTACGCGGAGCCTATTTCTTGGCGTAGTCTTCCATCGGCTTGTCGTTCGGGCTGGCCCAGGCCGCCTTGGTCGAATCGCTGAGCGCCAGGCCCACCTTGGTGTTGCTCGGGGCAATCGGTTGCAGGAACCACTTGTCCCACATCTTGACCATGTCGCCCGAGGCGATCATGCCCTTGATGCTGTCGTCCACCGCCTTCTTGAAGGCCGGGTCGTCCTTGCGCATCATGATCGCGATCGGCTCGACCGACAACACCGCGCCAACGATCTTGAAATCGGCCGGGTTCTTGGCCTTGGCGATGTTGCCGGCCAGGATGGCGCCGTCCATCACGAAGGCATCGGCGCGGCCCGATTCGAGCAGCAAAAAGCTGTCGGCGTGGTCCTTGCCGAACAATTCCTTGAAGTCCACACCGGTGGCGCGCTCATGCTTGCGCAAGGTCTGCACCGAGGTTGTGCCGGTGGTGGTGGCCACCGTCTTGCCTGCGAGCTGGTTGATGTCGGTGATGCCCGAGTTGGCCTTGACCGCGATGCGCACTTCTTCGACGAAGGTGGTGATCGCGAAGGACACGTCTTTCTGGCGCGTGGCGTTGTTGGTGGTCGAGCCGCACTCAATGTCCACGGTGCCGTTTTGTACCAGTGGAATGCGGTTCTGCGAGGTCACCGGCTGGTACTTGGTTTCGAGCTTGGCCAGGCCCAGTTGTTTTTGAATGTCGGCCAGCGCGCGGGTGCAGACTTCGACATGGAAGCCGGTGTATTTGCCGTCGCCCAGCGTGTAGCTCAAAGCGCCGGAAGACTCGCGCACGCCCATCGTGACGGCGCCACTGTCCTTGATTTTCTTCAGCGTGTCCTCGGCCTGGGCAGCGCCCACCGCGGCCATGGCAGCGGCCAGGGCCACAGCACTCACCAGCATTGACTTCTTCATTCGGGAACTCCTCGGAGGTTGAAAACAACAGAACGGGATTCTAGGGACGCGAGCCTACGGAAAACCACGTAGTTGCCCGCGATGCGAGGGTTTGCCAGGGGTCGTTGGCAGGCGCGCAACGGCCTTGCCAGCAAGCCCTGTGCCAAAACGCCGGCCTTGCATCGTGAGAAACAAACGCCGGGCCGCCCCAAGTGTTTCTCACCCCCCCCTCGGGGGGCGGACGACGTATGTCGTCGGCCTGGGGGCGGTGTCAGGCCGACTGGCGCAGAAGCTCCCACAGCGCCAGCGCACCCGGCTTGCCGCGCCGGGCCATCGCGGGCCGCTCGCGGTAGATGCGCAGCTCCATCGTCAGCTCATGCTGGCCTGGCAGCGCGGCTCGCACCAGGCGCTTGCTCTTGAGTTCCTTCTTCACCGAATTGGTCGGCAAAAAAGCCAGGCCGTGGCCTTCAAGCGCCATGGCCTTCAAACTTTCGGCCATGTCGGTCTCGAAGATCGGCTCCAGGTTCAGCGGGGCCTGCGATTGTTTGGTGATCAGCTCGACCAGCCGGCCCAGGTAGGCGCCCGACGCATAGCTCAGGAACGGCACCCTGACTCCTGGCGCGGTCGGCAGCCTGAACATCGGCTGGCCAGCGTCGTCGGCCTTTGAAAATGCCGCCAGCGTCTCCTGGCCCAGGCTCATCATCTCGTAACGATCGGGGCTGAGGTGCAGCGGCTGCGAGGGGTGGTGGTAGGCGATCAACAGGTCGCAGCTGCCCTCGGTGAGCTGCATCACCGCGTCGTGCACGTTGAGCGCGATCAAGCGGCTTTTCATCGCGCCGAAACGTTTGCGCAGGTCCATCACCCAATGCGGAAAGAACGTAAACGCCAGCGAATGCGGCACGGCAAACTCGATCATGTCGTGCCCGGCCACCTGGTGGCTGTGCATCATGCTGCGCGTGGCCTGGATTGAGCCGAGGATCTCCAGCGCCTGCGAATGAAAGGTCTCGCCGGCCGGCGTCAGGCGCGTCGGGTACGACGAGCGGTCCACCAAGTGGATGCCGGCCCAGGCTTCGAGCGCCTGGATGCGGCGCGAAAACGCCGGCTGCGTGATGTGGCGCAACTGGGCCGAGCGCGAAAAGCTGCGCGTCTCGGCCAGGCTCACGAAGTCTTCAAGCCACTTGGTTTCCACGCCGGCAGTTTAAGCAGGTGCCGAGGATGCTTCGCTGTTCTGCAAGCTCCACATCTGGGCGTAGCGGCCGTCGGCTTCGAGCAGCTCCGCATGCGTGCCCCGTTCGACGATACGGCCCAGCTCCATCACCAGGATCTGATGCGCATCAATGACCGTGGACAGCCGGTGCGCGATCACCAGCGCCGTCTTGTTGCGCGCGGCGCTTTGCAGTTCGGCCTGGATCGCGCGTTCGTTGGCGGAGTCGAGCGCCGAAGTGGCCTCGTCGAAGATCAACACCGGCGGGTTCTTCAGCAGGGTGCGTGCAATCGCCACGCGCTGCTTTTCGCCGCCCGAGAGCTTCAGCCCACGCTCGCCGACCATGGTGTTGTAGCCCTTGGGGGTGGACACGATGAAGTTGTGGATGTGGGCCGCGCGCGCCGCGTCTTCCACCTCGGCATGCGACGCACCGGTGCGGCCGTAGGCGATGTTGTAGTCGACGGTGTCGTTGAACAGCACGGTGTCCTGCGGCACGATGCCGATG
>JANNDW010000476.1:0-4068 GCA_031378125.1 Methylibium sp. | reverse complement strand
CGCACCTGCTGCAAAGCAGCGGGGACCTGCGCGCAGTGCAGGAGCTGCTGGGCCACGCCAGCATCAGCTCCACGCAGGTTTACACCAAGCTCGATTTCGGCCACCTGAGCAAGGTGTACGACGCGGCGCACCCGCGCGCCAAGCGCAAGTAGCCGCGCCGGTGTGTCTCAACCCAACGGCAGCAGCAGGTCGAGGGTCGTGCCCGCCGCCGATGGCAGGATGCGCAACTCGCCGCCAACTGTCTTCGCGCGCTGCGCCATGTTGGCCAGGCCATGGCCATGCTGCGGCGAACCGGCGGTGAAGCCCTTGCCGTTGTCGCGCACGCGGATGAACACGTGCCCATGCGCCGCGTCCACGCCGGTCTCGACCCGGATCGTGTCGGCCTGCGCGTGCTTCAGGATGTTCGTGAACGCCTCCTGCAAGATGCGCAGTACGTGCAGCAGGTTGTGCGGCGTCAGGCAGGCCAGCGCCGGCAGTTCGCGGACCTGCCAATCGAGCGTGACGCCCAGCTTCTTGAGTTGGCCGTCGAGCCGGTAGCGCAGGTTGCCCAACGCGGGCAGCAAGTCGTTGTCGGTCGGCTCCAGCGAGTCGATTGTCAGGCGCAGGTCGGCGATGCATTCGCGCAGCGCCGTCGCCACCTGCTGCGGCGAGGCATCGCCTTGTTCGACCAGGCTCAAGGTCGAGATCAGTTGCGCGCCGATACCGTCGTGCATGTCGCTCATGATGCGAGCGCGCTCCTCCACCACCGCCGCCTCGCGGGTGAGCTGTTGCGTCTTCGCGTAGGTGCGCTCCAACTCGGCATGCTTTTCCTCGACGCGCTGTTCTAGTTCGGCGTTGAGCCGCTCGGCTTCATTCAGCGAGCGCACGAACCGGCGCGTCAGGACCCAGCCCATCACGAGGAACAGTGGGACGAAGTGCGAAGGACCGAGCTCGAACCCCTCCATCGGACGCGCGAACCCGTACTCCATGAGTGCAACCCCCGAGTAGAGATGGCCGATCGCGAGCATCACACTGTCGGTACTGCGCAGGCGCCAGGCGATGTAGACCATCAAAGCGAAGGTTGCGCAGTAGCTGAACACCAACAATCCGGCCAATGGATCAAACCAGCGGTCGCCGAGAAGGAGACGGTTGGCGTAGTACGCCAGGACCAATAGTCCCGTGTATGCCCAGACGCCACGTTCTACCCGTGGCCAGCGCCAACCGGCAAATCGCAAGCCGTAGGCAAACAGGAGAGCGGGCTGCACGGTGGCCAAAAACGGCGCACCAAAGATGTTCAGGTAGTCAACGGGAATCGGCGACCACTGTCCTATGTACCAGTTGAAATAGAGCGCGCTGGCGATCGCCGTCATCGCGAAGTAACCATACATCGTCTCGTGACGCCGTCCGAGCCAGATCAGCAGTGTGATCAAACCAATCGTGGCGTAGAACAGGATTGCCATTTGCACTGTCGTCGTGCGCAAGAAGCGCTCTCGGTCGAGTGCGGCCGCCATCACCCAGTGGTCACCAAGGCGAACCGTCGATACGGCGCCGCGCCAGCCTGCGCCGACCCACAAGCGGATGTGCACCGTGTTCGGCCTCGACCTCAGCAGTTCCGGGCCGAACGCGAACATTTGCGGCCGGACGCCAGGGCTGACTACTTCGAATCGGCCGCTTGTTCCGAGCAGCTTGTCGTTGAGAAACACCGCCCCCACCGAAAGTAGCCGCGGAATGAAGATGGCCTGAGGCTCTCGCGGCAGGCTGGCCAGATCGAAACGAAGCCGATACCAGGCGTAGCCCGAGACGCCGCGGCGCGAGGTGGGCCAGGAATCGGGCAACAACTGAGGCTGCCAGGGAGCAGAGTCGGGCGGTGGCTCGGCGCTGTCGCTCAGCACGAATTCCGCCTGGGCGAGACGCAGACCCTCGTTCGCTGCCCCAGGCGCCGCTGACGCCGCGAGGACCAGCAGGAGTGCGAGCCAGCCCTGCAAACGTTGCGTGCAGCCTCGAACTGCCTCAGAGAAGACCCATCCTTCCAGCTTCAAAGACCGCCTCCCCGCGCGAATGCACCGCGAGCTTCTGGTAAATCTTCTTCACATGCGCCGTGATGGTATGCGGGGACAGCGTGAGCAGCCTGGCGATTTCGGCGAAGTTGAATCCCTTGGCGATCAGGGCAAGCACCTCGGTTTCGCGTGCCGAAAGGGAGGGTGAGGGCTGCGCATTCGGGGTCGAACTGGTCGATGTCGCACCGGCAGGGACCCCGGGCTTGAAGCGCTTTAGCAACTGCCGCGCGATCACCGGACTGATCGGCGAACCGCCGGCGCGCAACTGCGCGATCAACGAGACAAACTCCTCGGGCAGACTGTCTTTCAGCAGGTAGCCGGTGGCGCCGGCCTCGATGCTGGCAAGTACATGCTCCTCGTCGCCGAACACGGTGATGACCATGATGTCGGTGGCCGGGTGCATGCGCGCGGTTTCGCGGATGAGTTCAATGCCGCTGCCGTCGGGCAGGCCCAGGTCGGTGAGCAGCACATCCGGGGCCTGGCGGCGAATCGCCAGGCGCGCCGAGGCGAGGTCGCCGACGGCGGCCAGCAGGCTCATATCCTTGGCACCGGCGACGATGCGGCAGAACCGCGCCAGGAAGGCGGGGTCGTCCTCGACCACGATCACCGTCGTCATCGGCTGCTCCTGGGCAACCGTCAACGCCGGCCAGAGGTGGCCAGTGGACCGGGTGCACAGGCCGGATGCTAGCGCTGCTGCGATCCCGTGTCTGCAACGACGATCGGCGTCGATGCCGGCGCTGACGCAGCGCTCGCGATGCGTTTGGCGTCCGGCTCGCCGGTGCCGAACAGTGGCAGCGCCAGGATCAGCGTGAACATCGCGACGAGGATCACGGCAAAGACGCGGTTGTCGAGCACCGCTGCCTTCCATTTTGATTGAGCGTAAAGCGAGTCTTCCGGGGAGGTCTTCATGGTGGGCTCCGTGCAACGGGGTGGGGTGGTCGGTGTTTTGATGCACCGATGACTCCAGCCTAGGTTGCAGGGCCATCCGCTGAAATAGCGGCTTCGCGTCTGGGCATCACGTGAACCCGTGATGCGCGTCGACGCATGGAGCCTTCGCTGGCCCCCTTTTCACACGTTGCGCATGAACGGGTCCGGTCGAACCCGCGCAGCCGGGATGCTCGCCCACCCACCGCCAGGCCCTACATCGCGGCCCAGAAGATGTAGTCGGCCTGGTACTTGACGACCTCCTTCTTGCCCTTGGTGTCCATGCCGCAGGCCGATGCCGGCGCCACGCCGCCCCGGGTGGCCACGCGCTGGATGTAGCTGACGCCGGCCATCGCGCCCAGGCCCATGGCCGGGTTGGCCTTCACCAGTTGGAGCGGGATGTTGCCCGCAGTGGCCGGGGCGATCGCCAGTTGTGTGCCCGTGACCTTGGAGCTGTCCATCGCTTCCCAGGTGGCCGGCGGGCCGTAGTACTTGCCCACCGCCTTGCCGGCGCGGTCGTTCAGCACGGCGTTGGGGCCGACGAAGGCCCATTCGAACTGGCCGGCGGCGGCCTGCTTCTCGCGGCATTCGTAGGTGATTTCGCCCACGCCGACGGTTTCGAGCGTGACCTTCTGACCTGTCGGCACCTTCACAGCGTCGGGCAGCGCGGCCTGCGAGAACATCGGCTGCGCCGGTGTCATGCTGCCGCAGGCAGACAACAGGGCGAGGGCGGAGGCGGAGGCGGTGAGGATGAGTGTCGTTTTCATGGATCAGACTCCTGGTCGGGTCGGGTTGAGATGCGCGGCGGCAGATGGGTGCCACTGCTTCCACTACTCGCAGAATCGCCATCCGGATGCAGCGAAATGAAAAAAGGAGTGCTCGCACCACGCATGGCACCATCGCGTCCAGCCACTTCCCCCGAATTCGATGAAGATCATTCACTTGCGCGACGGCAAGGAGCGCTCGGTTCAAAAGCGCCACCCCTGGGTGTTCCAGGGCAGCGTGGCCAGCGGCAAGGCCGACCCGGGGGAGACGGTGCGCGTGCAATCGTCGAACGGCGAATTCCTGGCCTGGGCGGCTTACAGCCCTCCTTCGATGATCCGGCTGC
>JANNDW010000475.1:0-2439 GCA_031378125.1 Methylibium sp. | reverse complement strand
CGCACCTGCTGCAAAGCAGCGGGGACCTGCGCGCAGTGCAGGAGCTGCTGGGCCACGCCAGCATCAGCTCCACGCAGGTTTACACCAAGCTCGATTTCGGCCACCTGAGCAAGGTGTACGACGCGGCGCACCCGCGCGCCAGACGCAAGTAGCCGCAAGCAGTGGCCCGCAGGCAGCTGTCAACTGCTGAGCTTGACTGCCCGGCCGATGAACTGGATCGGCCCGGTGGGCCGGCCGGTGGGCGAGCCGGACGGCGGCTCGAGCGTGATCTCGAACAGCTGGTTCGGCTGCAGCGCGGGCAGCTTGTCTAGCCGCACCCGCAATGGCTCGCCGGGTTTGACCAGACCCAGCGACACCGGCGCGGTCCAGTGGTCGGCCTTGGTCCAGAACTGCAGGGCCCTGTCTTCGGGTGTCGCGGTGGTGGCCAGCGGCGTCAGGCTCAGTTCGCGCGGCGAGGTCACCCGCACCACCCAGCCGGGCGCCTGGCCGCCGGGTGCCACCAGCACCACCACGTATTGAGGCGTGGCGCCTCCCGTTGGTGTCATGCCGGTGCGAATGCCGAGCAGCAACGCTGCGGCCAGGCCGGCGGCGCTGAGCCCGCGCCACAGGGGCAGGCTCATCCACCAGGCGTTCCAGATCGGGCGTTTCGGTGCCGGTCGGGGCAAGGCCGCGTTCGGTCGCGGCAGGCCTTGTTCGATCCGTTCCCACAGCGCCATTGGTGGGTCCACCGGCCGGGCCAGCGCGACGAGCGGAAGAAGCCGCGTTTGCCAGCCATCCACCGCCGCGCGAAGCCGGCCATCGGCCACCAGACGCTGCTCCAGCGCACGCCGTGCCGGGCCGTCGAGCGTGCCCAGCACGTACTCGCCCGCCAGCGCGTCCAACTCGTCGTTGCCGGTGGCGTCGGTTGTCATGCCATGCACTCCCGCAGCGACTGCAGGCCACGCCGGATCCAGGCCTTCACGGTGCCCAGCGGCGCGGCCAGGCGTTGCGCGATCTCCGCATGCGTGCAGCCGTCGACATACGCCATAACGATGCTCGACCGCTTGGGCGCATCGAGTTGCGCAAGGCAATCCTGCAACGGGCCCAGTTCGATCGAGGAGGCCATGTCGGCGCCTGCCAGCCGCGAGTTCCGCAGGTCGATGGCCTCCAGCGCGGCCTCGTCCAGCGTGATCTGCGGGCCGTTGTCGCGAACCTCGTTCAAGGCGCGGTTACGCACCACGCTGTAGATCCAGCCGCGCGCCGAACCGCGCCGCGGATCGAAACTGCCGGCTTTTTCCCAGACTTTGATGAAGGCATCCTGCACAACGTCCTCGGCGATCTGACGCTGCCGAACGATGCGCAGCGCCACCCCGAGCATCTGGCGCGCCTCGGCGTCGTAGAGGCGGCGCAGCGCGCCACGATCGCCGCGCGCGCAGGCGGCGAGCGCAGTTTCGTGATCGAACCGGGCAGTCGGGTGAGGCATCAGCGGGGGAGCAGCGGGCGGGCCGAACGGCTTCGGCCGGACCCGCGCAGCCCGCATCCTAGCCGAGCCCCCGCCAAGACTTACATCGCGGCCCAGAAGATGTAGTCGGCCTGGTACTTGACGATCTCCTTTTTGCCCTTGGTGTCCGCGCCGCAGGCCGATGCCGGTGCCACGCCGCCCTGGGTGGCCACCCGCTGGATGTAGTTGACGCCGGTCATCGCGCCCTGGCCCATGGCCGGGTTGGCCTTGACCAGTTGCAGCGGGATGTTGCCCGCCGGGCTGGGCGCAATGGCGACTTGCGCGCCGGTCACCTTGGAGCTGTCCAGCGCTTCCCAGGTGGCCGGCGGGCCGTAGTACTTGCCCACGGCCTTGCCGGCGCGGTCGTTCAACACGGCGTTCGGGCCGACGAAGGCCCATTCAAACTGGCCGGCCGTGGCCTGCTTCTCGCGGCATTCGTAGGTGATCTCGCCCACGCCGACGGTTTCCAGCGCGACCTTCTGGCCGGTCGGCACCTTCACCGCGTCGGGCAAGGCGGCCTGAGAGAACATGGGCTTCATCGGCGCCATGCTGGCGCAGGCGGACAACAGGGCGAGGGCGGTGGCAGTGAGGATGAGGTTCGATTTCATGGGTGTGTTTCCTGGTCGGGAGGGGTTGGGATGGGTTGCCATGTGCAGCGGCAAGCGAGTGCCACTGCCTCCACTACCCGCCAGGCTGCCGTTTGGATGCAGCGGGTCGAAAAAACTTGGTTCGACCTCACCCGTGGCACCATCGCCGCCAGCCACTTCCCCTGAATTCGATGAAGATCATTCACTTGCGCGACGGCAAGGAGCGCTCGCTTCAAAAGCGCCACCCCTGGGTGTTCCAGGGCAGCGTGGCCAGCGGCAAGGCCGACCCGGGGGAGACGGTGCGCGTGCAATCGTCGAACGGCGAATTCCTGGCCTGGGCGGCTTACAGCCCTCCTTCGATGATCCGGCTGC
>JANNDW010000470.1:0-2388 GCA_031378125.1 Methylibium sp. | reverse complement strand
GGCGGTGTTCTACTTTCCCGGTTGCGGCTCGGAGCGTTTGTTCAGCCAGGTCGGCCTGGCCACCCAGGCCATGTTGTGGCATGCCGGTGTGCAGACGGTCCTGCCGCCCGGCTACCTGTGCTGCGGCTACCCGCAGCGCGGCGCGGGCGAGTTTTTCAAGGCCGACAAGATCATCACCGACAACCGCGTGCTGTTCCACCGCGTGGCCAACACGCTGAATTACCTGGACATCAAGACCGTGGTGGTGAGCTGCGGCACCTGCTACGACCAGTTGCAAGGCTACAAATTCGAAGACATCTTCCCCGGCTGCCGCATCATCGACATCCACGAATACCTGCTAGAAAAGAACATCACGCTGGGTGCGGCAGCGGCAGGCAGCGGCGGCTACCTGTACCACGACCCCTGCCACAGCCCGATGAAGCTGCAAGAGCCGATGAAGACCGTGAAGGCCCTGGTCGGCCCCAACGTGATCGACAGCAAACGCTGCTGCGGTGAGAGCGGCACCTTGGGCATCACCCGGCCCGACATCTCCACGCAGATCCGATTCCGCAAGGAAGAAGAGCTGCGCAAGGACGAGGCGGCGCTGCGCGCGACCGGTGCGGTACCGGAGAAGGGCAACGTCAAGATCCTCACCAGTTGCCCGAGCTGCCTGCAAGGCCTGAGCCGCTACACCGGCGACCTGAACAACGGCCTGCTGGAGGCCGACTACATCGTCGTCGAAATGGCCCGACAGATTCTTGGCCCCGACTGGCTGCCCGAGTACGTGGAGCGTGCCAACGCGGGCGGCATCGAGCGGGTGCTGGTTTAAGGGCGCCCGGACAAGCGCTGGCGCCACAATATCCCTTCACTTCCAATCGACGGGCAAACACCATGGCCGGACTCACAGCACAAACACCGCAACCCACCGCCATCACCGCGCACCAGCAATCGCGTGTGCTCGAGGTCGGCTTTGCCGACGGCGCGCAGTTCCGCATTCCGTTCGAGCTGATGCGCGTGTACTCGCCGTCGGCCGAGGTCCAGGGCCATGGCCCGGGGCAAGAGGTGCTGCAGACCGGCAAGCGCGAGGTTGAACTCACCGCGCTGGAGCCGGTGGGCAACTACGCTGTGCAGCCGCATTTTTCCGACGGCCACAACACCGGTATCTTCTCGTGGGACTACCTGTATTTTTTGGGCGCGCAGCAAACCGAGCTGTGGCAGCAGTACGAATCCCGCCTGCAAGCCGCCGGCATGAGCCGCGACGCGCCGATGCTGCAGGCCGGCGGCTCGGCTTGCGGCAGCCACAAGCATTGATCGGCACGCGGCGTGAAGCGGGTCTTGAGCACGGCGTTGGCGGGCATGAGCCACGCGGTCCGGGGGCAGACATGAGCGACACCCACTTCGGCTTCAAGACCGTCGACGAGGCACAAAAAGCCCAGCGCGTGCGCGGTGTGTTCGACTCGGTGGCGTCCAAGTACGACATCATGAATGACCTGATGTCCATGGGCCTGCACCGCGCGTGGAAGGCCTACACCGCGGCGGTGGCCAACCTGCGCGAAGGCGAGCAGGTGCTCGACATCGCCGGCGGCACCGGCGACCTGGCGCGCGCCTTCGCCAAACATGTCGGGCAAGGCGGCCTGGTGCTGCACACCGACATCAACGAAGCCATGCTGCGCCAGGGCCGCGACCGTTTGCTCGACGAAGGCCTGGTGCTGCCCACGCTGATCTGCGACGCCGAAACGCTGCCCTTCCCGGCCGACCGGTTCGACCTGGTCAGCGTGGCCTTCGGGCTGCGCAACATGACCCACAAAGACAAGGCGCTGGCCGAGATGAACCGCGTGCTCAAGCCCGGCGGCCGCTTGCTGGTGCTGGAGTTCTCGAAGGTCGCCGCGCCGCTGGCCAAGGCTTACGACTGGTACTCGTTCAAGGTGCTGCCGCGCATCGGCCAATGGGTGGCGGGGGACGGTGAGAGCTACCGCTACCTGGCCGAATCGATTCGCATGCACCCGGGCCAGGCCGAACTCAAAACCATGATGCAGGCCGCCGGTTTCGGCCATGTGGATGTGCACAACCTGAGCGCCGGGGTCGTGGCCCTGCATGTCGGCATCAAGTGCTGACCCGCGTATGTTCGCAGCCGGCGAGTGCCTCGCGGCGCCGGCTTCAAAGCCGCCAGACCTTCAGGCCCGCGCCCCGCAGTTCGCTCTCCGAGAACCCGGCTTTCACGTCGACAAAGCAGCCGCCCTTGACCACCTTGCGGATGATCTCTTCCGTGGTGAGTTGCCGGTACGCGTTGTGCGCCACCGCGGCGACGATGGCGTCGGCGCGCGGCAGCTCATCCCAAGACAGCAGCTTCACGCCGTATTCGTGCAGGGCTTCGGCGGGGTCGCCATCGGGGTCGTGCACGAACACGTC
>JANNDW010000415.1:0-3369 GCA_031378125.1 Methylibium sp. | reverse complement strand
CGAGCGTCAAAGGACAGCTTGCCCAGGCTGTGGTGGGGCGCGCTGGCCGTGCTGCTGCTGTGGGCGATGCTGTTGGGTGGGCTCGCGTGGTGGCTGGTGTAGCCCGCGCGTCGAGCACCATCGTGTTCAGGCTGCCGGGTTGCCCGCAAGCCGTTCGCGCAGCCATTGGCGGCCGCGCCGGCCGGCGGCGAGCAGCGCATTTTCGGCGCGCAGCACCGGGCCCTCGCGGTGCAGGTCGATCCACCACATCGGCTCGTCGTGCGTGGCCAGCGCCTGCTTGTACTGCGCGTCGCCGGCCAGAAAGTCGAAGCAGTCGTGGCCGAGCCGGGCGTTGTATTCGATGCAAAGCGCCACCGTCACCAGGCCGGGACTGAACTTGCGGTCGATGCGGCCGAAGTCGTAACCCGATTGGTAGAAGCTGATCCGCCCGCGGTGCGCGAAGTTGTAAAGGTAGCCCAGGTCATGCTCACCGGCCCGCACGCGCAAGAGTTGCACTTCGCCGCGCGGCTGGCCGCTTTTGATGAGCAGGCGATGAAAGTCGCGCGAGAACGGCGTGTCGAACGCCGAGCGGCTGCGCAGCGCGGCGCGCCGAGCACGGTGCAGCACCAGCAGGCGCTCGAAGTAGGCCAGGGCGGTTTCGGCGTCGTGCGCCTGGGTCAGTTGCAGCGGTCCCCATTCCGAAGATGCGCGCATGCTGCGGCGGATGTGCGCGCGCCGGCGTGCCCCCAGCAGGCCCAGGTAGTCGCCGTCGCGGTCGCGCACCAGCTGCAGCGGCACAAGCGCGCTGCGGCGTTCGAACACCTCCATCACGATCCGCGGCGGCAGCATCTCGGCGCGAATGGCCTGCGCGTTCGTCAACCCGGGCAGGCGCACCGAGCGCCACCCGCGCCGCTCGTCGCACAGGAACCGCAGCATGGCGGCCTGCGCGGCCTGGGCGTGGGCCCGGTCGAGCAGCAGGCCGTTGTGTTCAATGGCCACGCCGTCGAATTCGGGCCGGCCGGTGCTGTTCAGGTGCGCTGCGCACCCCAGTGGCACCCGCAGCCGGCGCAACGGCGAAACGACCAGCATCGCCAGGCCGACGACGAGGCCGCGGATTTCGGCCCGGAGCACCAGCACCTCGATGCGCGGCGGCAGGCTGGCCAGCCAGCAACCCAGCCACGACCATGACAAGAACCAGGACGCATCGGCGCGCCGCTCCAGCGTGCGCCACATCGATTCGAGGCCTGGTGTCTGCGCAGCCGGCGTGACGAAAACGCCAACGTCACCGTGGTCCGCGTCAACGGTCATCGGTGGTTCGGGCCGGTGGACAGGCCCGGGGTTGGAAGTACTCGGCATTGGGAATGCTGAAGTGTTGCCGCGCCCGTTGCCAGCACCGTTTCAATCCGCCGTGCTGTCGTTCACAGCACCGTGACGGCTGGGCAGACGGTTCAAGCACGATGGCATAAAACCAGCTCCATCGTCGCGTTCGGCGCGGGTGCGGAACCGCTGTCTGAACGCATGGCGGCGATTCCGCATGTTCGAAAGCGTATATTCATTCAGGGCGCCTTTCCAGCCTGCGCGACGCCGCCTCGACGCTCACTTGCGCATCAAGGTGCTTTTGCCGAACAGGCTTTCGATCAGGTCCACCGCAACTTCCGCGGTGCGGTTGCGCACATCGAGCGCCGGGTTGAGTTCCATCACGTCCAGCGAGGCGAGCATGCCGGTGTCGGCGATCATCTCCATGCACAGCTGGGCTTCGCGGTAGGTCGGCCCGCCCTTGACCGTGGTGCCCACGCCGGGGGCGATGTCGGGGTCGAGAAAGTCAACGTCGAAGCTCACATGCAGGTGGGTGTTGGCGTCGATGGTGGCCAGCGCCAGCTCCATCGTGTGGCGCATGCCCATCTCGTCGATGTAGCGCATGTCGAAGACCTCCAGGTCGACCTCATGCACCAGCCGCTTTTCGCCGGCGTCGACGCTGCGGATGCCGACCTGGCGCAGCACCTTGGGGTTGATGGCCGGCACCGTGCCGCCGATCTCGATCAGCTCCCTGGGGCCGTGGCCGCACAGGCAGGCCACCGGCATGCCGTGGATGTTGCCGCTGGGCGTGAGGCTGTTGGTGTTGAAGTCAGCGTGTGCGTCCAGCCACAGCACGCGCAGTTTTTTGCCGGCTTCGCGGCAGTGTTTTGCGACGGCGCTGATGGAGCCAATGCCCAGACAGTGGTCCCCGCCCAGCAGGATCGGCAGGCGGCCCAGGGCCAGCTCCGCGTGCATGGCGTGGTGCACGGCCAGGTTCCAGGCCACCGCTTCGTTGAGGTGGCGGTAACCGTCGACCGGCGGCAACCACGGGTTGGCCGGGCCGCTGAGGTTGCCGCGGTCCAGCACTTCGAGGCCGTGGCCCCGCAGCACCGTCACGATGCCCGCCACCCGCAGCGCTTCGGGCCCCATGCTGGCACCGCGGCTGCCGGCGCCAATGTCGGTGGGTGCGCCGATCAGGCTGATTCGAGTATTCATATGTCCACCGCAAAGTCGCCGGTCTGGGTTTCGGGCAGATCGAACCCGTATTCGGCTTCGAGCTGGGCCCAGGCTTCTTCGGCGGTCTCGACAAAATGGAACAGGTTCACATCGTCGGCGCCGATCATGCCGGTCTCGATCAGCAGCTCGAAGTTGATCAGCCGGGTCCAGAAGTCGCGGCCAAACAGCAGGATGGGGCGGCGCCGGCACTTGCCGGTCTGGATCAAGGTCATGGTCTCGAACAGCTCGTCCAAGGTGCCGAAGCCGCCCGGAAAGCACACCAGCGCGATCGAGCGCATCAGGAAGTGCATCTTGCGCAGCGCGAAGTAGTGGAACTGGAAACACAGCTCCGGCGTGATGTAGGGGTTGGGCGCCTGTTCGTGCGGCAGCACGATGTTCAGCCCGATGCTTTTGCCATCGGCCTCGAAAGCGCCGCGGTTGCCGGCTTCCATGATGCCGGGG
The DNA here is from genome assembly GCA_031378125.1 of Methylibium sp. Taxonomy (GTDB): domain Bacteria; phylum Pseudomonadota; class Gammaproteobacteria; order Burkholderiales; family Burkholderiaceae_C; genus LGRD01. Next base: position 417 of record JANNDW010000415.1, on the reverse strand, counting down.
CCGCCGCCGGTCACCACGTAGATCGGCGTCTCAAAGCGCCGCGAGCGCACCGTCACCATCTCGGCGAAGCGCCGCGCTTCATCGTAGTAGCGCGACATTTGCAGCTGCATTTCGGCACGCTTCAGCGCGGCCGGGTCGGCGCCGGCGCGGGCCTGCGCGAGCCGCCGCGCGGCGGCCTCGGGCGGCAGGATGCGCGCGCTGCCGAAAATCACGATGGTCGACTCGATGCCTTGTTCGCTTTGCACCATTTCCGGCTTGAGCAGCTCCAGTTGCATGCGCACCGGGCGCAACTCTTCGCGCAGCAGGAATTCGTTGTCGGTGAACGCCAGCCGGTACGCGCTCTCCGGCCCTTCGTAGCGCGAGGGCGCCTTCACCAAGTCGGCGTCCTCCTGGGCGGTGGGAAAGTTTCGGGCGGTG
>JANNDW010000263.1:0-2429 GCA_031378125.1 Methylibium sp. | reverse complement strand
GGCACCGACTCGTGAGGCTGGTGCGCGGCAGCTGCGGCGCACAGCGCCCACTTGCGGCACCAGCGCAGGCGGGGCTCAGTGGTGGTGGCTCTGAGTGGCTTGGGCGGCCTGCGCAGCGTGCTCGCCCGGGGTCAAAGTCTTAATCGAAAGCGCATGAATTTGTTCGCGCATTCTATCGCCCAGGGCGGTGTAGACCCGCTGGTGCCGGCGCACGCGCGACAGCCCCTCGAACTCGGCGGACACGATGGTGGCGAAGAAGTGGCGGCCGTCGCCTTCAACCTCGACATGCTCGCAAGCCATGCCGGCGGCGACGAAGTCGCGGACCTCAGATGCAGTGGGATCAGACATGCGGCGATTGTCTCAGGAGCGCAGCTTGTAGCCCGTGCGCAGCAAATGCAGCGTCAATGCGGACACTGCCATGAAGCAGCTGCCCACGATGCCAAGGCTCAACCACGGCGAGACGTCACTCACACCAAAGAAGCCATGGCGAAAGCCGTCGATCATGTAGAAAAACGGGTTCAGGTGGCTGACCTGCAACCACACCGCAGGCAGCGAATGCACCGAGTAGAAGACGCCCGACAAAAACGTCATCGGCATGATGATGAAGTTCTGGAAGGCCGCCATCTGGTCGAACTTTTCGGCCCACAAACCGGCGATAAGCCCCATCGCGCCGAGCATGCCGGCGCCTAGCGCCGCGAAGACCAAGATCCAAAGCGGCTGCGCAAAATGCACAGGCGCAAACCACACGGTGACGATGAAGACCCCGCTGCCCACCGCCAGCCCACGCACCATGGCCGCGCCCACATAGGCCACGAACCAGGCCCAGTGCGTGAGCGGTGAGACGAGCAAGAACACCAGGTTGCCGGTGATCTTGCTTTGCACGAGCGAGCTGCTGCTGTTGGCAAAAGCGTTTTGCAGCACGCTCATCATCACGAGGCCAGGGATGAGAAAGCTGGCGTAGCCCACGCCCGGATACACGTCGGCGTGCCCGGACAGCACATGGCCGAAGATGAGCAGGTACAACACGGCCGTTAGCACCGGTGCAGCCACGGTCTGGAATCCAACCTTCCAAAAGCGCAGCACTTCCTTGTAGAGCAGTGTGGAGGCGCCGGCGAAGATCATGCGGCCACCTCGGTTTGCGCCCCGGCGCCTTGCATGATTTCGATGAACACGTCTTCCAGGTCGGCGCGGCCGATCTCCAGGTCTTCGATGCGCACGGCTGCGGCGCGCAGTGCGCCGAGCAGCGTCTCGACCTCCGCCGCGTCGTGCGCCGTCAATTGCACGATCCGCCCTGTGACACGCGCCTTGTCGGCCAGTGCAGCCGGCAGCACATCGTCGGTCTTGAAGCGCAGCATCGTGCTCGCCGTGCCCGCCAGCAAACGGGCGGTGCTGTCGAGTGCCACCACCCTGCCCTGCTTCAACATCGCGATGCGGCCACACAGCGCCTCGGCTTCTTCGAGGTAGTGCGTGGTCAGCAGCACCGTGTGGCCTTCGCGGTTCAGCCGCGCGACGAACTTCCACAGCGTCTGCCGCAACTCCACATCGACACCCGCGGTGGGCTCGTCGAGCACGATCACCGGCGGCTTGTGAACCAGCGCCTGCGCCACCAGCACGCGGCGCTTCATGCCGCCCGACAGCTGGCGCATGTTGGCGCCCGCCTTGTCGGCCAGGCCCAGGTTGTCGAGCAGCTCGTCGATCCACGCGCCGTTGCCGGTGACGCCGAAATAGCCGCTCTGGATGCGCAACGCCTCGCGCACGGTGAAGAAGGGGTCGAACACCAGCTCCTGCGGCACGATGCCCAGGGCCTTGCGCGCCTCGGCGTAGTCGGCCACCACGTCGTGCCCCATCACACGCACGCTGCCGCCACTGGCGCGCGCCAGCCCGGCCAGGATCGAGATCAACGTGGTCTTGCCGGCACCGTTGGGGCCCAGCAGGCCGAAGAATTCGCCGGCTTCGATGTCGAAGGACACGCCGTCGAGGGCGCGGAAATTGCCGCGTGCGCCGGTGTAGGTCTTGCTGACTTCTTTGAACTCGATGGCGGGCACGGGGCGGTCACTTGGAAAGAGGGGCGGGATTCTAGGCACCGCGCGCGGATTTCACAGGGGCGAGAATGCGCCCGCCATGCCGCCACCGAAGAAGCCGCGCCGCACCGCCGAGCGCATCCTGGAAGTGACGCTGGAGCTGTTCAACCGCTTCGGTGAGCCTAACGTCAGCACCACGCTGATCTCGGCCGAGATGGGCATCAGCCCGGGCAACCTGTACTACCACTACCCGGCCAAGGACGAACTGATCAACGCGCTGTTCGTGCGATTCGAGGCCGCGCTGAACACGCTGCTGCAAGCGGCCGATGGTGTCGACAACGTCGAGGACGCCTGGCTCTTCTTCCACATGCTGTTCGAGCTGATCTGGCAGTACCGTTTCCTGTACCG
>JANNDW010000389.1:0-6093 GCA_031378125.1 Methylibium sp. | reverse complement strand
GGAACCGCCAGACCGACCAGCGCCGGTGTCGCTGTTTTGGAGCCCGCCATCCGGCGCGGGCACAACACCACCACCCACCCCAAAAAAAAACCCCCGCCGGGAAAAAGCCCCGATTACGCCCGGGGTTGGGTGGGGGGGGTGGGGTGGTTTTGTCCGCGCGGGCCGCCCGCCCCCAACTCAGCGACACCGGCGCTGGTCGGTCTGGCGGTTCCGGCGCGCACCCTGGAGCGCTGGCGTGGGTGGTGGCGGGACACCTTCAAGCAAACCGGACTGTGGCTGAGCGCGTGCGGCGCCTTCATGCCGCCGCTTGACACCGAAGCGTTGCCCGACGCGCTGCTGGAGCGCTTCCTCGGCGCCGACGCGGCGGCCCGGATGAGCGGGTTGCTGCGCTTTCTCACCCCGCTGACGGTTGCCGCGCCAAGTTTGCAACCGAGTCCGTAGCGTGAGGGTCAGCCGACACCCGCAGAGGATTGCGATGGTCAAATCCGGCGCGGCTCGATAGCCTGCATTTCCAGCGGCGCCACCGTTGCGGTGACGCTTTCTTGGAACTTCCTGGGAGACCCCTTGAGCACCAATCACGACATCTCCAAACGGGAGCGGCAGGCGCGTTTGCGCTTCTCGATCATCGGCGCGCTGTTCGCCGCGCCGCCGGCCACGGGCGACTTGCTGGGGGCCCTGCGCGCACTCGCCGCCAAGCCCTGGCGCGACCCGGTCAGCGGCCTGGAGGTGCGCTTTGGCGTCTCCACCCTGGAGCGCTGGTACTACGCCGCCCGCCGGGCCCGCGATCCGATGGCCGCGCTGACCGACCGGTTGCGCTCGCAGGCCGGGCGCTTCCCCAGCCTGTCCGCGCCGGCCGAGGCCGCGCTGATCACCCAGTACCGCCAGCATCCGGGCTGGACCACCCAACTCCACTACGACAACCTGCGGGTCGCGTTGGCGGGCAGCCCGCTGCCGTCCTACCCCACGCTGCGCCGCTTCTTCAAGGCCCGCGGGATGCCGCGCCAGCGCGCCCCGCGGCGCGCCACCGACGGCGCGCTGGCCGCGCGTGACCGCCTCGAACACCTGGAAGTGCGCAGTTTCGAGGTCGAGCATGTCGGCGCGCTCTGGCATCTTGACTTCCACCACGGCTCGCGCAAGGTGCTGACCCGCCAGGGGGAATGGATCAAACCTTTCCTGATGTGCGTCATGGACGACCGCTCGCGCCTGGTCTGCCACCTGCAGTGGTATCTCGACGAGTCGGCGCACAGCCTGGTGCACGCCCTGTCGCAGGCGCTGATGAAGCGCGGCCTGCCACGCGCCTTGATGACCGACAACGGCGCGGCCATGCTGGCCGCCGAGACCACCGCGGGCCTGGCCGGTTTAAGCGTTCTGCACCAGACCACCTTGCCCTATTCGCCGTACCAGAACGCCAAACAGGAGGTGTTCTGGGCCCGCGTCGAATCGCGCCTGATGGCGATGCTCGAGGGCGAGGCCCGGCTCGGCCTGGACCTGCTCAATCAGGCCACCCAGGCCTGGGTCGAGCAAGAGTACCACCGCAGCGTGCATTCGGAATTCGACAGCACACCGTTGGCGCGCTACCTGGCCGGGCCGAGTGTGAGCCGCCCGGCGCCGGGCAGTGAGGCCTTGCGCGCGGCGTTCCGCATCGCGGTGCGCCGCCGCCAGCGGCGCAGCGACGGTACCGTGAGCCTGGCCGGCCGACGCTTCGAGATTCCCAACCGGTTTCGCCATCTACAGGAGGTTCATCTGCGCTATGCGCGTTGGGACCTGTCGCGCGTCGATCTGGTCGATGGGCGTAGCGGCGGACTGCTGTGCGCCCTCCATCCGCTGGACAAGTCGGCCAATGCCGACGGCCAGCGCCGCCGCCTCGATCGCCTCGGGCCGGACCTGGCGCCGCTGCCGGCGACCAGCATGGCGCCGCTGCTGCGCCAATTGCTGGCCGAGCATGCCGCCACCGGCTTGCCGCCGGCCTTCCTGCCCACGCCTATGCCCGCCACCCCGGCGGCTATAGCCCCCAGCCCCCTGTCCAACCCCTCAACCATCACCCCAACCATCACCCCACCAACCCAGGACCCCGCATGAATCAGAAACTGTTGGCGCTGTATGGACTGAAGTGGAATCCCTTCACCCCGGAGGCGCCGGTCGAGGCGCTGCAGGTGTCGGCCCGGCTAGAGAGTTTCTGCTGGCGCATCGAACACGCCCAGGTGCGCGAGGGCGGCTTCGCGCTGATCCACGGCGAGCCGGGCTCGGGCAAGAGCGTGGCGCTGCGGGTGCTGGCCCAGCGTCTGGCCCGCTTGCCCGATGTGCAACTGGCCACCATCAGCCATCCGCAGAGCAATCTGGCCGACTTCTATCGCGAGTTGGGCGATGTGTTCGCGGTGCCGCTGCGTCCGCATAACCGCTGGGGCGGCTTCAAGGCCTTGCGCGAACGCTGGCTGGGTCATCTGGAGTCGTGCCGCCGCCGCCCGGTTCTGCTGATCGACGAGGCTCAGGAGATGAGTGTGCCGGTGCTCTCGGAGTTGCGCTTGATGGCCAGTGCCCAGTTCGATTCGCAGCCGCTGCTGTGCGTGGTGCTGGCCGGCGATGCCCGCTTGCTCGAGAAGCTGCGCTGCGAGGAGTTGATTCCGCTGGGCAGCCGCATCCGCACCCGCCTGGCCACCGAGGCGGCCACGCCCGCGGAGTTGCGGGTTTGCCTGGACTTCATGTTGACCGCCTGTGGCAACGCCAATCTGATGTCCGTCCCGCTCAAGCAGACCTTGTGCGATCACGCGGCGGGTAACTTCCGCGTGCTCACCACCTTGGCCGGCGAACTGCTGGGCGCGGCCGCCGAGCGCGATCTCGCCGTTCTCGATGAGCAACTGTACTTCCAGGTCTTTGCCTTGCCAGCGGCGCCCGGCAAGCGCTCCCCAGCCCAGCGCTGAGCGAAGATCACTATGCGCAAACCGCCTGCGCGATTCGCGCTGCGCCCCACCGATTTGCCGCCACTGTCGGATTCAGCGGCCGTCGAAATTCTCGACTTCCTCCACGAGGTGATGTTCCGTTTCGAGGCCCACTACGGCTCTCAGGTCCACCGCTTCCACGACCAGCAACGCGACTTGCGGGGGCCCCCGCCTATCGCGCCGACTGCCGGCGGCGATGATCCGTTCTAACTCGCCCGCTGGGCGAGTGCGCCGCGCTTGCCGAGCATTCGGTTGGAACGCCCACAGCGCGCCGATGCCTTCGCGATTTGCGGCTGGCCGCAGTGATGAGGGCGCGTAGCGCCCGAGGAACGGAGGCCAGCCGCAAATCGCGCCCCGCCGATGGGTCGGCTGCGGACATCGCCTTCAAGTCAGCACTTTGCCTTGCCAGCGCTCCCCGGCAAGCGCTCGGTCACCCAGCGCTGACCGGACCACGCCATGCGCAACCAACCCGCGCGGTTCGCGCCGCGCTCCACCGATTTGCCGCCGCTGTCGGATTCGGCGCTTCCACGACCAGCAACGCAACTTGCGGCGGCACCCGACTATCGCGCCGACTCCCGACGGCGATGATCCGTTCTAACTCGCCCGCTGGGCGAGTGCGCCGCGCTTGCCGAGCATTCGGTTGGAACGCCCACAGCGCGCCGATGCCCTCGCGATTTGCGGCTGGCCGCAGTGATGAGGGCGCGTAGCGCCCGAAGAACGGAGGCCAGCCGCAAATCGCGCCCCGCCGATGGGTCGGCCGCGGACATCGCCTTCAAGCGCTCGGTCACCCAGCGCTGACCGGACCGCGCCATGCGCAACCAACCCGCGCGGTTCGCGCTGCGCTCCACCGATTTGCCGTCACTGTCGGATTCAGCGCTTCCACGACCAGCAACGCAACTTGCGGCGGCGCCCGACTATCGCGCCGACTCCCGACGGCGATGATCCGTTCTAACTCGCCCGCCACGCGAGTGCGCCGCGCTTGCCGAGCATTCGGTTGGAACGCCCACAGCGCGCCGATCCCTTCGCGATTTGCGGCTGGCCGCAGTGATGAGGGCGCGTAGCGCCCGAAGAACGGAGGCCAGCCGCAAATCGCGACCCCGCCGATGGGTCGGCCGCGGACATCGCCTTCAAGTCAGCATCACCCCTGACCTCGAACGGCTTCTTCAAACCTCACAACCTGACGAACACAATCTCCTGCAAGATGCGCTCGCCACAATCCTCATCCAAACCATCGATATACTTGAACATCGAACCATCGAATTACGTGAGCACACTCAGCTAATCACGGCAAGCGGCCCGATCGTCATCAATCCGGTCCTGTACCGCAAGGTCGCCTACGATCCGGTCAATGACTTCGCGCCGGTGAGCCAGATCACGTGCTACCAATATGCCGTCGTTGTCCGGGATGCGTCGCCGATCCGCAGCCTACAGGATCTGGTCGCCACCGCGAAGGCAAACCCGGGCACGGTGAGCTACGGGTCCACCGGCATCGGCGGCGGCGGGCATCTTGCCGGCGTTCTCTTCGAGCAGCTGAGCGGCGCCAAGCTCATCCATGTGCCCTACAAGGGGGGCGCCGCAGTGTGGTCCGACCTCCTGGGCGGCCAGCTGACATTCACCTTCGAGGCCCTGGTCACGGCCGCGCCGATGATGAAGTCCGGCAAGCTGCGCGCGTTCGCCATCACGGGCGCGCAGCGCTCCCCGACCCTGCCCCAGCTTCCCACCCTCGCGGAAGTGGGTTTCAAGGGTTACGACATCACACAATTCCAGGGCATGCTCGCACCCGCCAAGACAGACCCGGCAATCGTCGAGAAGCTCTATCGGGAACTGGCGAAGATCGGCAAGTCGCCGGACGTGATGAAGCGCCTGGGCGAAGACGGCGGCAATGAACTGATCATGAATTCTCCTGCTGAATTCGCCAGCCTGATCAAGGCCGATCTGGCGCTTTACGGCAAGCTGATCAAGGACGCCAACATCACGTCCGACTGACCGATCCACCAAACACGCAACGGACACCACGATGACTCAGCGCTGGACGCAACGGCCCGCGGGTTCCAACTGGGGCGACTTCGGCCCCGACGATCAGCGCGGCCGCATGAACCTGCTGACCCCGGCGCGCCGCAAGGAAGCCATGAAGGAGGTCATCGCCGGCGAGATCTTTTGCCTGAGTCTGCCGCTGGATCGCCCCGGCGGCCAGGTGTTGAATGATCATCGCTGCGCGCCGGTCTTCAAGCCGGTGATGCGTGGCGGAAACCACGTTTTCAACTTCCCGCACGACCAGGTCGACCCGCGCTCCACCGACGTCAGCTCGGATGAAGCCGTTCTCATCTACAGCCAGTACTCCACCCAATGGGACGCATTCGCCCACAAGGGCTCGCTGTTTGATATGGACGGCAGCGGGGAGCGCAAGCGCGTCTTCTACAACGGCTGGAAGATCGTCGACGACAACAACCAGGGCATCCAGGGCGAGCTGGGCGCACGCGCGGTATCGATTGCCACCATGGCCGAAACCGGCGTGCAAGGGCGCGGCGTGATGGTCGACCTGCATCGCCATCTGGGCGAAGCACGCACCCAGGTCAGCCTCGAGATGCTGCTGAAGATCATGGAAGCCGATCGCGTCAGCGTGGGCGAAGGCGATATCCTGTGCCTGCATACGGGGCTGGGCCAATTGATCGTCGACAGTCCGGCGCAAGGTCCGGACCGCTCGATCAGGCTCGCCTGCGCCGTGCTGGACGGCTCGGACCAGGCCCTGCTCAACTGGATCACCGATACGGGCATTGCCGCCATCGCCGCGGACAATCTTGCCGTCGAATCATCCTCGACCCTGGGCGCGCGCAAGAACATCGGCCCGCTTGGCGCCGTCCTGCCGCTGCACGAGCACTGCCTGTTCAAGCTCGGCGTTCATCTGGGCGAGCTTTGGTACCTGACCGAACTGGCGAACTGGCTCTACGCAAACCAGCGCAGCCGCTTCCTGCTGACCGCCCCGCCCCTGCGCCTTCCGGGCGCCGTCGGCTCGCCGGTCACGCCGGTGGCCACGGTATAGGGACGAACTTCCGGCCAGAAGCAGTTCCTCTCCGGCCCGCATGACGTATCCTCCAGTAATGGCTCAATGAGAAATTATCACTGGCCGGCATGAATGGGCCTTCCGATGATTCCCTTG
>JANNDW010000388.1:0-1516 GCA_031378125.1 Methylibium sp. | reverse complement strand
GACCCGCTTCGCCGACGGCTTTGAATACGGCCTGGGCGCCGAGATCGGCATCAGCACCGACAAGCTCCATGCCCGCGGGCCGGTCGGGCTGGAGGGCCTCACGTCGATGAAATGGGTGGTGCTGGGCCACGGCGAAGTACGGGTCTGATCGTCGCCGCCTGTGCGGCCCGAACAGCTCACTGCGCTGCCAGGCCGCGCACGACCTGCTTGACGAGGGCGCGCACAAACGCCGCGTCAATGCCCGCGTGGCCCATCAGCACGCGGAAGAACAAGGCGCCGTAGATCTGGTCCAGCGCCACCTCCACGTTCAGGCCGGCACGCAATTCCCCGGTCTGCACGGCCGCTTCCAGCAGTGCCTTGCCTTCGCTGCGCCGCGCCAGCACAAAGTGGTGGCGAAACGCTTTTGCAACCTCGGTGTCCGGGTCGGCCGCAGCGATCATCGCGGTGACATTGCGGCCCTGGCGCGACACCAGCGTTTCACTCACCACCAGCAGTTGCTGCTCCAGCGCCCGCAGCGGTGAGCGCTTGCGCGAAGGCGCGTGGGGCAGCGCCGCCACGTCCATCAACGCGGCCATGGCCACCGCGTGGCGGTTGGGCCACCAGCGGTAGACGGTGGGCTTGCCCACGCCCGCGCGTTCGGCCACGGCCTCCATCGTCAGCCCGGCGGGCCCGGCCTCGTTCATCAGCGCGCGCGCGGCGCGCAGGATGGCGTCGCGAATCTGCGGGCTGCGCGGCCGCCCCCGGCTGCGGGCCGGCCCGGCGGGCGTGGTCGCTGCGAACGATGCAGCATCGGCGCCCGCCTCAGGCGCGGTCTTCGCCATGGCCCGCGGCGCCGGATTCGGCGATGGCTTGACAGGGACAGTCATTTATGGAACGCTACGTAATGTAATTTATCCACCCAGTGTAGCGAGGAATCTGCCATGACCCCACCCATCGCCGCCCCAACCACCCCCAGCGCTTCCACCCTCGGCCCGTTGACACCCCATGTGGTGGTGCGGGGCGCGGCCCAGGCCATCCTGTTCTACGCCAAGGTGTTTGGCGCACGCGAAGACTTCTCGCTGCTGGAGCCCGGCGGCAAGGTCGGCCACGCCGAGCTGCTGATCGGCGAGTCGCGCCTGATGCTGGCCGACGAATACCCCGACTTCGGCGCGCTGGCTCCCGCCTCGGTGGGGGGCACGCCGGTGGCCTTGCACCTGTACGTGCCCGATGTTGACGCCACCATGGCGCTGGCCGAAGAACACGGCGCCACCGTGCTGCGCGTGGCCAAAGACGAGTTCTATGGCGATCGCTGCGGCGTGCTGCTGGACCCGTTTGGCCACCGCTGGAACCTGGCCACCCGCAAGGAAGCGGTGAGCCCGGCCGAAATGCAGCGGCGCTGGACGGCGATGATGAGTGGCTGAACTCGGGCGCGGTGTCGGGGAGCGGTCTCAGGCGCGATCCGGGGCGCGGTCTGGGCCCCCGATCGGGAGGCCAGTTCACAGGGCAAGTTCTCGGGGCAGAATCGGCCATGACCGAT
>JANNDW010000322.1:0-12506 GCA_031378125.1 Methylibium sp. | reverse complement strand
CAAGGTCGCGCCGCTGCCTTCCAGCAAGCCCACCAGGCCGCGCACCAGCGTGCCGGTGCCGCCCATCGCCCAATGCACGCCGAAGCGGCGTTCGAGCGATGTGATCAGGCTGTACACGCAGGTCACGGCGAACGGGTTGCCGCCGATCAGCAGCGGGTGAAAGCTCATCACGATGCGCAGCTTGGCATCCTTTAGATGGCTGGCAGCCATGCGGTACAGGCTGCGCCAGGCACGCATCTTCATCATCGATGGCACGGCGGCCAACAGGTCGCCGACGGTGTCGAACGCGACGCTGCCAAGCTCCTCGAAACCGAGCTGGTAGCAACGCTCGGATTCCTCGATGAACGCTTCAAAGCCGGCCAGGTCGGTGGGGCAAAAGCGCGCCACCTCGGCGCGCATGGCCGCCGCGTCGCCGCTGTAGTCGAAGTGCGTGCCGTCGGCAAAGCGGATGCGGTAGTACGGGTCGAGCGGACGCAGGTCCACGTCGTCAGACATCTTGCGGCCGCACAGCGCCCACAACTCTTCGAGCATGAACGGCGCGGTGATGATGGTCGGGCCGGCATCGAAGGTGTAGCCGTCCTGCCGGTACACGTAAGCGCGGCCGCCGGGAGCGTCGAGCTTTTCCAGCACAGTGACGCGGAAGCCGCGCGCGCGCAGCCGAATGGCGGCTGCCAAGCCGCCGAAACCGCTGCCAATGACGATCGCCGACGGCCCCCCTTGCCGGGAAGACAGGTCTGCCGCGGCGAGCAGATCACGTTCAAGCGGGGAGCCGGGTTTCATCGATGCACGGGTCTCGAAAGGCGCGTCTTGCCAGTGGGCCGCCGGGATGGAGGAGCCACCGCGGAACCGACGCTTGCTCCGCGCAAGAGCGCGAAAAACAGTGTAAGTTTAAGTTGACACATAACTATGTCAAGCACAAAATATTTCACATGGTTCGCTCTGATCTGACCGCTGTCCCCGCGCTGCCAGTGGTGGCCGAGTTGCTCAAGCCGATCACCTGGTTCCCGCCAATGTGGGCCTTCGGCTGCGGCGTGGTGGCCTCGGGTGTCAGCCCGCAGGGCCGCTGGCCGCTGATCGTGACGGGCATCGTGTTGGCCGGGCCGATGGTGTGCGCCAGCAGCCAGGCCGTGAACGATTGGTACGACCGCCACGTGGATGCCATCAACGAGCCGAACCGCCCCATTCCGTCCGGCCGCATGCCGGGGCAATGGGGCTTGTACATCGCCGTGTTGTGGACCTTGCTGTCGCTGCTGGTGGCCACCGCGCTGGGCCCGTGGGGTTTTGGCGCCGCGGTCGCCGGGCTGCTGCTGGCCTGGGCCTACAGCGCACCGCCGGTGCGGCTGAAGCTGAACGGCTGGTGGGGCAACGCGGCCTGCGGCCTGTGCTACGAAGGGCTGGCCTGGGTGACGGGCGCGGCCGTGATGGCCGGCGGCGCGATGCCCGACAGCCGCTCGCTGATGCTGGCCGCGCTGTACAGCGCCGGCGCCCACGGCATCATGACCCTGAACGACTTCAAGTCGGTCGAAGGCGACCGCGTGATGGGCGTGGGCTCGCTGCCGGTGCGCCTGGGTGTTCAAAGAGCCGCGCAGACGGCCTGCGGCTTCATGATCGTGCCGCAGTTCGTGGTGGTGGGCTTGCTGCTGCAGTGGGGCCAACCCGTCCATGCCGCCTCGGTGGGCGCACTGATCGTGGGGCAGGGGCTGATGATGCGGCGCTTCCTGCAAAGCCCCGTCGATCGCGCCGTCTGGTACAGCGGCTTGGGTGTGCCGTTGTTCGTGCTGGGCATGATGGTCAGCGCGTTCGCGCTGCGCGGTGCGGCAGCGTGAGCTCGAACAACTTGGGTTGGGGCGGCATCGTCCGGCTCGGGCTGGTTCAGGCGTGCCTGGGCGCCATTGTGGTGTTGACCACTTCGACCTTGAACCGCGTGATGGTGGTCGAGCTGGCCTTGCCGGCATTGCTGCCCGGCATGCTGGTGGCGCTGCACTACCTCGTCCAGCTCACGCGGCCCCGGATGGGTTACGGCTCCGATGTGGGCGGGCGCCGCACGCCGTGGATCATCGGCGGCATGGCGGTGCTGGCCGCCGGCGGCGTGCTCGCCGCGCTGGGCACGGTGTGGATGGGCAGCAACCCGGGCGCAGGCATCGGGTTGGCCGTCGCGGCGTTCATGCTCATTGGTGTGGGCGTCAGCGCCAGCGGAACCTCGCTGCTGGTGCTGCTGGCCAAGCGTGTCGAGATGAGCCGGCGGGCGCCGGCTGCGACCATTGTGTGGATGATGATGATCGCCGGCTTTGCAGTCACCGCGGGCGTGGCGGGAAAGCTGCTCGATCCGTATTCGCCGGAGCGGCTGGTGGCGGTGACGTCGGCGGTGGCGGTCGTCGCGTTCGTGGTCACGCTGATCGCCTTGTATCGCGTCGAAAGCGCGCCGGGCCAGGACCGGCCCGGCATGGCCTTGCGTCGCAGCTCCAAGGCCGAGGCCGAGGTTGAGGTTGAGGCGACATCTTCGTTCATCGAAGCGCTCGCTCAGGTCTGGGCCGAACCGGCAGCGCGGCGCTTCACCATCTTCATCTTCGTCTCGATGCTGGCCTACAGCGCACAGGACTTGATCCTGGAGCCCTTTGCCGGCTCGGTGTTCGGCCTCACGCCGGGCGGCTCGACGCAGCTGTCGGGCGGGCAGCACGGCGGCGTGCTGGCCGGCATGATCCTGGTCGCCGTGATGGGCCACCGCTTTGCCGGCACGCCGCTGGGTTCTCTGCGCGGCTGGACGGTGGGCGGTTGCCTGGCCTCTGCGCTGGCCCTGCTGGGCCTGGTGGCCGCTGGCTTGGCCGGCCCGGCCTGGCCGCTGAAGGCCACCGTGTTTGCGCTCGGCGTGGCCAACGGCGCATTTTCGATTGCGGCCATTGCCTCGATGATGCGCATGGCCACGCAGGGCCGCCATGCGCGCGAGGGCGTGCGCATGGGCCTGTGGGGCGCCGCGCAGGCGGTGGCCTTCGGCCTGGGTGGTTTGGTTGGAACGGCGGCCAGTGATTTGGCGCGCTGGCTGATCGGCTCGCCCGGCCCCGCCTATGCAAGCGTGTTCGGATTCGAGGCCTTGTTGTTCGTGGTCTCCGCGGTGTTGGCGGCCCGCCTTGCACCGGCGCACGAGAGCGAGCGGCCCGCGTCCCCGCTGGCCCCACTGTCCCCGCGCTACGGCCATCCCGCCGTGGCCGCAGACCCAAGGTGAGCATCATGATGAAACCGACGACGCAGCCCGATTCCCAACTCGAAACCTTTGACGTGGTCGTGGTCGGCGGCGGGCCGGCCGGCGCCACCGCGGCGCACGACCTGGCAAGCCAAGGCCGCTCGGTGCTGCTGCTGGACCGTGCCGGCCGCATCAAACCCTGCGGCGGCGCCATCCCGCCGCGCCTGATCAAGGACTTCGCAATCCCCGACGAGATGCTGGTGGCCAAGGCGCGCTCGGCGCGCATGATTTCTCCGAAGGACAACCGGGTCGACATCCCGATCGACAACGGCTTTGTCGGCATGGTCGACCGCGACCACTTCGACGAATGGCTGCGTGAGCGCGCGGCGGCCAGCGGCGCGGTGCGCCGCATCGGCACCTTCGACAAGATCACGCGCGACGACGACGGCGTGAGCGTGGTGCATTTCGAGCAGCGCGAATCGGCCGGCAAGGGCGACGGCGTGGCCGCCCGGGTGCGCGCGCGCAGCATCGTCGGCGCCGATGGTGCGCGTTCCAAAGTGGCCAGCCAGCAAGTGCCGGGCGCCGAACGCACCAAGTATGTTTTTGCGTATCACGAGATCGTCAAGGCCCCGGCCGTCAAGCCCGCCGGCTACGACGGCTCGCGCTGCGACGTGTACTACCGCGGCTCGCTGTCGCCTGACTTCTACGGCTGGGTGTTCCCGCACGGCGACACCCTGAGCATCGGCACCGGCAGCGCCGACAAGGGCTTTTCGCTGCGCAGCGCGGTCGGCCGGTTGCGCGACACCGCCGGTCTTGCGGACACCGAGACGCTGCGCCGCGAAGGCGCACCCATTCCGATGAAGCCGCTGCCGCGCTGGGACAACGGCCGCGATGTGGTGCTGGCCGGCGACGCCGCCGGCGTGGTGGCGCCGGCATCGGGTGAAGGCATCTACTACGCGATGTACGGCGGCCGTCTCGCGGCCGAGGCGGTGCAGGCCTTGCTGCGGACCGGCGACGTGGGTTCGCTCAAGTTGGCTCGCAAGCGCTTCATGAAGGCGCACGGCACGGTGTTCCGCGTGCTGTCCATCATGCAGTGGTTCTGGTACTCGACCGAGAAGCGCCGCGAGAGCTTCGTCAAGATCTGCGAAGATCGTGACGTGCAGCAACTCACCTTCGAGTCCTACATGAACAAGGAACTGGCGCGCAAGAAGCCGATGGCCCATGTGCGCATTTTCTTGAAGGACATGGCGCACCTGCTGGGTTTCGCGCGGGCATGAGAGCGCCGGGCCGCCTTCAAGAGATCCTGTTCCCGCTCGGCGGGACCGCACCAAGTGCTTAGGGCAACGCTGAACAAGTCCCTCGCGGTTCGCGCATCCCCGCTTTGGGCGGTCTGCGGCGTTGAAAATCCTCGCCATAGCTGGGGCTATGGCTGCGGTTGTCGCCTTGCAGCCCATCCCAAACCGGGGCGCGCGCCCTCGCAGGGGCCTGTTCAGCGTCGCCTTAGGGTGCCCCGGTGACGCTGGAGGGCCTTGACCTCGAGGCCATCGGCATTGCCGCTGCCGCGGCGCTGGTCGTGGCCACGATCGGCGGGCTGCTCACCGACCTCGGGCCCTGGTACAAGGGGCTGGTTCAACCGCGCTGGAAGCCGCCCGACTGGGCTTTCGGGCCGATCTGGACGCTGATCTTCGCCGCTGCCGCGGCAGCCGGTGCGCTGGCGTGGCAACACGCACCGAATGATGCGAGCCGCCTGTGCATGGTGCTGCAGTTTGCCCTCAACGGTGCGCTCAATATTCTGTGGAGCGTGCTCTACTTTCGCCTCAAACGTCCGGACTGGGCGCTGGCCGAATTGGTGCTGCTGTGGCTGTCCGTCCTCGGGCTGATCGTCGCGATGGCACCCTACTCGCCGGGTTCGAGTTGGCTGCTCGTGCCCTACCTGCTGTGGGTGGCGATCGCGGGCTGCCTCAACGTTGAGACGATTCGTCTCAACAGGCCGTTCGGCAAGCGCTGAGCGCCGGGAAGCGGGCCTTGGATGAGATCCTGATCAACCGCCTGATCGAGATCATCATTGGCTTCACGCTGCTGGAAGGCGCGGCCTTGCTCGTCTACCACCGCAGATCTGGCAAGGGCGTGGCGCCGCGCGAGTTTGTCGCCAACCTGCTGTCCGGCCTGTGCCTGATGCTGGCGCTGCGCGGCGCCTTGGCGGGCAGCTGGTGGGGCTGGACCGTGCTGCTGCTGTTAGGCTCTGGGCTGGCCCATGCCGGCGACCTGTGGCGACGCTGGCAGCGATAGGCCCACCGCCACCCCGACCTGAAAGAGGCCCCATCATGGCCGAGTACACCGCCGAGGTGCTCTGGCAACGCGGCGAGCAGGACTTCCTGGGCAACCGCTACAGCCGCAGGCACCTGATTCGTTTCGATGGCGGCGCCGAGCTGGCCGGTTCGTCGTCGCCGCAGGTGGTGCCAACGCCCTGGTCGGACGCGGCCGCCGTCGACCCCGAAGAAACCTTCGTTGCATCGCTCTCCAGTTGCCACATGCTGTGGTTTCTGTCGATCGCCGCCAAGGCCGGGTGGCAGGTCGAGACCTACGTCGACAACGCCGCCGGAACCCTGGCGCGCAATGCCGACGGCCGCATGGCGATGACGCAGGTGGTGCTGCGGCCCAGGGTGGTGTTCTCCGGCGAGCGCTCCCCGGACCCCGAAGAACTGCTGCGCCTGCACCACCGCGCGCACGACGCCTGCTTCATCGCCAATTCGGTGACGACCGAAGTCCGCTGCGAGCCCGTTCTGCTGTCCTGAGCCGCGACCCCGACCGGTTGTCGCCGCCCGTCGCCACGCTGGTGGATCCCTGGCCAACACCCCATGTACTTGCCCTCGCACTTTGAAGAATCCCGCCCCGAGGTGTTGCACGAGCTGGTGCGCACGCACCCGCTGGGCCTGCTGATCACGCTGGGCACGGGCGGCCTGCAGGCCAACCCGATGCCTTTCATTCTCGACGCCGACCCGGCCGGTGGCCCCGGCATCTTGGTCGCCCACGTGGCGCGCGCCAACCCGGTCTGGCGCGAGGCGCGCACCGATGTCGAATCGCTGGTGGTGTTCCAGGGCCCGCAGGCCTACATCTCGCCCAGCATGTACCCGAGCAAGGCCGCCACCGGCAAGGTCGTGCCGACCTGGAACTACGTGATCGTGCAGGCGCGCGGCAGCTTGCGGGTGGTTGACGACGCACCCTGGCTGCTGCGCCTGGTGACGCGCCTGACCCACCGGCACGAGGCCGCCCGCGCCGTGCCCTGGGAAGTGAGCGACGCCCCAGCCGACTACATCGCCACGATGTTGCGCGCCATCGTCGGCATCGAGCTCACGCTGACCGCGCTGACCGGCAAATGGAAGGTCAGCCAGAACCGCAGCGCCGCGGACCGCGACGGCGTGGCCCACGGACTGCGCGCCCACGCCGAGCAAACCGGCGACGCGCAGGCGGCGGCCATGGCCGATCAGGTCCTGCAGGCCGCCAAGCCTTGAGTCCGGGCATCGAGCGGGCCATGGAAACCATCGCCGTCATCGACTTCGAAACCACCGGCCTGTCGCCCGGCCAGGGCGCACGCGCCACCGAAATTGCCGCCGTGCTGGTGCAGGACGGGCAGCTCGTCGGCCGCTTTCAAAGCCTGATGAACAGCGGCGCGTGGGTGCCGCCTTTCATCGAGCAGCTCACCGGCATCAGCAACCACATGCTGCAAACCGCCCCTTCCGCCCGGGCGGTGATGTGCGAGGTGCTGCAATTCACCAAGGGCTGCCCGCTGGTGGCGCACAACGCGGCCTTTGACCGCGGTTTCTGGCAGGCTGAAGCGCAGCGGGCCGAATGCGTTCCCGATGCCGCGCACCACTTCGCCTGCACCTTGCTGCTGGCGCGCCGCCTGTACCCGACGGCTGCCAACCACCGGCTGGGCACGCTGGCCGCACTGCACCGCCTGCCGAACGCCGGCCGCGCCCACCGTGCGCTGGCCGACGCCGAAACCACCGCCCACCTGCTGGTGCGGATGCAGCGCGATGTGCAGGCGCGCTTTGCCGATCAGTTGACCGGGCGCAACGTGCCCCATGCGCTGCTGGTGGCGATGCAGCGGGCCAGCCCAGAGGGCTTGACGCGTTGTGTGATGCGCCAGGCAGCGGTTCGTCCGGGCAGCCCCGGCGCGCGACTCGCCCCGCCTCGCTGAGTCACGCCCTCAAGGAAATGTGGCTTTGCTACTTTCCTTGGTCCCCGCGGGGGACGGCCGCCGCCAGGCGGCGGCCTTGGAGCGCTCAGAGAGGTCGCGCGACGATCACGTCGTTGCAAATCCAGTGGATGCCCGGCACGCTGCGAGCGGCCTTGTACATGCGGACCAACACGCGTTCGGAGCCCACGCTGCCGCGCAAGCGAACCACCCCGTCGCGAGCCATGACCTCGACGCTGCAAGCCAGCGTTGGGCAAGTGCGCAGCAGCGCGAGCCTGACCTCGATGCAGAGCCCGGCATCGTCGGGAAAGGGGCTGGGCTGCGTGCCGCTGTACACGCGCAGCGGGGCGGCATGGAGGGGCCAGCCGGAGTCGGTTCGCAGATCGGACAGCATCGTTTTCTCCCTGCCGGCGCCAGTCCCCGGTCATCGAGAGGCATCATGAACGACATGCCGGCAAGACGGAATCCACCTTATTGGGGAGTAGGTGCGCCGGGTTGCTTCAACGGGTGGGCGCCAGCAAACGCCGGCAGCTTCTCGCACCCGGCGAAGATTCGACCCGCGGTCGGGTAGGCCGATGCGTCGACCTTGAACAGCTGCATGGCAATCAGCTGGGACGCCAGGCAGATGTCGGCCAGGGTCGGGGTGTTGCCGTGGCAAAACGCGCCGGTGTGCGGTGACGCGGCCAGATTGGCCTCGATCGCGTCCAGCCCGCTCAACAGCGCACGCGCCAGCCACTTTTGCAGCGCGGCGTCGTCCAGGCCCGCGTCCTTTTGCAAATAGTTGCGGACACGGGGCACCAGCAGCGGGTGCACGTCGGCCGCGTGGATCTGCGCCAGACCCCGAACCCGCGCGCGCCCGGCCGGGTCGGCGGGCAGCAGTGGCGGGGTGGGGTGGGTCTCGTCCAGGTACTCGACGATGGCCAGCGACTGGAACAGCACCGCGCCATGCCCATCGTCCAGCGCGGGCAACACGCCTTGCGGGTTGACGGCCTTGAACTGGGCGCCGTGCTGCTCGCCGGTGGCCAGGTTGACATCGATCACCTCGTGCGCAATGCCCTTCAACGCCAGCGCGACGCGCACGCGGTAAGTGGCCAGCGAACGCCAGTTGCCGTAAAGAATCATGGGTGTGACCTCGAGACTGAAAAGGTCTCTAGTGTAAGAGCCTGGCCGCAGGCTCAGCGCACCGCCGCGCTGCGCAGCCGGCGCGCCACGAAGCGCAGGCACAGCACACTCAACAGCACACACACAGCCAAGGGAACCAGCAGCTGCTCGGCGTCGAAACCTTCGCCTTTGAGCACCCGCGTCATCAAGGTGTTTTGTGCCAGCGCCGGCACCCACAAGTGCCAGGGTGCTTCGCCGCCCAGGTTGAACACATTCGCCAGCGGCAGCAACGAGACCCCCAGGATCACGACGCTGCTGTTCGCCTGGGCTTCCTTGAAGCTCTTGCACCGAATCGCCACCGCCATCAGCAGCGCCGACAGTGCCGCAGCAAACGGCAGCAGCAGCACCAGGAACAGCAGGGCCTCGCGCAAGCCGAACTGGAACAGCGCCTGCAGCGTGTCGCTTTGCAGCAGCCGCTGGGCCGGAATGAAGCTGAAGCAGCTGAGCACGGCAATCAGCATGGCCACTGAAGCGACCGCGCCCCACTTGCCCAGCACCAGCGCCATGAGCTCGGCCGGGTTCATCAACAGCGGCTCCAGCGAGCCGCGCTCGCGCTCGCCGGCGGTCGTGTCCAGCGCGGCGTGCAGCGCGCCGTACAGCACGGCCAGCATCACGAAGAAGGGCAGCATGCCGGTGAGCTGGGTGGCACGCGTCTGGGTGCTGGCCAGGTCTTGTTCCTCAACCCGCATGGGTTCCAGCAGCTCGGGCGAAACACCGCGAAACGCCAGGCTCAGCAGCGCACGTTCGCGGCTGTAACCCGCCAGCAGGCGCTGGATGCGGCCGGTGCCCGACTCAGCCTGTTTGTTGGCGCTGTCGCTCACCAATTCCAGCGCCGGCGCATCGCCGCGCAGCATCGCGGCCTCGAAGTCCGGCGGCACCACGACCACCGGGTCACCGAGCTTGGAGCCGCGCAACTGCGCCTCGAAGTCGGCCGGTGCGGGCTTGACGACATAGGTCTGGCGCTCGAAGTAGTTCTTCAGCGCGGGTGCATGTTCGATGCCGGCCACGAACACCTCGCGCTTTTCTGCGCGCGCCTCGAACGTGGCGATCAGGCCGGACAGCGCGATCAGCACCAGCGGGCCCATCAGCACACTGGACAGCAGCACGACCAGCAAGGTGCGCCGGTCGCGCAGCGCGTCGACGATCTCCTTGGCGAAGACGGTGCGGGCCGATGCGAGCATCTTCATGCGCGCTCACCCACGCCATGTGCCGCCGGCGCACCGAACGCGAGCTTCACAAACGCCGCCTCGAAGTCGCGCTCCCGCGTCTGTGCGAGCAGCTCGTCCACCGTGCCGGTGGCCACGGTGCGCCCGTGCGAGACCACCACCACGCTGTCGCACAGCCGCTCGACCTCTTGCATGATGTGGGTCGAAAACACAATGCACTTGGCGCCGCCTGCGGGCGTGCGCAGCCAGCGCAGGCTGTCGCGCAGCGCGCGGGTGGCCAGCACGTCCAGGCCGTTGGTGGGTTCATCGAGAACGATGTTGGCGGGGTCGTGCACCAGCGCGCGGGCCAGCGCGGTCTTCATGCGCTCGCCCTGGCTGAAGCCTTCGGTGCGGCGCTCCAGCAGCGCCTTCATGTCGAGCATCGAGGCCAGGCTTTCAGCACGTGCGTGGGCGGCGTCCGGGCTCATGCCTTGCAGGCGGCCGAAGTAGACGATGTTCTCGCGCGCGCTCAGGCGCGGGTACAGGCCGCGCGCATCGCTGAGCACGCCCATCCGCGCCAGCGCCTCGCGCGGGCGGCTGGCCACGGCGATGCCGTCCACCGCCATGCGCCCGGTGTCGGGGGTGATCAGGCCGGCCAGCATGCGCAGCGTGGTCGTCTTGCCGGCGCCGTTGGGGCCCAGCAGGCCGGTGATGCGGCCATCGGCGGCGGTGAAGCTCACATCGCGGACCGCTTGCACGAGCCGTGGCGCGCCGGATTGGAAACCCAACGCCTGGAACACGCTGCGCGGCGCGGCGAAACGCTTGGCGAGTTGCTGGACCTCGATCATCGAGGCGCCTGCGCCGCCATGCCGACCGGCTGAAAGTGCGGCGGCCGCGGTAGGTTCGTGGTGCAGCTTGCATCGACGGCGGCGGCATCCTTGTCGTCGGCCGCGTCGATGAAGCGATAGATCACGTCGCGCATGCAGCCCAGCCCCATCACGCCGTGGCCGGCGTTCCGCACCACCACATGCCGCGCCAGCGCCCCCAGCGCCTGGGCGATGCGCTCGCCATGGCGGGGCGGCGTGGCCGGGTCCAGGCCGCCGCTGAGCAGCAGCACCGGCGACGCGCTGACCGGCACGCCGTAGAACGCCTGCGGCACCTCGCCGCTCGGCCAGTCGGCGCAGACTCGGGCGTACATGCGCGCGGCTCCGTCACCGAACTGCGCGCCCGGCCCTTCGGCGGGCTTGGCCCGCTTGAGCAACGGCATGTCCTCGGCACACACCACCGAAAAGTGCATGCCCATCGCCAGCTGCCCGCCGTGGCGCGGCGCCAGCAACGCGCTCATGCCCATCAGGGCCGCAAAGTTGCCGCGTGCCGCCGCGCTGATGGCGGCGGGCAGCCCGGCGGCCAGCGCCGGGCTGTAGAGCGGGCCTCGCACCGCGCCGAGCAGCATCTCGCGCGTCAGCACAAAGCTTTCCGTGGCGCCGGTCAGCGGGTGCGCCACGCTCAAGCGTTTGGGCAGGCTGTTGACCAGCGCGGACCAGTCGGCCCGCAGCACCGGGTGGTCCGCGGCGCAGGCGGGGTCGGCCGCGCAAGAGGCCAGCAGCGCCTCGAACGCGGCTTGTCCATCGACGCCAAAGCTGGCCGGCAGCACCATGTCGGGCGGCGCAACACCGTCGATCACGCTGCGCCGAACGTGGGCCGGAAACTGGCGCTGGTACTCGAGCGCGGCGCGCGTGCCGTACGACGCGCCGACCAGGTTGATGCGCTGCGCGCCGAGCCGCTGGCGCACGGCGTCCAGGTCCTGCATCGCCAACGGCGTGGTGAAAAAACGCAGGTCGCCGGGCGCTTTGATGTAGGCCAGCGTCTGCAGCTCGGCGCGGCAGCGGGCCAGCCGCTCGACCTGGCGCTGCGGATCCACCTGCTCGGCGAGCGGCTCGCGGCCGGACTCGGCGCAGTCCAGCGGTGCCGAGCGGCCGGAGCCGCGCTGGTCGACGAACACGATGTCGCGCCGGTTGGCCAGCCGGTTCAGCAGCCCCATCAGGCCCGGCGCCAGCCGAACGGCGCTTTGCCCGGGACCGCCGGCCAGCAGGAAAACCGGGTCGGGCAGTTTGCGCCGCGCGATCGCCGGGACCAGCACAAAGTGCAGGTCGATCTGGGTGCCGTCGGGGCGGGCGGGGTCGAGCGCACGCTGCAGCACGCCGCATTTGACGCTGTTGCGAATGCCGGCGATGCGGCAGTCGGTAAGAAGCGGCTCGGCGCCGGCTGCGGGGGCGGTGGCGGCCCACAGTGCGCAGGCGCTGAACAGGCTGCTGCGGCAGCACCGCCCAAGCGCGGCCACGGCGCCGTTGTGCGCCAGCTCGATCACGTGCTCAGCATCCGCTTCAGCTCGCCGCTTTCAATCAGCTTGGCCAGTTCGCCGGCCCCGCCCACCAGCGTACTTTTGACGAACACCATCGGGAAGGTCGGCCAGCCGGTCCACATTTTCAGCGCGTTGCGCCGGCGCCAGCCGCTGAGGTAGCTGCCGTACTCCAGGTACTTGTAGCGGATGTTGTCCTGGTCGAGCAGCTTCTTCGCGTGCCTGGGCATGAGGTTCTGCCGCATGCCGACGATGACCACGGCATTGCCGGCCACCGCGTCCATGACTTCTTTCACGATATCGGCGTTGTGGGCCGCGACCTTGTCGCGGATCGCGGGGTGGATGCGGGCTTCGTCGAGGATTTGTCTGGGCATGCGGCATACTATAGCGAAGGAGGTTGCGCCATGAAGCTCCCTGCTTTCGCCTTGCTGCTCCTGCTGCCGTTCGCCGCCCTCGCTGCCGAGG
>JANNDW010000321.1:0-18296 GCA_031378125.1 Methylibium sp. | reverse complement strand
TGTCGACGTCGTGCAAGGCCATGCACGCATCAGCTCGCCGTGGAGCGTGGAGATCACCGCAGCCGACGGGCGACGGCAGACGCTGACGACGAAGAACTTTGTCATCGCCGCCGGCGCCCGGCCCTTCGTGCCGCCCATTCCGGGGCTGGCCGAGGTGGGCTGCCTCACGTCGGACACGGTCTGGGACCTGACCGAGTGCCCCCGGAGGCTGCTGGTGCTCGGCGGCGGGCCGATCGGCTGCGAGCTTGCGCAGAGCTTTGCGCGCTTGGGTGCGCAGGTCACGCAGGTCTAGATGCTGCCGCGGCTGATGGGGCGCGAAGACCCGGAGGTGGCCGAGCTGGTGGCCGAATCCCTGCGCAACGATGGTGTGGTGGTGCTGACCGGGCACCAGGCGCTGCGCTGCGAACAGGCTGGCGGCATCAAGCGCTTGATCGTCCAAAACGGTGAGGTCGAGCAGGCCATCGAGTTCGATGCGCTGCTGTGCGCCGTGGGGCGTAGTGCGCGCGTCGCAGGTTACGGCCTAGAAGAACTCGGCATCCCGCTCACGCCGCGCAAGACTATTGCCACCGACGCTTGGCTGCGCACACGCTACCCCAACATCTACGCCGTCGGCGACGTGGCCGGGCCTTACCAGCTCACCCACGCTGCCGCGCACCAGGCCTGGTATGCGGCCGTCAACGCGCTGTTCGGCCGCTTCAGGCGCTTCAAGGCCGACTACTCGGTCATGCCCTGGACCACCTTCACCGACCCTGAAGTCGCGCGCGTTGGTCTGTCGGAGACTGAAGCGCGCGAGCAGGGCATCGCCATCGAAGTGACTCGCTACGGCCTCGACGATCTCGACCGCGCCATTGCCGACGGAACTGCGCATGGTTTCATCAAGGTGCTCACCGTGCCGGGCAAGGACAAGATCCTCGGCGTGACCATCGTCGGCGAGCATGCTGGCGACCTGCTTGCCGAATACGTGCTGGCGATGAAACACGGCCTGGGGCTGAACAAGATCCTCGGCACGATCCACACCTACCCGACGCTCGCCGAGGCCAACAAGTACGCGGCCGGCGAGTGGAAGCGCGCGCATGCGCCGCAGCAGTTGCTGGCCTGGGTCGAACGCTTTCATACCTGGGAACGAGCATGACGAACCGCATATCCATCCCCCTCACACGCCGCGCCTGGCTTGCTGCTGGCGTTGCATTGGCGCTTCCGGCGGCGCATGCCCAGCCGGCCTTCGACCACAACCATGCGGCCTGGACCGCGCTGCTGAAGAAGCATGTGGTGCTGATCGACGGCGGCAAGGCCTCGCAGCTGCGCTATGCAGGCATGGCACGAGACCGGGCTGCGCTCAAGGCCTACCTCGGCGCGCTGGCTTCCATCAACGCGGCGGCCTTCGACGCCTTCAGCAAGCCGCAGCAGATGGCCTTCCTGATCAATGCCTACAACGCGCACACCGTCGAGCTGATCCTCACCGGCTATCCAAAGCTGGCCTCCATCAAGGACCTGGGCAGCCTGATCCAGTCGCCGTGGAAGAAGAAGATCGTGCCACTGCTGGGCGGCACGCTGTCGCTCGACGGCATCGAGCAAGACATGCTGCGCGCGCGCGGTCGCTACGACGACCCGCGCATTCACTTCGCCGTGAACTGTGCGTCCATCGGCTGCCCGCCGCTGCGCGAAGAAGCCTTTGTCGCCGAGCGCCTGGACGCTCAGCTCGACGAACAGGCCCTGCGCTTCATGTCCGACCGCACTCGCAACCGCTGGAACGCCGCCAAGGCCAGGCTCGAGGTCTCGAAGATATTCGCCTGGTACGGCGAGGACTTCAAGCTTGGCCACCGCGGCATCGGCTCGGCAGCAGCGTTCTATGCCCGCTTCGCTGATCAACTCGCAGACGCACCGGCGGACCGCGAACGCATCCGCAAGCAAGACGCCAGCGTGGCCTACCTCGACTACGACTGGAAACTCAACGACGTGACGCGATGACGCTGAAAATTTCCATCATCGTGCCCACGCTCGACGAAGCCGGCGTCATCGCGACGACGCTGGCCGCGCTGGCGCCGCTGCGTGCGCTCGGCCACGAAGTGATCGTGGTCGACGGCGGCAGCCGCGACGGCACGCTGGCGCTGTGCCGGGGCCGGGCCGATGCGGCCTTAGTCGCCCCGCGTGGCCGTGCGCGGCAGATGAACACCGGCGCGGCCCGCGCGCGTGGCGACGTGTTGCTGTTCCAGCATGCCGACACGGTGCTGCCGGCGCAAACCGATGCCCTGATCGCCGAAGCACTCCAAGGCGATGCCACCTGGGGCCGCTTCGACGTGCGCATCACCGGGCGATCGCCCATGTTCCCCGTCATCGCGGCCCTGATGAACCGGCGATCGTGCTGGACCGGCATCGCTACCGGCGACCAGGCGATGTTCGTGCGGCGCGACGTGTTCGAGCGCCTGGGCGGCTTCGCAGACTTGGCGCTGATGGAAGACGTCGACCTCTCGCGTCGTCTGCGCGCGCAGGGTGCGCCGGCCTGCCTGCACGAACGTGTCGTCACCTCCGGTCGGCGCTGGGAGGCACGCGGCGTGTGGCGCACGATCTGGCTGATGTGGTGGCTGCGCTGGTGCCACTGGCGCGGCGTGCCCGCCGATGAACTCGCGAAAACCTACCGATGAAAACGAGCTGCCCGGTCATTGTCATGGCCAAGGCGCCGGTGGCCGGCTTTGCCAAGACACGGCTCATCCCCGCGCTTGGTGCGCAGGGTGCGGCGACGCTGGCCGAGTGCTTGTTGGAGCATGCAATCGGCCAGGCGCTGGATGCGCGGCTGGGTCCGGTGGATCTGTGCTGCGCCCCGGACATGAGCCATCCCGCGCTGGCCCGCCACGCCGCCTGGTTCGGCATGACGCTGTCGGCCCAGGGCGAAGGCGACCTCGGCGCACGCATGGCGTGCGCCTTTGATCGCTGGCTGGCACGCACGGGCTGTGCGCTGATGATCGGCACTGATGCGCCAGCGCTTGATGCAGCCATGCTGGGCCGCGCGGCTGCGGCGCTGGACGATGCCGACGCAGTGTTCATCCCGGCACTCGATGGCGGCTATGCCTTGATCGGGCTGCGATGCGCCGCACCAGCGCTGTTCAGCGGCGTGGCCTGGAGCACGGCCAGCGTGATGGCCGACACCCGCGAGCGGCTCGCAGCGGCCGGGCTGCGCCACGTCGAATTGCCAGCGGTGGCCGACATCGACGAGCCCGCCGACCTGCTGCACTTGCCGCCCGATTGGTGCTTGCATCGATACGGGGCGGGCGAGTCACCGCTTTCCGATGCGCCAGATCCCTCATCCTCGACCTCACCGTTTCGCTCAGACATCGTCCCTCGGGCGTAGAAGGAAAGCACCCCATGCACAGTATTGTTCAAGACTACTACGGCCGGCAATTGCAAAGCACCAGCGACCTGAAAACCACGGCGTGCTGCGACGTCAGCCAGATGCCCGAGTGGCTCAAGCCACTGCTTTCAAAGATTCACCCGGAGGTGCAGTCGCGTTATTACGGGTGCGGCCTGGTGTGTCCGCCTGTGCTGGAAGGTTGCCGGGTGCTCGATCTTGGCTGCGGCGCCGGGCGCGACGTATTTCTGCTGGCCCAGCTCGTCGGCCCGAGAGGCGAGGTGGTTGGGGTCGACATGACCGACGAGCAGCTCGGCGTGGCGCAAAACCACCGTGCACACCACGCGAAAGCGTTCGGCTTCGACAACGTGCGTTTCCTACATGGTTACATCGAACGCCTGGACGAACTCGGCCTGGAGCCTGGCAGCTTCGACGTCATCGTCTCGAACTGCGTGGTCAACCTGTCGCCCGACAAGGACGCGGTACTGCGCGGCGTGCAACGCTTGCTCAAGCCGGGTGGGGAGTTCTACTTCTCAGATGTCTATGCCGACCGTCGCGTGCCGGACGCCGTGCGCAACGATCCCGTCTTGTATGGCGAATGCCTGGGCGGCGCGCTGTACTGGAACGACTTCATGCGCCTGGTTCAACGCCACGGCTGGGCCGACCCGCGCCTGGTGGAGGATCGGCCGCTGGCCGTCACCGACCCCCTGCTGGCCGATAAGCTGGGTAACCTGCGCTTCTTCTCGGCCACCTACCGCCTGTTCAAGCTCGCCGGGCTCGAAACAGCGTGCGAGGACTACGGCCAAGCGGTGATCTACCGCGGCAGCATCGCATGGCAGCCGCACCGCTTCGTACTCGACAAGCACCACGACATCGAGACCGGACGTGTATTTCCGGTGTGTGGCAACACCTGGCGCATGTTGCACGACACGCGCTTCGCACCGCACTTCGACTTCATCGGCAACTTCGACCGCCATCACGGCCTGTTCGAAGGCTGCGGCGGCAGCCTGCCGTTCGATGCCGCCGGCGCGGTCTCACCCACCCCCTGTTGCTGAAGGAAGGCCGTCCCCGTGAAAGCGATCAACCTCACCCGCCGTCGCGCGTTGGCCAGTGCAGCCGTCGCGCTGGCCTGGCTCGGCCGCGCCCACGCCGTCGAAGGCAAGCTCACGCTCACCGGCTCGAGCACCGTCGCGCCGCTGGCCCTGGAGATGGCCAAACGCTTCGAGAAGCAGAACCCCGGCGTGCGCATCGATGTGCAATCGGGCGGCTCGTCCCGCGGCATCGCCGACGCGCGCAGCGGCGCGGCGCAGATCGGCCTGGTGTCGCGCGCCTTGAAGGCCGAGGAGCGCGATCTCATCGCACACACCGTGGCCCTGGACGGGATCAGCATCATCCTTCACCGCAGCAACCCGGTGGCCTCGCTCAGCGACGCGCAGATCAAGGCCATCTACACCGGGCAAGTGCGCAACTGGCGCGACGTCGGCGGGCCCGATCTGCCGATCACCGTCGTGAACAAGGCCGAAGGGCGCTCGACGCTCGAACTCTTCCTGCACTACTTCGAACTCAGCAACAGCCAGATCAAGCCGCAGGTCGTGATCGGCGACAACGCGCAAGGCATCAAGACCGTGGCCGGCAGCCCGGGCGCGATCGGCTATGTCTCGATCGGCGCCGCCGACTACGAAGCCCGGCAGGGCACGGCGATCAAGCTGCTGCCGATGGGCGGCGTGGCGGCCAGCGTGGCCCAGGTGCGCGCCGGCAAGTTCCCGCTGTCGCGCCCGCTCAACCTGGTCACGCGCGGCGAGCCCACGGGCCTGGCGCTGGCCTTCATTCAGTTTGCCAAATCCAAGGCCGCCCATGATCTTGTCGAAGCCCAGTTTTTCGTTGCGCTTGACGCGCCTTGATGCCGACACGCTGACGGCCCGCGCGCTCGGCGCGCTGGCGGTCGGCGCAGTGCTGCTGCTGGCGCTGGTGCTGGGGTTTCTGGCCCGCGAGGCCGTGCCGGTGCTGACGCTGCACGGCGCGGCCCGGTTCGTGGCCAGCGACGGCTGGTTCCCACTCGAACAGCGTCTGGGCCTGTTGCCGATGGTGTGGGCCACGCTGGCGGCCGCACTCGGCGCGTTGCTGTTGGCCGCGCCGCTGGGCCTGGGCGTGGCGGTCTTCGTCTGCTTCTATGCCGGCGCGGCCACGGCGCGCGCGCTGCGCCTGATGCTGGCCTTGCTGGCGGGCATCCCGTCGGTGGTGTTCGGCCTGTGGGGTCTAACCGTGCTGGTGCCGCTGATCGCACGCTGGCAGCCGCCCGGTGCCAGCCTGCTGGCCGCAACGCTGATCCTGGCGCTGATGGTGGTGCCGACGGTGGCGCTGACCAGCGCCTCGGCCCTGGCCGCCGTGCCGCAGCCGCTGCTGCGCGGCGCTGCGGCGCTCGGCCTGTCGCCGGTGGGTTCAATCCTCGGCGTGGTGTTGCCAGCGGCGCGGCCGGGCATCGTCGGCGGCTTGGTACTGGCCACTGCGCGCGCGCTCGGTGAAACGATGGCGGTGCTGATGGTGGCCGGCAACGTGGTTCAAACGCCCGGCAGCGTCTTCGACCCGGTGCGCGTGCTCACGGCCAACATCGCGCTCGAAATGGCCTATGCCACCGGCGAGCACCGCGCCGCGCTGTTCGCATCCGGGCTGTTGCTCGGCGTGCTGGTGCTGGCGTTGGCCGCGGCCGCTGCGCGCATGACACGCCGGAGCGCAGATGTTCAGTAGCAGCGCGAGCCCATCGCTTCGAGGCTGGCGCGATGCGCTCTTCGCTGCCGTGGTCTGCGGCGCCGCGGCCCTGGTAGTGCTGGCGCTCGGCTGGGTTCTGTGGGACGTGGTGCGCCAAGGCGTGACGCAACTGTCGTGGGACTACCTGTTGGGCGAGCCGCGCAATTCGGGGCGCGCCGGCGGCATCGCGCCGATCCTCGTCTCCACGCTCGCGGTGCTGCTGGTGGCGCTTCTATCGGCAGTGCCGCTGGGCGTCGGCACGGCGGTGTGGCTGGTCGAGTTCGGCAGCCGCCACCGCGGCACGCTGGCCAGCGTGCGCCTGGCGCTCGACGCACTGGCGGGCGTGCCCTCGATCGTCTTCGGCCTGTTCGGCAGCGCGTTCTTCAGCGTCTTTCTCGGCCTCGGGTTTTCGATTCTCTCGGGCGGGCTGACACTGGCCTGCATGATCCTGCCGATCGTCATCCGCACCAGTGAAGCCGGCCTGTCGGCGCTGCCGGCCGATTGGCGGCCGAGTGCTGCCGCGCTCGGCCTCACCCGCACCACCGCGCTGCGCCATCTGCTGCTGCCGGCGGCAGCGCCGGCCGTCATGGCCGGGGTCATGCTCGGCGTCGGCCGCGCCACCGCCGAGACCGCCGCGCTGATCTTCACCAGCGGCTATGTGGACCGCATGCCCGGCTCGCTGCTCGACTCGGGCCGCACGCTCGCCGTGCACATCTACGACCTGGCGATGAACGTGGCCGGCGGCGACCGCACCGCGCATGCTGCGGCCTGTGTGCTGGTGGTGCTCATCGTTTCGATCAACGTACTGTCGTCGGCCCTCGCCCAGGGCTGGATGGCGCGAAAGATTTCGCCCCCATGAATTCACTCACCGATGCCGGCACGCCGACGGACACCCCTTTGTACACGCTCGGCCAAGTGCAGAGCGGCCCGGCCTGCTGCACAACGCAGCCGCACCTGGCCGTGCGCGGCCTGTCGTTGGCCTACCACGGCCACCCGGTGCTCGAAGACGTGTCGCTCGACATCTTCAAGGGCTGCATCACCGCGCTGATCGGCCCCTCGGGCTGCGGCAAAACCTCGTTCCTGACGACACTCAACCGCCTGTCCGATCTCGTGCCTGGCGCGCAGGTCAGCGGCAGCGTGTGCCTGGGCGAGACCGACCTGGCCGACCCCGCGCTCGACGTGCGCGCGCTGCGCCAGCGCGTGGGCATGATCTTTCAGAAGCCGAACCCGTTCCCGCTGTCGATCCGCCGCAACCTGGAGCTGCCGCTGCGCGAGCAGGGTGTGCGGCGCCGCGCCGAACTCGATGAGCGCGTCAAAACCGCCCTGGTCGATGTGGGCCTGTGGGCCGAGGTGCACGACCGGCTCGACCAGCCCGCGCTGAACTTGTCCGGCGGGCAGCAGCAACGCCTGTGCATCGCACGCGCCCTGGTGCTGCGGCCCGAGGTGCTGCTGATGGACGAACCGTGCTCGGCGCTCGATCCGATCTCGTCGGCCGTGGTTGAAGATCTGATCGTGCGCCTGCGAGGCAGCTACACGGTGGTCATCGTCACCCACAACCTGGCGCAAGCCCGCCGCATCGCGAACTACGCCGCGTTCTTCTGGATGAAGGAGCGCGTGGGCAAGCTCATCGAGTTCGGCCAATCGCGCCACGTGTTCGAGAACCCTCGCGATGAACTCACGGCGGCCTATGTGGGCGGGGCACGCGGATGAACCCGTCACAACCTACGCAGGATTGAACCTCATGCTTGCCATCATCGGAGGCACCGGCCGGTATCGCCTGGCCGGCACGCGGACGGAACCACACATCGAGGGCGATGGCCCTCTGTGCCAGCGGATGACCCGCTGGCGCAGCGCTCGGGTATGGTTCGGCCACAGCGTGGCAGACGTGGACGCTCAAGCGCTGGAGGCGCTCGATCGATCTACAGGCGAATCAGTGCCAGGGGTTGCGTCGGCGTCGCCTGCCGCACGCTCTGCAATTCAACCCAATGCCCGTTATTCCGCATGACCTGGAGCCTCGCATGAAACACCTGAAATCTGCATTGACGACCCTTCTCTTGGCTGCACTGTGCAGCGCGCCGGCATCGGCCGCCGACGGCCTGATCGCGGTCAAGAGTCCGCACACTGCCAAAGACACGATGAACCGGCTCGAAGAAGGGGTCAAAGCTCGCGGCCTGAGCGTGTTCGCGCGCATCGACCACGCCGCCGGCGCGGCCAAGGTGGGCAAGACGCTGCGACCGACCGAGCTGTTGATCTTCGGCAACCCACAGGGCGGTACGCCATTCATGGAATGCGCCCAGACGGTGGGCATCGACCTGCCGCTGAAAGCGCTGGTGTGGGAAGACGCGCAAGGCCAGGTCTGGCTCGGCACCAACGACAGCGCCTGGCTCGCCGCCCGCCACGGTACGGTGGCCTGCCCGGCGGCTGAAACCATCGGCAGAGCGCTGGCCGGGCTCTCAGCATTGGCGGTGGCGCCATGATGGCTGCGCCGGGCCGCAGTTGCCCACTGCACTGATGCGTCGTCAGGGTCGCGCATTGCCCAGGGCCCGACCTACGACATGGCCGATGCCATGACCACCACAGAGGATTGAAACCATGCTCGCCATCATTGGAGGCACCGGCTTGTACGACCTGTCCGGGCTGCAAGTCGAAGAACGCATCGCAGGCGACACGCCGTTCGGCCCGGCCTCGGGAGAGCTGCTGCGCGGGCGGATCGGCAATCAGTCGCTGCTGTTCCTGGCCCGCCACGGCGCGGGCCACCGCCTGTTGCCGCACGAAGTGAACTACCGCGCGAACATCTTCGCGCTGAAGCGCGCCGGTGCGACCATGGTGCTTGGCTTCTCGGCCGTGGGCAGCCTCGCCGAGCACATCGCTCCCGGTGATCTGGCGATGCCGGAGCAGTATTTCGACTGGACGCGCGGCGTGCGCGAGCGCACCTTCTTCGGCCAGGGGGTGGCAGCGCATGTATCGACTGCCAATCCGGTCAGCGCCGCGCTGGTCGATGCGGCTGCGGCTGCGGCGCAGTCGCTCGGCATCACGCTGCACCGCGGCCTGACCTACGCCTGTGTCGAAGGCCCGCGCCTGGGCACCCGCGCCGAGAGCCAGTTTCTGCGCCAAGCCGGCTGCCACCTGGTGGGCATGACGAACGTGCCCGAAGTCTTCTTGGCGCGCGAGGCGCAGATGGCCTACGCCACCGTGGGCATCGTCACCGACTACGACTGCTGGCTGGAAGACCCGGCGCGCCACGTCAGCGTGGCCGGCATCTTCGAGCTGTATGGGCAGAGCCTGGCCACAGCGCGCCGCTTGCTCGACCATTGGCTGGCGCAACCGGTTCCCACCCCGGAACTGGCGATTCGAACGGCACTGCAATCGGCCATGCTGACGCCCGACGCGGCGCTGACGCCGGTGCAACTCATCTGGTTGTCCGTGCTGCGGCAGTAGCGCCGCTGATGTCGTGATGCTCGGGTGGGCATCGCGCGGTCAGCTGCGGCATGAAGACTCGGACTGGCCGACCCGCCCGAGGACGAGTCGGCGTCATGGCCACGCATGAGGTGCCGATGCGCGCCATACGGGCTTGCCGCTACCGGCCGTCAGCGCAGGTCGGCATCTTCGGGCACCGATGCGCCGACGGGATTGCGCAGGCGGGTGAGGAACCCGCTGAGCACGTAGCCGCGCTCGCTCGGCGCGAAGCGGGGGGCGAGCAAGCCGTCGTTCAGCTCACGCGTGATCGCAAAGCGGTTGAAGGCGCTGGGAGGCAGGTACAGGCGGGTGTTGGGCAGGCCATCCGAGGTTCCGTTGATATTGGCTTCCTCGAACGAGATGACACCGTCGCCGTTCTTGTCCACCTTGGCCACTTCGTGGGCATAGGCGAGGAAGAACCGTTCCGCGGTGTCGGCGACATCCGGGCGGAAGGACTTGCTTCGCAGGAAGACGTCGTACAACACTTCGAGGTCGACTGCGCTGGGCACGATGCGCAGCCGCTTCTCGGCCTGGGCCGGGTTCGTCGCTTCGGTGCGGTCCGGGTCGCGCGGATCGTTGGGGTTGTCGCCGTAGGCAATCTTGTCGTTGGTCACGCCGCGCGGCCCCGAGCCCGGGATCACGGTGCGCAGGTCTCTCAGATTGTTGTACTGCAGCCCCGCCGCGTAGGTGCCGGGAACACCCCCGGTGAAGATCACCTCGTAGTGCGGGAACACCCAGTTGGTGCCAGCGTTGAACTCCCAGTAGGAGTGCACGTCGCTTTGCTGCATGGCGTTGTAGGCGCCCATGCTGACCGGGTGCGCGATGGTGTTCTTGCCAAGGTCAGGGAAGCGGTCACCGGCTGTCGGGAAGCGCGCCGCCTTGCCGTCGACCGTGAAGACATTGCCGGGCCGGTTGTTGCCGTCGCCCATCGCGGCCAGTGCAGCGGCATCGGCCGGTGTGATCTTGCCGAACTGTGACGTGCCATCGGCCTTCGCCGACGCGATGGCCGGCACCGGAATGTCCTGGATCATCCAGCCTTCGTACCAACTCGCCTCGTTGTTGATGACAAAGAGCCCCGAGATGTCGGTGAAGATATCGATGAACGCCCGAGGATCGTTGGGGTCGGTGGGCAGACCGGGCTTGGGTTCGAGTGCGATGCGAACCGCTCCGATGGTGGGCAGGCCCCCGTTCGCGGCGTTGGCTGCCGTGGCGATGGCCGTGTCGTTGATGCCCGGCACCACGCTCGTGAAGACGTTGGGTTGAAAGCCGGTGGTGTCGAGCAGGTAGTACTGGAACAGCAGACTCGGCTGCGCAGCCTCCGAGAACAGCGTCATCGGCAGATGAGTATGCGGGCGCTTGGCGATGCGGATCAGGCGCTTCTTGAGCGGAGCCGGCAGCGGCCTGATGTCGCCGCGGTGGACGAAGTCGATGATCTCACGCTTGTTGTCGCGGTGGTCGGCTTGACCGTCCCAGTCGGACTTCTGGCCGTGTTTGTGCGCGAACGTTCCCCGCTGGGATTGCGCGGCAACCTGAGTGGCAAAGAGGGTCCCACCAAGCAGGGACAGCGACGCAGTGAGCATGGACGCTCGCAGTAAATGTGAATTCTTCATTGATGGCTCCTGGGTTGAATGCGCGCAAGCGAACGCCGACGCCAAGGCATCCTGCTGCCCGGAAGTCATGGATTTGTCACCGAGTTCTGGCGAGAGGTGGACAATTTGTTCTCGTTCGGAACCCGGCCCTACTTGA
Organism: Methylibium sp.; assembly: GCA_031378125.1. Taxonomy (GTDB): domain Bacteria; phylum Pseudomonadota; class Gammaproteobacteria; order Burkholderiales; family Burkholderiaceae_C; genus LGRD01. The sequence continues at coordinate 7,006 of JANNDW010000321.1, read as the reverse complement.
TCAACCGTGTGTCCGGGAACGCCGCGTGCCAGCCAAACCAGAACGCGCGGTGCGCCGGCAGCCGCTTCAACGTCTGGCCGTCTGCTGCGGTGAGCTGCGACTCGTCCACCCGCCAGGCGTTGCCCAGGCTGTCGCGTGCGCTCGCCACGTTGTCCCAGCCCGCAAACGTCGTCTCGCGTGACTCGTAGACACGATTGGCGCCGCTGGCGTCGGTGAGCACCACCACGTTCACGCTGCCGATGCGCGCCTGATAGACCGGCCGGGTGGTCAAGAAGTCGGCGGCAATGGCCAGCGCTTCGCGCTGCGCTTGCGGCAGGCGCAGCGCCAATACCTCGGCCTTGTTGGGCAAGCGCTCGTCGTGCTTGGGAACGGTGAACATCAGCTGGTCGGTGGCGAAGTAGTCGCGGTAGGCGGCGCCTTCGCTGTAGTCGCGCTGATGGCCGGTCTGGAGCGACAGCACCCGGGTGTCGGGGTGGCGCATGCGCCATTCCTTCCAGGTCGTCGTGACGACGTACAGCGGCTGGAGCTCGATGCCCTTGCCGACAAGTTGGCCGACCACCGGCGTGCCGGTCAGTGTCGACCACAACGACTTGGTGGCATGGTCATACATGAGCTTGTTCGATCGGTACAAGAAGCCGCTGGTACCGAGTTCGTGCTGCACCCCGTCGACGCTTGTGTCGTACAGCACCAGCGCGCCACACAGCGTGCAGTACACGCCGGCCAGCTCGCGGCCGCCGATGCGGTCCTTGAACATCTCGTGCCAGGCCAGGATGCGCTTGGGATATGCCCGCACATCGCCGTTGACCGCCACACCGAAGATCACGTCCGGATCCTGGAGCCAGCTGGCTTCGGCCGCCGCGATCATGGCCGGATTTTTCAGCGGCGGTATGCCGTCGCGGCGCACGCCGCCCCAACGGATCTCGTCGAGACGAATGATCGACTTGGGGCGCTGCTGAAAATATTCGCGGAAGCGCGGGTCGATGGGCTCGTAGAGCAATGCCTTGAATTCGGCGTAGTCCGGATGAATCGCTCGCTCGGCCGACCAAAGCCATTCGTACCAGGCATTGATGTCGCCGTCGAAGGGCCGCCCGGACTTCTTTTCGACCAGGGCAATCAGGGCGCCGAGCACTCTGCGGCTCGGCACGAAGTGGATCATCTCGATCAGCATCGCCGCGGACGATTCGTGCCAGTTCTGCTCGATCTGCGCGAGCGCTGCGAGCGCCCTCTTCACTTCGTCGCCAATCACGGCCACGAACACGTCGAGCGGGAGTTGCGGCTGGCGAGTCGCCGCGGGGCGCGCCGTTTGCTTGAGCGGCGCGCCGCCGCCGAGTTCCGTAGCGGCCAGGCTGGCCACGGTCGCCAGCAAGGCGGACCACACCAGCGTGAATTGCAAGGCTTGGCGGCGGATCATGGCGGTTTCTCCTGGGTCTCGAGTGAGGGCAGGCCGACGCCTGATCGCGCCGAGCGCGTTGGGGCGAGCGGCCTTCTGCGGGCACGACCGGCAGCGAATGCGCCGACCAGCACGGCCAGTTGAATCATCGTGAGCGGCCAGGGCACGCTGTAGGGTGCGGCGACGTTGCTGGGAGCCCCCCATCCGCCGGCCTCAAACAGGACAGTGCTATTGAGGTACGACACGGTGGCCACCACACCCCCAGCGACAACCCAACTGCGCCCGTAAAAGACCGAGAGTGCCAGCGCCCACAGCCAGTACCACGGGTTGACGACAGGCGAAAGCAGCAAGAGCAGCACCAGGGCCAGGTCGACCGGCGGCAACGGTCGCGTGCTGCCGTGATCCGCTGCGCGACCGGCCTGGCATTGCCACTTCCAGCACAGCGCCGCGATGCCGGCAACGATCAAGGCCGCGGCCAGCAGGCGCGCGGCAGCCGCAGGTGCGAGCATTTCAACCGCGCGATACAACAGCGGGTTGAAGCGCCACCGGCTGCCAAAGACGCCCAGCGCGGAAGCGTCGCTGCCGCCGCTCAGGATGAACGGGGCATAAAGCATGGCCAGGGTGATGCCCAAGCTCGCGCTCAGCCGAAGCGCCCAGCGCGCGGCGCCGGCCAGCGTGGGCGCGGTGCCCTGTGACGACTGTGGGGCGAGCAGCAGCAAGGGCACGACCACCAGCGCGGCCACCTTGACACCCACGGCCAGGCCCAGCATCACGCCGACCCGCGCGGCGGCGCGTTGCTGCCAGGCGATCAGCGCCAGCACCAGTGCCAATGCCACCAGACCGTCAGGGTGCGCACTCGCGATCGCTTCCTTCAGCACCAGTGGATGCAGCGCATAGGCCAGCAGCCAGCGTGTTCCCGTGCCCTGGCGCACCAGCACCCCCAACAGCGCCATGTCGGCCGCAAGCAGCAGGCCTTGCAAGGCACCCAACTGGCCGGGCGCGATCCAGTAGGCCAGGGCGAAGAGCCATTGCAGCACCGGCCCATAGATCGTGGGAATTTCGGGGTTGTTGATGCCACCGAGGATGTCTTGCCACTGCGCCGCCAAGGCGGTGTTGCCGAAGAACGCTGCGGGAGGCAAGCGGTAGGGGTCGAACCCGGTGGCGGTGCGCAGGCCGTCCCACAGATAGCGGTAGTGGTCGTCTTCGAGCAGTGGCGAAGCCTGCGCTGCGATGAGTCGCAGCACGAGCGCCAAGCCGAGCACGGCGGCCACCGGCATGCGCTCGAAGCGCCGCTCGCAAGCGACCCACAACAAGGCCGCGCCGCCCAGGCTGGCGCTGATCAGCACGGCCGCCAATAGAGCGCCCGGCGGCTCGCCACTCGCGGCCACGAGCGCAAGAGCCTGGGCCACACCGAGCAGCGCGACAGCCAAGCCGCGCCACCCGGTGCCGGGTTCGTCAGAACGCGAAGGTGTAGGACAAGCCAATGATCGGATCGTCCTGAACCGTGTTGCGGCCGCCGCTCAGCGCCTTGGCGTAGTTCAAAGCCAGGCCCTGATTGCTGGCGAAGGCATAGCCCACCCCGAGCTTGACGAGCTCGCGCTCGGCCCGCACATCTTGAAACCGGGCCGGCGAGAAGCCAGGGCCGCCGATGTCCAGGTCGCCGCTGTACTTCTTGGCGGCATAGCCCAGGCTGGCGCTCCACTGCGGCGCAAAACGATATCGGGCCCCGATCTCGTAGAACGTGGCATTGGGCACGCTGCCCGAACGGTCCTGCACGCCCACTTCGGCCCACAGTGCGAAGCTCGGCGCGATCTGCTTGCCCAGCAGCACGGCCACTTCGATGCCGTTCTGATCATTGCCGATGGCGGCCAGGCGCGCTCCGTCGTAGTTGCCCTTGAGGATCGCCGCGCCGCGCAGCGTCAACGTGGGCAACGAGGGTTGCTCGAATTCATCGAGCACGCGCCAACTGACACCGATGACCGAGTCGGTCAAGCCGTTGTCGTTGTCGGCGGCGCCGGCCTTGACCTTGCCGTAGCCGATCGTCGCGTCGAGCGAGACCGCGTCGGCCAGGCCGTAACCCAGGCGCACGTTGGTGGTCGAACGCTTGAACTTCGAAGCCGCGCCGCCGGTGATCGTGGACACGGGCAGTTTGGTGGTGCCGATGTACGCATCGCTGCCGCTTTGCTCGGTCTGGTTCAGCGTCAGCGAAAGCTGGCCGGGGATCGGCAGCCAGGGCGAGGCGCCCTCGGCAACAGCGACCAACGGAAGGGCCAGGAAGGTCGTGGCCAGCAGGGTTCGAATGGGCGTATTTGTCATGGTGAGTCCAGTTGCCAAGGGCGGTCAGAGCTTGAAACGGCGCTTGAGATAGACCTCCAGCGCCTGCGACTCCTCGGCGCTGAGCGTCACGCCCTTTTTGTTGCTCAACAGGTCGCGCGCCATGCCGGCGTCCAGGCTCTTGCCCGACATCGGGCATCCACTGCAATTCAGCTTGGCGGCGTACACGCCCTTGCCTGTGTTGTAGGCGGCTGCGTCGCCGGTTTCGGCCGATCCTCCGCCGTCGGAACCCGAAGCCGAGACGACACCGTTTGTCAGTGCCAGCAACGCGGCCAGTGCAATCAGCCTAAAACTCTTTCGATTCATGAACAACTCCTTCTGTGGGGTGAGAGAAAACGAGATGGGGGGTAGGGTTTTGTGGTCGCGCTCGTTCGCGCCACCAAAGGCGGGCGATCATTCCGAGGATGCCGATGCCCGCACCAACCACGCCGCGCAGCGTTCCGCTGATTTTTGAGGTGCCGGCGCTGCGCGCATGCCAACGCACGGGAAGTTCGGCCACCCGCATTCCCAAGCTGTGAGCGCGCACCTGCATTTCCACCGTCCAGCCGAAGCTGCGGTCTTGCATGTCGAGCGCGTCGAACGTGGAACGGCGAATGGCGCGGTACGGGCCGAGGTCGGCGGCCGGCATGCGCCACAGCCAGCGCATCAGCGCACAGGCCAGCGCGTTGCCAAACCGCTGCGGTGGGCTCATCGCCCCCGCGTCAGGGGACTGCCTGAGGCCGATCACCAGGTCGACCTGGCCTTCAAGGGCTGCGAGCAGCGCGGGGGCGTCGCGAGGGTCGGCCGCACCGTCGCCATCGACGAAGAGCAGCACGTCGCCGCCGCTGGCCTGCACCGCCGCCCAGCAGGCCTGGCCGTATCCGGGCTGCGGAACTTCGATCACTCGGGCACCCGCATCGCGCGCAACCTGGCCGGTGGCATCGGTCGAGCCGTTGTCGGCGACTACCACCTCGAAGATCAGCGCTTGTTGGTCCGGCGTGCGCAGCCGCAACAGGCCGCGAATGACCGCATCAAGGCACAACGCCTCGTTGCGGGCCGGGATGATCGCACTGACGCGCGAGGGCGGCGCCTTGCGCGGTTTGGCGACCGTTGGGCGCGGTGAGTCAGCAGGTTCACTCGATGCCGCGTGGTGATGCAGGATTGGCATGCAGGCTAGTAGACGCACGCGACCCGTTCAATACATCACGGAAGTCTCGACGTTTCCTCATCAATGGCTGACGCACATGGGGTCGTTGTTGTGTTGGTCAGTCGGCCGCCCCAGCCGAGTTCGGGTATCACCGTGTCCGAGCCTGACTTTCCGAGCTTGCCACTCACCTGCTGGCTGCATCGCGGCAGTTGCCGTGGGAGCGAATTGGAAGCGCGAACGCCGGAGCCCCCGCTACATCTCGCCACAAGCATCTGGCCGTCATGGGTTCTCCTGACTGGCGACCTGCCCTAGCCACATCGAGATCGAACTGGGTGAACTGCTGGCTGCGGAAACGCCTTCACCAGAACCAGCGCGCGTTCTGTTCTTGTCTGCACCATGCACCACTCCCAAATGCTTGGTCTTCAAATCTACGAGCGATTCAAGTTGCTTGGCCACGATGCTGCGATGACAAGTCGCAGGGTCACGTTCGAAGCACATCAGCGCCACCTTGCCTTCAAGGTCCGCGGCAAGTTCCGCCAGCAATGGCGCCTGCAGTTTCAGGTACTTCGAGAACGAACTGAAGAATTGCGCATAGTCGCCATCACTGTGCAATTGCTGTCGAAGGGTTTTCGGTGAACCGAGGTCGCGCTCATGGCGATATGCAATGCCTGCTGCCTGCACTGCTTCCGACAGCGCACGCTTGGAGAAGCCCTTCTTGCGTGACAGCGGAAACTCCCGAACGTCAAGAAGCAGGGTCACTCGTGCCGCATGCAAAGTGGCGATGAAATCCACCAGCGTCGCATTCTCATATCCGATGGTGAACAAGCCCTTCATGCGGTTTGCTTTCATGCTGTGTGAGTTGCGACGAATCCTACAGGGCAAGCTTGCCATTGGAAATGCTCCGCAACTGCGCCAGCACATCGTCCTTCGTCCGATAGCGCCCAAAGGCGGCGGTGTCTTGATCCCGAACGATGGGAAAAGTGTCGAGGATGTAGGCGGCATCGCTGTCGCTCAGGCCGTACAGGTGCATGAACAGGCCGTCGAGAGCGGCCAGACGGGCGCGGCGGTCTTCCTCGTTCCACACGAAGGGCGGTTTGACGCTGCCGTCGGCATTCACGTGGCCGAGGTCGCGCGCGAAGGGCGCGAGGTCATGGGCGGTGTAGCTCAGGTGCAGCACTTGTTCGCGGATGAAATCGGCGATGGGCACGCCGCCGATCTGCGCCGCAAAGCGCTCGGGGGCGATGACGGGGAGTTGTTCGAGGATGAACAAGTTGATGGTCTGACCTTGCAGCTTCTGTCGCAGCACGAAGTCAAACGCGAAGCTGTTGAGATTGCCTATAAGCAATCCCATTGCACGCGCAGCCGCCTTCGCCGCTAGCCCCTGCGGCAGGAGCAGCGGCACTTTGTTGCCGAACCCCACGCCCGGTAGCAACACAGCAATCATGGTTCGGACGTTGGTGGATGCGGTTATCTCCTTGAATCCGAGCGCCCACTCGTTCGGGTTGGCATTCGTGTCGCTCTTCAGTACAAGGAACTGCGGCGTGGGGTATCGATCGGGTTGTTCTTTCAGCGCTGCCCGTATCGGCTCGGGCTGCGCCGCGCGATGTAGGTTCTCGGCATGAATTACTACGTCCGCTGCCCGATGGTCAAACATCTGCACCATCTTGCCTTCGTACAGAGGTACTGCTTCGACCTCACCGTTTCGCCAGCGGTTCAGCGCTGCGCTCAAGAAGCCTCGCGTCTCCAATTCAGCCCGTGTGTGGAACAGCTTTGAGTCGTTGGTCATGTCGAACATGCGCACGTACTTCACCGGCCACGCTTTACGCTCAAGGCGCTGGTTGGTGGCGGGGTTGAGTTCGCCTCGTAGTACGAGCACCGGGTTGAGGCGATAGATGCGCGTCGTGATGTCTGCATCGCGCTGTGTACGGAAGATCGGCGCGGCACCAGTGTTGGGGTTGACGAGAGCGAAGTCTTCGGCGGTCAGAGTGAGCTCACGCGATGGCTTGTCAAGTTCATCGACGTGGTGCAGATAGAACGCGCAACGCGATTGTTTGAACTGGCGCTGCGAACTACCGAACACCAATGTGCTGAATTTAAAGCTCGCATGAACGTCGGGGAAGAAGACTTTCTTGTTCTCGAAATCGAACAGCGCCCCG
>JANNDW010000317.1:0-22332 GCA_031378125.1 Methylibium sp. | reverse complement strand
ACCAGCAACATCGGCAGCGGCAGCGGGTTCTCCGGGTCGGTGAGTGTCATGCCGATGCCGATGCCCTCGATGCCGTTGATCAGCACGATGTCGCCCGGCCCGGCCTCGGTGGCCTGCTTGCGCTCCAGGCCCTCAAACTTGAGTACCTGGTTGACACGCGCGTTGAACGGGGTGCTGTCCTTGCCGCTGTAGACCGCCACGTTCTGCATCGGTTTGAGCGTGCCCTGGTTGACGCGGCCGATGCCGATGCGGCCCACATAGCTGGAGTAGTCGAGCGAGCAGATCTGCAATTGCAGCGGGTCGGCCGGGCTGCCTTCGTGCGCGGGCACGTACTGCAGCATCGCGTCGAACAGCGGCGTCAGATCCTTGCCGATCACGCCTTGCTCGAGCGACGCCCAGCCGTTCAGACCCGAGGCGAAGATGACGGGGAAGTCCAACTGCGCCTCGGTGGCATGCAGCTTGTCAAAGAGGTCGAAGGTGGCGTTGATGACGTAGTCGGCGCGCGCGCCGGGACGGTCGACCTTGTTGACGACGACGATGGGCTTCAGGCCCAGCGCCAGCGCCTTCTTGGTGACGAAGCGGGTCTGCGGCATCGGGCCTTCAACGGCGTCCACCAGCAGCAGCACGCTGTCCACCATCGACAGCACACGCTCGACCTCGCCGCCGAAGTCGGCGTGGCCAGGCGTGTCGACGATGTTGATGTGCGTGCCCTTCCACTCCACGGCGCAGTTCTTGGCCAGGATGGTGATGCCGCGTTCGCGTTCGAGGTCGTTGCTGTCCATCACACGTTCGGCGACCTTTTCGTTCTCTCGGAAAGTGCCGCTCTGGCGCAGCAGTTGGTCCACCAGCGTGGTCTTGCCATGGTCCACGTGGGCAATGATGGCGATGTTGCGGATCTGTCGGGTCATGTCGATACCTTCTCGGGTGCCTGCTCTTGTGCGCTCTGCGGTGCAGAGGCTTGTGGAAGAAGAAGGCCTTGCACCTCCAGCGGACTCAAAAGCCTTGTTGAAATCAGTTCACCCGCCGCGACATGGCCGCTGCCCAGGAAGGCGCGTGGTTGCGGGCCGTAGACGCGCACGCGCGGCATGTCGGCCAGCGGCAGGCGCCGCCGCACGCCGCTCAAGAAACGGCCCGCATCGTCCTCCCCCAAGCGCACCAGCGGCCAGTCGGCCAGCAGCGCGTCGGCGTCCAGCAGGCAAGCGTCGCGCCGGGGTTCGTCGATTGCGGTCAATTGCGCCAGCGTGTACGCGCCCTGCAGCGTCAGGCTGCCGCTGCCGGTTCGGCGCAAGCCGCTCAGGTGGGCGCCGCAGCCGAGCAGCTTGCCGAGGTCTTCGGCCAGCGTGCGGATGTAGGTGCCTTTGGAGCAATGCACGTCCAGCGTCCAGATGTCGTCGCGGCCTTGATCTTCGACATCGGCGATGGCGATGCTGTAAAGCGTGACCCGGCGCGGCTCACGCTCGAGTTCGATGCCGGCGCGCGCGTATTCGTAGAGCGGCTTGCCATCGCGCTTGAGCGCCGAGTACATGGGCGGCACCTGATCGATCTCGCCGCAAAGCTGACCGCAGGCCGACTGCATCTGCTCGCGCGTGACGTTCACGCCGGCACGTTGCAACACCTCGCCTTCGGCATCCGCCGTCGTCGTCGTGACACCCAGCTTCAGCGCCGCCCGATAACGCTTGTCGGCGTCCAGGCTGATTTGCGAGAACTTGGTCGCCGCACCAAAACACAGCGGCAACAGCCCGCTGGCCAGCGGGTCCAGCGTGCCGGTGTGGCCGGCTTTCTCGGCGCGGAACAGGCGCTTGGCTTTCTGCAACGCGTCGTTGCTCGACAGGCCCAGCGGCTTGTCGAGCAACAACACGCCATGCACGGCGCGGCGCGGAACAGCAATTCGGTTGGGGCGAGCGCCGGACGCCATGTCAGTCTTCCTTGGCGCGTGTGGCGTTGGCCCGATGAATCAGCAGGTTCAACTCGGCAGCGCGTTCGGTCGTGCGGTCGAATACGAAGTGCAGCGTCGGCACCGTATGAATCTGCAGCTTTTTGAACAGGTGGTTGCGGATGAAACCGGCCGCTTCGTTGAGCGCCGTTTCGCACTCCTGCGGCTCTCCTACCAGCAGCGAGAAAAACACCTTGGCGTGCGCGTAGTCGGCCGTGACCTCGACGGCGTGAATGGTCACCATGCCGACACGCGGATCCTTGAGCTCGCGGATGATCCCGGCCACATCGCGCTGGATCTGGTCGGCGATGCGAAAGCTTCGGTTGGGAATGGCTCGTTTGTGTTTCATGATGTCCTCCACGGGAACCTACAAACACAAACCCCGCCGTCTTTGGGAGGGCGGGGTTTGGGTGAGGCCCAGTCCGCGCTAAAGCGTTCGCGCCACTTCCTTGACTTCGAAGAACTCCAGGCTGTCACCTTCCTTGATGTCGTTGTAGTTCTTCAGCTTGATGCCGCATTCGAAACCGGTGGCAACTTCGCGCACATCGTCCTTGAGGCGGCGCACCGATTCGATCTCACCGGTGTGGACCACGATGTTCTCGCGCAGCAGGCGGAAGCGCGCACCACGCCGAACCAGGCCGGCGGTGATCATCGAACCCGCGACGGTGCCGATCTTGGACGCGACGAACACGGTGCGAATCTCGGCCGTGCCGATGATTTCTTCGCGCTGCTCGGGCGCCAGCATGCCGGTCATCGCCGCCTTCACTTCATCGACGGCGTCGTAGATGATGTTGTAGTAGCGGATGTCGACGCCGTTGTGCTCGGCGAGCTTGCGCGCGCCGGCATCGGCCCGCGTGTTGAAGCCGATGATGACGGCCTTGGAGGCGATGGCCAGGTTGATGTCGCTCTCGGAAATACCGCCCACCGCGGCGTGCACGATCTGCACCTTGACCTCGGCAGTCGACAGTTTCAGCAGCGACTGCGCCAGTGCTTCCTGCGAACCCTGCACGTCGGCCTTGATGATGAGCGCCAGCGTCTGGGTGTCGCCCTGCCCCATCTGGTCCATCATGTTTTCGAGGTTGGCGGCCTGGCGCTTGGCCAGCTTGACGTCGCGGTACTTGCCGGAGCGGAAGGTGGCGATTTCGCGCGCGCGGCGCTCGTCGGCCAGCACCATGAACTCGTCGCCGGCCTGCGGTACTTCGGTCAGGCCTTGAATCTCGACCGGGATCGACGGCCCGGCCTCGGCGCAAGCTTTGCCGTTTTCATCCAGCATGGCGCGCACACGGCCGTAGGTGGAGCCCGCCAGCACCACGTCGCCGCGCTTGAGCGTGCCGCTTTGCACCAGGATGGTTGCCACCGGGCCGCGCCCTTTGTCGAGCTTGGCTTCGATCACCAGGCCTTTGGCCGGCGCCTCTTTTGCCGCCTTCAACTCCAGCACCTCGGCTTGCAGCAGCACCTGCTCCAGCAAGGTGTCGATGCCCATGCCGGTCTTGGCCGACACCGCAACGAAGGGCGAGTCGCCGCCGAAGTCCTCGGGCACCACCGATTCGGCCACCAGTTCGGACTTGACACGCTCGACGTTAGCGTCGGGCTTGTCCATCTTGTTCATCGCCACGACGATAGGCACCTTGGCCGCCTTGGCGTGGGCAATGGCTTCCTTGGTCTGCGGCATCACGCCGTCGTCGGCCGCCACCACCAGGATCACGATGTCGGTCGCCTTGGCGCCGCGCGCGCGCATGGCGGTGAACGCGGCGTGGCCCGGGGTGTCGAGGAAGGTGATCATGCCGCGTGGCGTGTCGACGTGGTACGCGCCGATGTGCTGGGTGATGCCACCGGCCTCGCCCGCCGCCACGCGCGCGGTGCGAATGTAGTCGAGCAGCGAGGTCTTGCCATGGTCCACATGGCCCATGACCGTGACGACCGGGGCGCGCGGCAGCAGTTCGTGCTGCGATTCGACTTCGGCGTCTTCTTCCAGGAACGCGTCCGGGTCGTCAAGCTTGGCGGCAAACGCCTTGTGGCCCATTTCCTCGACCAGGATCATCGCGGTTTCCTGGTCGAGCTGCTGGTTGATGGTGACCATCTGGCCCAGCTTCATCAATTGCTTGATGACCTCGGAGGCCTTGACCGACATCTTGTGCGCCAGATCGGCCACGCTGATGGTTTCGGGCACATGCACTTCTTGAATCTGCTGTTCCTGCGGCGCGGAGAAGGTCGAGACCGATCCACCGTCGTTGCGATCCCCGCGGCGCCCGGCACGCGGGGCGCGCCAGCCCGGCCGCCCTCCGCCACCGCTGGGGCCGCGCAGGGCGGGCTTGAGAGCGCGCTTCTTGGCGGCATCGTCAGCCCAGCTCGACGACAGCTTCTCGGACTTGACCGACTTCTTGTCGCCCGGCTTGGCCACGCCAGTGCCGGCGGCCGCCGCACCCGGGGTGCCGGCCTTCTTGTGGATGGTTCCCTTGATGCCGTCCTTACCGGCTTCGGCACCGGCAGCGGGCTTGGCCTCTTCGGGCTTCTTGGCGACGGCCACCTTCTTCGGCGCGGCCATCATTGCGCGAATGGCGGACGCCTCGTCTTCAGCGGCCTTGCGGCGTTTGGCCAGGTCGACGGCCTTTTGCTTCTCTTCGTTCTCGGCCACCGCGGCCTTGATGACGCGCAGTTGCGGCTTGGGCGGCTCGGCGGGGGGCGCCGTTGCGTCGACGGCCGGCGCCGCGGGCGCGGCTGCCTTGCCGGTCTTGCCCTCCGGCTTGGCGGCAGGCAGCGCCGCGGCGGCGGCCAGTGCGGCGGCCGCAATCTCTGCCGCTTCGCGCGCGCTCGCATCGGCGGCTTCGCGCTCGCGCTTCTCCTGCACTTCGCGCAGACGGCGCTGCTCGGCCAGCTCCGCCTCCTGGCGGCGGAGCAGATCTGCCTGCGCCTGGGCCTCTTCTTCACGCCGCTTGAGCGAGGCGTCATCCTCCACCGGTGCGGCAGATTCGTCACCCACCGGCGCGGCTTCGTCGCGTTTGACAAAGGTGCGCTTCTTGCGCACTTCGACCTGAATGGTGCGCGCTTTGCCACTGGCGTCGGCCTGCTTGATTTCGCTGGTGGACTTGCGGGTCAGCGTGATCTTCTTGCGCTCGCCGCCGCCGGCCGTGCCGTGGGTGGTGCGCAGATGGTCCAACAGGCGCTCTTTGTCGGACTCGGTCAGCGCCGCATCCGTCGAGGCCTTGCTGACGCCGGCCGACTGGAGCTGCTCGAGCAGCGCCGTGGCGGAGCGGTTGAGCTCGGCGGCGAGTTGGGCGACGGTGGTCGAGGCCATTGTTTGATCCTTGCGTGGGTCTAGCTTTGAATGTCGGGATACGGGCGTCGTACGCTGGCGGCCGGTGTCTTCATGCGGTGAACCAATGTTCACGCGCCCTCATGATCAAGGTCTTGGCGGTGTCTTCGTCGACAGCGCTGATCTCGATCAACTCGTCGACCGCCAGGTCGGCCAGGTCATCGCGCGTGTGGACGCCACCCACGGCCAGTTTGCTGATGAGATCAGGCGTCAGGCCTTCGAAGTCGCGCAGGTTCTGCGACACATCGTCGACGTTTTCTTCCTTGGCGATCTCCATCGTCAGCAAGGCGTCCTTGGCACGGGTGCGCAACTCGTTGACGGTGTCTTCGTCGAAGCTTTCGATCTCCAGCATTTCCTGCATTGGAACGTAGGCCACTTCTTCGAGGCTGGAAAAGCCCTCGGCAATCAGGATGTCGGCCACTTCGGCGTCCACGTCGAGCTTGTCGATGAACAGCTTGCGCACGCTGTCGGACTCGACCGCCTGCTTGGACGCCGACTCTTCGGCCGTCATGATGTTGATGCGCCAGCCCGTCATTTCGGAGGCGAGCCGCACGTTCTGCCCGCCGCGGCCGATGGCGATGGCCAGGTTCTCTTCGTCCACCACCACGTCCATGGCATGGCGCTCTTCGTCAACCACGATGGACTGCACATTGGCCGGCGCCAGCGCGCCGATCACGAACTGCGCCGGGTCTTCGGACCACAGCACGATGTCGACCCGCTCCCCGGCCAGCTCATTGGTCACCGCATTCACGCGCGAGCCGCGCACACCGACGCAGGTGCCGATCGGGTCGACCCGCTTGTCGTGCGACACCACCGCGATCTTGGCGCGCGAGCCCGGGTCACGGGCGCAGGACTTGATCTCCAGCAGGCCCTGCTCGATCTCGGGCACTTCCTGTGCGAACAACTCGATCATGAAGCCCGGCGCGCTGCGCGACAGCAGGATCTGCGGGCCGCGCAAGGTCGGGTCGACCTCGGCAATGTAGGCCCGCACGCGGTCGCCCGTGCGCAGGTTCTCCTTGGGGATCATTTCGCTGCGCCGCAGCCGGCCCTCGATGCGGCCGGACTCGACGACGATGTCGCCCTTGTCCAGGCGCTTGACCGTGCCGACGAAGATCTTTTCGCCGCGCGACAGAAAGTCGGTCAGCAGCTGCTCGCGCTCCGCGTCGCGGATCTTCTGCAGGATGACCTGCTTGGCCGCTTGCGCACCGATGCGGCCGATGGAGACCGAGTCGACCGGCTCTTCGATGTAGTCGTCGACCTCGATGTCGGAAATTTGCTCCAACGCTTCGAACAGCAGGATTTCCGAGTCAGGCAGTTGCAGGCCGGCTTCGTTGGGCACGACATGCCAGCGGCGGAAGGTTTCGTATTCGCCACTTTCGCGGTCAACCGTGACACGCATGTCCACTTCGCCGCCATGCAGCTTCTTCGAGGCCGAAGCCAGCGCGGCTTCAACCGCGCCAAAAACGACCTCAAGATCAACGCTCTTCTCGCGCGAGATGGCGTCCACCAGCATCAATAGTTCGCGGTTCATTGAATACAACCTCCGTCAACCTCATCATTCGAGCCCGTCTGACCGGGCTGCGCCTTGTCCTTGGCGGCTTCCCCTGGCGGGGAGAAGCGGCGCCCCTTGAAGTCCAGCACCGGCACCAGCCGAGCCTCTCGCACTTCTTCCAGCGAAAAATCCAATGCCGTCTGTGTCTTGCCTTCACTGAAAACAATTCGCCAGCCATGCTCTGCCGCGTGCAACTCGCCCTGGTATTTCTTTCTGCCCTGAAAGGCCAGCTTCAAGCTCAGCGCAATTTGCCGACCCACAAAGCGCGCATAGTCCGCCGGCTTCTTCAACGCCCGATCCAAGCCGGGTGACGACACTTCCAGTCGCTCGTAAGCACAACCCTCGACCTCCAACACATGCAGCAACTGGCGCGTCACCTTCTCGCAGTCGTCCACGGTGATGAATTCTTCCGTCGTATCGCCCAGCACCTTTTCGCCGCTCACCTTGTCAATAAACACGCGCAACGAACCGCCCGCGGTTCGCTCAGTGTCCACAAGCTCGTAGCCCAAGCCGGTCACGGTGCGCTCTACGGCACGCTGCCAGTTCATCAACGGGTCTTCCCGACTTGCACCATCTGCCCTCGCAACGCCCCCAGCCCAGCAGGCAACCCAAATGCGTTCCGGCAAAAAAAATGGGCTGGAAGAATCCGCCCACGCATTCACCGCACGCATCTGCCACAACGCATTCGCATAACGCATCCGCACAACGCATCCGTACAACGCATCCGTCCTGCGCAACAATTGCAAACCGCCGCTTGCTGCTCAAGAAGGATGGGATTGTATCCCGAGCCGCATTAGCAGGCAAGCTCCCGGCCTGTCAAGTGGCCGTATCGACGCCCGCTCGCATGCCAGAATCCGGCCCAAATCAAACCGGAGGCACCATGGGATTCCTAGACGGCAAGCGGCTCTTGATTACCGGCGTTCTGTCCAACCGCTCGATCGCCTACGGCGTTGCACGTGCCTGCCATCGCGAAGGTGCGGCGCTGGCCTTCAGCTTCCAGGGCGAGCGCTTCAAGGAGCGGGTGTCGGCATTTGCCGCCGAGTTCGGCTCCACCTTGGTGTTCGACCTCGATGTGGCGGACGACGCGCAGATCGCGCGCACCTTCGCCCAACTCGGCGAAGCCTGGCCGCAGTTCGACGGCTTCGTGCATTCGATAGGTTTTGCACCCAAGGAGGCGATCGCGGGAGACTTTCTGGAGGGGCTGTCGCGCGAAGCGTTTCGCATCGCGCACGATATTTCCAGCTACAGCTTCCCCGCCATGGCAAAGGCCTGCGCGAGCCAGTTGCGTCCTGGCGCTGCGCTGTTGACGCTGACCTACCTGGGGGCGCTGCGAAGCGTGCCCAACTACAACACCATGGGGCTGGCCAAGGCATCGCTGGAGGCGAGTGTGCGCTACCTCGCCAGCAGCCTGGGGCCGCGCGGCGTGCGCGTCAACGGCATTTCGGCCGGGCCGATCAAGACGTTGGCAGCGTCAGGCATCAAGGGATTCAGCAAGATACTTGACGTCGTTGCGGCAAACGCGCCGCTTCGGCGCAACGTCACGATCGACGATGTGGGCAATGTGGCCGCGTTTCTGCTTTCCGATCTGGCCGCCGGGGTCACCTCGGAGATCACCTATGTGGACGGCGGATTCAGCCACGCGATGGGCGGTGCCGGCGAGGCGGTTTGACGCCGTCCGGATACCGGCGAACGGGAGAATGAGCCCAACCGGAGCCGGCTGGAGTGGGCGCGCCGCAAGTTAGGGCGACGCTGAACAAGTCCCCGCGAGGGACATGTTCAGCGTTGCCCTAAAGCAGCTGCAGCACTTCCTTGCGCTTTTGCTGGTACTCCTCCTCGCTGATCAGCCGCTTGTCGAGCAAGCGTTTCAAGGTCAGAAGGCGCTGTTCGATCTCCTGCGCAAACCCGGGATCGCGCGGCCGCAGTGCAGGCGCGGGGCTCGGGAGCGGCGCCGGAGCGGGTTTTGTCGTCGCCATGGGGGCGGCCGAAGCCGGCACCGGCGCAGCGGGAACTGGAGCCTGAAGGGTCACGGCCGGTGTGGACGGCGTCGCGGGTGTCACGTTGGCCGCTGCCGCGGCGGTCGGGCCTGCCGGGATGGACAGCCAATCCGCCCGCCGACTCACGGCCGCCGTGCTTTGCAGCGCGGCCTGGCCCGCCTTGACGCGCGAACCGAAAGTGAAGCGCGGCGGAACGCGGGTGCCGATGTAGGTGTCAACGAAGTCCAGCCGTGCGTCGTGAACGATCAGCTGCAGGTTGCCGTCTTGAACGAACAGCCTGGCGGTGATGCCGAACGGCGCGATCAAGATGCCGCTGCCACGCCGGTGCGCGCTCAACAACAGCACGTCATCGCCCGGCTTTGCCAGCGCGAGGGCCTGCGACAGGGGTCCCGCCAACGCGCCCAGTTCGTCGGCGGCAAACAAGGGCTGCGGCTCTCCGCGGAGATCGGCACGCACCAGCGCGAGCTGCTGGCGCAGGGCTTCCGCCGGCCACTGCGCCGGGTGCTGGTTGTCCGCTCCATCCGGCTCGCGCGGCACCAACTCGACCGTGGTGAACTCGCCCAAGCGCCAGCTGCGCTGCTTGGGGTCGAGCGGCGCCTCGGCGTCTGCCGCCTTCTTGCCGAACAGGAAATCAAGCACCGCCGGGTGCGCGGGCACGCTTGCACAAAGCAGCCAGACACACAACAAGGCGGGTCGGAACCAGGGCTTTTCAGGGGTCACGGAAAAGGTCTCGCAAAAGGTCGGGTCATTAGGCGCTTGAACGGAGCCAGATCGAGTCAGACATCTTCCAACGCCTGCGCGGCGCCCAGCAGCGCCGGGGACGTGCTGGCGTGCACCACGAAGACCGGGATTTTGGCCAGGTAGGCGCGAAAGCGCCCCTTTTCATCGAAGCGCTGGCGAAAGCTCGAGTTGTCGATACGGTCGCCCAGGCGCGGCACGATGCCACCGCCAATGTAGAGGCCGCCTCGCGCGCCGAGCGAAAGGGCCAAGTTGCCAGCGACTGTGCCCAACAGGCTGAAGAACACGTCCACGGCGGCGCTGCATTGCGTGTCCTGCCCAGCCAGAGCCAAGGTCGTGATGTCTGCCGCCGCCAGCGGCTTGGCGGCAACCCCGTCCATCTCGCACAGGACGCCGTACAGGTTCACCAGGCCAGGGCCGGACAACGCACGCTCCGCCGACGCATGCCCGAACTGGCGTTTCAGCAGACGCACCACCGATTCTTCGAGCGCGTCGGTTGCCGCCAGCGTGACATGCCCGCCTTCGCCATTGATCGGAATGGCGCGCCTTGCGTTGTGGGCCGGGAGCAGCCCCGAAACACCCAGCCCCGTGCCGGGACCGATCAGCGCCAATGGGGCATCCGGTACGGCTTGCCCACCACCAATCTTGCGCAGGTCGGAGGGCAACAGGGCCGGCAACGACAGTGCCAGGGCAGTGAAATCGTTGAGAACAAGGAAGCGTTCGAATCCGAGCGACTTTTTGACTTCTGAAATGGAAAACGACCAATCGTGGTTCGTCATGCGAACCTGGTCGCCCACAACCGGGTTGGCAATGCCAATGGCGCACCAAGGCGCCACCGGCTTGGCATGCGCGGCCAGGTAGTGCTGCATCGCATGTTGCAAGCTCGGGTGATCGGCGCATGGATAGGTGGCAATGTCGGTCAACGGCGCCGCTGGCCCGGACCTCCAGGCAAAGCGCGCGTTCGTGCCGCCGATGTCACCCACCAAGCGGGGGTATGTATTCGAGTCCATCAAACCCCCCGGATGCACTTGAGTATCAAGCCCTTCGGTTCTTCGCATTTCGCAGCCACCGTGCCAGCAGGCGCGCGGCGAGTCTCGCAAGGTGTTCGTTTCGATCGTGACTGAGCCACCAAGGGCGCCCAGATGTAGCTGGACTACAAATTGAACCCCAGCCATCCGCACACCGCAATCCAAAGATGGGCGCTCACGAAGCGCACTCTATGCTGTTGCAACCGTGCAAAACATCGTGTAAACCCCAGTTTACCGACCCGGGACGCGTTACTAGAGTACATATTGACACGAGATTACAGGATCACATGTAGTCTTGCTACGGAGCGGGAATGTCGCCAAAAGCCAAGTCCTGTGCCACTCGACCATCAAGCACCGTCGCGCCCGGTGGCGCATTTTCTGGGTCTGAAACAACCGGTTCCCGAGACATTGCCTTTTGGCTCGGTTCGTACCTGTTTTCCCCACCGCCGTGACGCACAGCTGCTCAGGCAGCTTCAGTTTCGGCTTCCTTCAAGCAAAAACCTCTGAGGAGTCAAATCATGGAAAGAAGATTCAAACTGTTGGCAGTTGCGGCGTCGTTGACAGCCCTCGGGCTGCCCACCGCCCAGGCGGTCGACTTCAACGGCTACTTCCGCGCCGGCCCGTCCAGCAGCACAGAAAAGGGCATCAACCGTGCCACTTACGGTTTGGCCTTCGCAAACGCAGGCTCCAAGTACCGCCTCGGCAATGAGTCGGACACCTATGGCGAGTTCGCTCTCAGCGAAGGCGGCAAGGCCGGCGGCCTGGAGTACAAGGCCACGCTGATGACCAACTTCTACAACGGTGGCAATGGCGACGGCGGCACCAAGGTCGGCGTCAACCAGATCTACGCCGAAGGCAAGGGCTTCGATATCGCGCCGGCGAGCACGTTCTGGATCGGCCAGCGCTTCTACGGTCGCGCCGACGTGCACATCGTCGACACTTTTTACACCAACCTCAGCGGCACGGGCGCCGGGGTGGACTCGCCGGTGGGTCCCGGCACGTTGGGCGTGGCCTTCTTTCGGGACGATGGTGGTGTTGCTTCGCGTGTCAACGTCGACTACTCCGGCCTGCCGGTCAATCCGGGCGGCAAGCTGCGCGTGTTGGGAACCTTCACCAAGAGCGATCAGCGGGCAACTGCGGGCCCCCCACCCGTGGCCGCCGGCACCAACGGTTTTGGCCTGACGGTGCAGCACAACCAGGACAACATCTTCGGTCTGGGCGGCGGCAACACCGCGTGGATTCAGTATGCCCAGGGCTCGGCCGGCTTGAACGGCAACTTCGGCAACCCGACCGCACCGTCCGGCACCAAGGGCTTCCGGCTGGTCGAATCGCTGACCTGGCAAATCGGCCCGCTGGGGGGCCAGGCACAGGCCATGCTCACCGACGAAAAAGATGGCGGCGTCAAGACCAGGCTGTGGACCGTCGGCGGGCGGGTGTCGTATGCGCTGACCAACAACTTCAAGCTGGTCGGCGAAACTGGCTATTCGGAGTGGAAACGTGACGGCCTCCCGAAGGAAAAGCTGGCCAAGTTGACGTTCGCCCCCACGCTGTCCACCGGCCCGGGGTTCTGGAACCGTCCTGAGCTTCGCTTCTTTGTGACCACCGCCAAATGGAACGGCCCCGCCAACTCGCACAGCGCCGCCGGATTGGCTGGCATTGGCGGTAACAAAACCACCGGCACCAGCTACGGCTTCCAGGCCGAAATGTGGTTCTGATCGACCTCAATAGCGTGCGGCTCGGCGGCTCCGCCAGGCCGTGCGCCAGGGGATTGCCAGCGTTGTGACCCGGGGCCTGGCTTTGATTCGGGGGGCGATTTCTTCGTCGCCCGAATCGAGTCGGGCCCCGACTCCGATGCCCGGTTTCCAGGGACGCTTTTTGGTCCTCTTTATCGAAGGCAGACCATGGCCAACCTGCTGCTGACCGGCCTGCGCAAGTCTTACGGCGACATTCAAGTCATTCCCGGAATCGATCTCGAAATCCGGGACGGCGAGTTCATGGTTTTCGTGGGGCCGTCGGGCTGTGGCAAGTCGACCTTGCTGCGTTGCATCGCGGGGCTGGAAGAGATCACCGCCGGCGAACTGCGCATCGGCGGCGAAGTGGTCAACGAAGTGCCGCCGTCCAAGCGCGGCATCGCCATGGTGTTCCAGAGCTATGCGCTGTACCCGCACATGTCGGTGGCCAAGAACATGGCGTTCGGGCTGCGCCTGGCGGGTTTCTCCAAAGATGAAATGACGACCGCGGTCAATCGCGCGGCGCAGATCCTGCAAATCGAGCCCCTGCTCGAGCGCAAGCCCAAGGCCCTCTCGGGCGGCCAGCGCCAGCGGGTGGCGATCGGCCGCGCGATCGTGCGCAAACCGGGCGTGTTCTTGTTCGACGAGCCGCTGTCCAACCTGGACGCGGCGTTGCGCGTGCAGATGCGCGTCGAGCTGTCGCGCCTGCACAAGGAACTCAAGACCACGATGATCTACGTCACGCACGACCAGGTGGAGGCCATGACGCTGGCCCACCGGATCGTCGTGCTCAATGCCGGGCGCATCGAGCAGGTCGGCACGCCGATGCAGCTGTACCACACGCCGGTCAACAAGTTCGTGGCCGGTTTCATTGGCTCGCCGAAGATGAACTTCATCGAAGCTGCGCTGGTCGCGGCCACGCCCAGCCAGGCCAGCGTGCGCCTGTTCGAGGGCAGCACGGTGCAGGTCGCCGTGGACGCCACCGCGCTGGCGGCGGGCGCCAAGGTGACGCTGGGCATACGTCCCGAGCATGTGCAGGCCAGCGCTGCGCCGGCGGAGAACGCGGTCAAGGCCCACGTGCAAGTTGCCGAGCACCTGGGCGACACGATCTACCTGCATGTCATGCTGCCCGGCGGGACCGAGAACCTGACAGTCCGCACCGAACCCGACAACCCGCTCGACACCGGCGACATGGCCTACCTGGGCCTGCCGCACAAACGCTGCTTCCTGTTCACCGAGCAGGGCAAGACCTTGTCCCAGACCCAATGAGGGACGCCGCTGACAACCACCGCGCACGCAACGCGTTGATTGCGACACATCCACCCCAAGCCCGCCGGGGCACCCACTGAAGGAGCGACAGAAATGAACACGCAACGTCAACGAATCAAGCTGGTGGCTGCGGCCGCGGTGCTGGCCCTGAGCGGCGGTTGGGCTCTCAATGCCTCGGCTGCCGAAGCCGGCAAGCTGCTGATCTGGATCAACGGCGACAAGGGCTACAACGGCCTGCAGAAGGTCGGCGACGAGTTCGCCAAAAAGACCGGTGTGCAAGTCACCGTCGAGCACCCCGAAGATGCTCCGGGCAAGTTCCAGCAGGCGGCCGCCGCGGGAAAAGGCCCCGACATCTGGATCTGGGCGCACGACCGCATTGGCGAATGGATTGCCGGCGGCCTGCTGCAGCCGCTGACCCCCAGCAAGAAGGTGCAAGGCGAGATCGACCCGCTGGCCTGGAAGGCATTCAACGTCGGCGGCAAGACCTGGGGCTATCCGATCTCGATCGAGGCCGTGGCGCTGGTCTACAACAAGGACCTGGTGCCCACGCCGCCGAAGAGCTTCGAAGAAGTGATGGCGCTCGACAAGAAGCTGTCGGCCTCGGGCAAGAAGGCCATTCTCTGGGACTACAACAACACCTTCTTCACCTGGCCGCTGCTGGCGGCCAATGGCGGCTACCCGTTCAAGCTCAAGGCCGACGGCAACTACGACCCGGCCGACACCGGTGTCAACAACGCCGGTGCGCTCAAGGGCGCGGAACTGCTGGCCAAGATGGTCAAGGACGGCGTGATGCCCAAGGGGGCAGGCTACGCCGACATGGAAGCCGGCATGGCGCAAGGCAAGGTCGCGATGATGATCAACGGCGCCTGGTCGTGGGACAACCTGAAGAAAGCCAAGATCAACTTCGGTGTCGCCAAGATTCCAACCGTGGCCGGCAAGAAAGCGGCGCCCTTCGTCGGCGTGATCGGCGCGATGGTCTCCAAGGCCTCGCCGAATCGCGACGTGGCGGTCGAGTTTATCGAGAACTACATGCTCAGCGTCAAGGGCCTGAAGATGATCAACGACGACGTGCCGCTGGGCACGCCGGCCAGCAAGGCCTTGTTTGCCGAGCTGAAGAACGATCCGAACATCCAGGCAACGATGGCCAGCGCGCAGGATGGCAACCCGATGCCGAACAACCCCGAGATGGGCCGTTTCTGGTCGTCGATGGGCTCCGCTCTGCAGAACGTGACCGAGGGCCGCCAGGCGCCCAAGGAGGCACTGGACGCCGCGGCCAAGCGCATCAACACCCAGTAAGGCATGCCCACAGGGGGGCGATGGTCGTCGCTCCCCCCGGCCCTTGTTGCCATTGCGGCCCAGAACAAGACCGCGCCCACTGCAAATCGCCATGAGCAACCCATCGATCGTCCAGCGCGCCAGCGGCCCCGTCTTGCTGGGATTGGCCGTGCTGGGTGCGCTTTATATGGTGAGCGCCGTGTACGCCACCGGCGAGACCTTGCTGGCCGGCACCCTGCTCGTCATCGTGGCACTGGCGCTGTGGGTCTATTCGTCGGCCAAGACCTACGCTTACCGCTACCTGTTCCCGGGCATTGCCGCGGCGCTGATTTTCGTGGTGTTCCCCATGCTGTACACGGTGGCCAACAGCTTCACCAACTACAGCTCCAAGAACCTGCTCGAACGGCCGCGTGCCGAGCAGTATTTTTTGGACGAGACCTACCGCGCCGAGGGAGCTTCCTACACGTCATCGCTGCACCCCGATGGCGCCGAATTCCGGCTTCGACTTGAACACACCGACACCGGCAAGGCATTCATCGCCGGCCCGCTGGCGCTGGCAGTTGAAAAGCCCATCGAAGTGGCCGCCGAGCCCGAAGAGCAGGTCAAGATCGCGCTGGCCGAACCGGCTCCGTTGAAGGAGCTGATCGCCAAGCAAATATTCCTGAAGGCCTTGCTGGTGGCCATGCCCGACGGCGGCAAGGTGCGCATGACCGCGCTGCGCGAGTTCGCGCCGGTCAAGCCGCTGTACCTGCGCAACCCGGCGGGCGGCTTGAAGAACCAGGAAAGCGGCTCGATCATCCTGCCCAACCTGAAGACCGGCTTTTACGAGACCGCAACCGGCGAGCGCCTGCAACCCGGCTTCCAGGTCAACAGCGGCTGGGAAAACTACCGCCGCATCTTCACCGAGCCGAAGTTCCGCGAACCGTTCTTTCGCATCTTCGTCTGGACCGTTGTCTTCGCCGCGCTGACGGTGCTGTTCGGCTCGGCGCTGGGCATGCTGCTGGCGGTGGTGCTGAACTGGGACGCACTGCGCTTCAAGGCCGTGTACCGGCTGCTGCTGTTTTTGCCCTATGCCGTGCCGGCGTTCATCTCGATCCTGATCTTCAAGGGCCTGTTCAACAACAACACCGGCGAGATCAACCTCATCCTGTCGACGTTGTTCGGCATCAAGCCGGCCTGGTTCTCCGACCCCTTCCTGGCCAAGCTGATGCTGCTGATCGTCAACACCTGGCTTGGCTTCCCGTACATGATGGTGGTGTGCATGGGGCTGATCAAAGCCATCCCGGCCGACCTGTACGAAGCCTCGGCCGTGGCTGGCGCCGGGCCTATCACCAACTTCTTCGGCATCACCTTGCCGCTCACGCTCAAGCCACTGACGCCGCTCTTGATTGCCTCGTTCGCGTTCAACTTCAACAACCTGATGTTGATCGTGCTGCTCACCGGCGGCCGGCCCGACTTTTTGGACACCAGCGTGCCGGCCGGCACGACCGACCTGATGGTCACCTACACCTACCGCCTGGCGTTCCAGGATTCGGGCCAGCAGTTCGGCCTGGCGGCGGCGATCTCCACCGTCATCTTCCTGATGGTGGCGGCCATCTCGCTGGTGCAGATGAAGGTCAGCAAGGTCGCCGAAGAAGACAAACACTGAGGAGCACGCACATGGCCATCGTTCTCGACAAGTCTCACCGCTGGCGGGTGGTGGCGGCGCATGGGTTCTTAATCGCGCTGTGCGCGGCCGTGATGTTCCCGTTCTTGATGGTCATTTCCATCTCGCTGCGGCCGGGCAACTTTGCCACCGGCAGCATCATCCCCAGCACCATCAGTTGGGAGCATTGGCGCTTTGCGCTGGGCCTGCCGTTCCAGGCTTCCGACGGGCGCTTGATCGAACCCGACCTGCCGGTGCTGCGATGGCTGTGGAACTCGGTGAAGGTGGCCTCGCTTTCCGCGCTGATCGGGCTGTTCCTGTCGACCACTGCCGCGTACGCCTTCGCGCGCATGAAGTTCGCCGGCAAGAAGGCGGCATTGACCGGCCTGATGCTGATGCAGATGTTCCCGGCCGTGCTGGCGCTGGTGGCCATCTACGCCATCTTCGACCGCATTGGCAGCGCATTTCCGTTCGTCGGCATCGGCACGCACGCGGCCTTGCTGCTGGCCTACTCGGGCGGCATCGCGCTGCATGTGTGGACCATCAAGGGCTACTACGAAACCATCCCGGTCGAGATCGAAGAGGCCGCCAAGGTCGACGGCGCCACGCCGTGGCAGGCCTTCCGCATGGTGCTGTTGCCGATGGCCGTGCCCATCCTGATGGTGGTGTTCTTGCTGGCCTTCATCGCGTCGATCAACGAGTACCCGGTCGCGTCCATCCTGTTGCAGCAGCAGGACCAACTGACCTTGGCCGTGGGCGCCAAGATGTTCCTGTACGAGCAGAAGTACCTGTGGGGCGACTTCGCCGCCGCGGCCATTCTGTCGGGCCTGCCGATCACGGTGGTGTTCGTGCTGGCGCAACGCTGGATGGTCTCGGGCCTGACTGCCGGGGGCATCAAGGGCTGACGCTGTCATCCGGCGCGGCGTTTCAAGAGTTTTCCCCACCGGCCGGCGCCGTTGCCTCGGCCACCTTTTCAACCCATGAGGAATCCCACATGAGCAAGACCCGCAACTTTGCAAAATCCTTCGCCGGCTGCGCGCTGGCCGTACTGTTCGGTTTGTCCGCCACCTCGGCGCTGGCCACGTCCAACCCACCGGCCGGCATGGTCGCCATCAACTACAACCGCTGCGACAACGACTATGCCGACTGGGGCACGCACCTGTGGAAGGATGGCGGAACGCCGCTGCCGGGCATCGACTGGAAGACGCCGATGAAGCCCACCGGCAAGACCGACTTCGGCGTCTTCTGGCACGCCAAGGCCGACGAGTTCGGCCCCAAGGCCAACGTCAACTACATCATCCACAAAGGCGACAGCAAAGACCAGGGCGGCAAGGACATGTCGTTCGACGGTGCTGCCACCAAGGAGATCTGGGTCAACAACGGCGACCGCAAGATCTACACCTCGCTGGACGACGCCAAGAAGGCGCGTGCGGCGTCGCCGTGCAAGTAGCGTGAGCCGGGCAGGACGATGACCGCAAGCAGCCGTCTTCTCGCGCTGTGCCCTGCGCTGTGGTTCGCGCTGGTCCTGCTGCCGGGCCTGCTGTCGGGCCCGCCCGTAGCGGCCCAGCCGCGGCCCACCGACATCGGCCCGGTCGAGGTGGTCAAGCGCGACAGCGGCCTGCCGGCGGACTGGCAGCGCAAAGGCGTGTTCATCGAGATCCTGGTGCGCGCCTACCAGGACAGCAATGGCGACGGCATCGGCGACCTCAACGGCGTGACCGAGCGCCTGGACTATCTGAAGGAACTCGGTGTCAGCGGCATCTGGCTGATGCCCATCTTCAAGAGCGCCGACCGCGACCACGGCTACGCGGTGGTGAACTACCGCGAGATTGAGCCCGACTACGGCACCCTGGCCGACCTGGACCGCTTGCTGGCCGAGGCGCACCAACGCGGCATCGGCGTGATCGTCGACTACGTCATCAACCACAGTTCGTCGGAGCATCCCGCTTTCGAAGACGCCTACGACCACAAGAACTCGATCTACACCGACTGGTACATCTTCAAGGACAGCCCCCAAAAAGGCTGGAACACTTTCTCCGGCGACCCGTGGCGCGAGGCGAACCAGCGCTGGTACTACGCGGTGTTCGACACGGCCATGCCCGACTTCAACCTGCGCAACCCGCAGGTCATCGACTTTCATTTGAACAACCTCAGGTTCTGGCTCAACCGCGGTGTGGACGGTTTCCGCTTCGACGCGGTCGGCGTGCTGATCGAGAACCGCGCCATCGCATGGGAAAACCAGCCCGAGAACCATGTGGTGATGAAGCGCATCCGCGAGCTGCTCGACGCGTACGGCAAGCGCTACATGGTGTGCGAAGCGCCTGGCGACCCAGCCGCGTTCGCGGCCCCCGACTCCTGCGGCAGCGCCTTCGCGTTCGGGTTGCAAAAACACATCATCGCCAGCGTCAAGCTGGGCCGGGTCAAGCCCGACCTGCTCTATACCCTGAGCACGCAGCCGGTAGCGCGCATGGCCACCTTGCTGGCCAACCACGACGCCTTTGCCGGCGCGCGCCTGTTCAAGCAGTTCAATGGCGACGAGAAAAGCTATCGCGTCGCCGCGGCCACGCTGCTCACGCTGCCGGGCACGCCGTTCATCTACTACGGCGAAGAGATCGGCCTGTCACACGCCGAGCCGGTGCAGCAAGACGACCAGGCGATTCGCGGCCCGATGAGCTGGAGCCCGCAAGCGCAGGCCGGCTTCAGCCGTGGCGAGAAATTGTTCCGCCCGCTGGTGGCCAACTGGAAGACGCACAACGTCGAGGCCCAGAAGCGCGAGCCCGGCTCGCTGCTGAACCAATACCGGCAATTGATCGGGCTTCGCCAGTCAGAGGCGGCGCTGTCGGTCGGCAGCTTCACGCCGCTGTCACAGAAGGATGACCCGATCTTCGCCTTCACGCGCGAGCACCCCGGGTCCAGGATGTTGGTGCTGATCAATTACGCCTACCGAGACGCGACGCTGACCCTTCCGGCTGAATTCAAGCCGGCGCAGTGGAAGGCAGTCTTTCCAGCCAACGGCAGCTGGCCCGCCGCGGTCAAAGCCGCATCAGGCCCGGCCAAACCGGCGCCCGGTTTCAAAGGCAAGAAGCCTGCCGCCGAGCCCGCAACCGCGGCCGCGCCTGGCACGGAGATCCGCATGGCCCCTCAACAGGTGCTGATCCTCAAGGCCGTGAACTGATCTGGGCCGCAGGACCCGCGCTGACGATGGCTTCCGACTCACCCCGATCCGATGTCGCGCTGCCGTACCGCGAGCCGCGCCTGCTCGCCGACATCGGCGCCACCTACGCGCGCTTGTGCATCGAACCGGTTCCCGGCCGCTTCGAGCATGTGGCCGTGCTGGCGTGCGACGACCATGCAGGTTTCACCGCCATCGTGCAGAGCTACCTGGACAGCCTTGCCGGTGTCCGGCCGTGCCATGCGGCGGTGGCCATCGCCAACCCGATCGAAGGCGACCGGGTGCAGATGACCAACCGCGACTGGGCCTTCTCCATCCGTGAAGCCCAGGCCCAACTGCAACTGCGCACGCTGCTGGTCGTCAACAATTTCACCGCATTGGCCATGGCGCTGCCGCGCCTGCCTGCCGACGGGCGGCGCCAGGTCGGCGGCGGCTCGCCCCAGGCCAATGGCGTGATCGGGCTGCTCGGGCCCGGCACCGGGCTGGGGGTTTCGGGCGTCATCCCGAATGGCGATCGCTGGGTCACGCTGGCCACCGAGGGCGGCCATGTGAGCTTTGCCCCCACCGACGCGCGCGAGTTGAGGGTGTTGCAGTTCGCCTGGAAGACCCTGTCGCGGGTCTCGGCGGAGCGGCTGCTGTCGGGCCCGGGCATCGAGCTGATTCACCAGGCCCTGTCCGAAGGCCAGGAGGCGCCGGCCAGGTTGAGCGCCGCCCAGATCGTCGAAGGCGCCTTGCAGGGCCAGAGCCCGCTGTGCCTGGAGACCGTGGAGTGCTTTTGCGGCATGCTGGGCACCATGGCGTCCGACCTGGCGCTGACGCTGGGCGCCACCGGCGGCATCTACGTCGGTGGCGGCATCGTGCCCCGGCTGGGTGAGCTGTTCGACCAGACGCCGTTTCGCGAACGCTTTGAAGCCAAGGGGCGTTTCAGCGCTTATGTGGCGCGCATACCCACCTATGTGTTGACGGCCGAGCACCTGGCTTTCAACGGCGTGTCCTCGCTGCTGTCCGACAACATGCCCGACAGCGACGGCAGCAACCCAGTGCTGGAGCGGGTTCGCTCGGGCCTGGGCAGCCTGACGCCGGCCGAGCGGCGGGTGGCCAACTTTGTGCTCGACAACCCGCGTTCGGTGCTGAACGAGCCGATCGCGGTGATCGCGCTCGGCGCCGAGGTGAGCCAGCCGACCGTGATTCGCTTTTGCCGGTCGCTTGGGCACCAGGGTCTGGCCGATTTCAAGCTCAAGCTGGGGTCGGGGCTGACCGGCACGCGGCCGGTGCAGCGCGCCCAGGTGCGGCGCCAGGACAGCACCGGCGACCTGTGCGCCAAGGTGCTGGACAACACCATCTCGGCGATCATGCGTTTTCGCGAGTCGATCAACATCGATGCGGTGGACCGCGCCATCAACCTGCTGCGCGAGGCCCGGCGCGTCGAGCTGTACGCGATGGGCAACTCCGCCGTGGTGGCGCTGGACGCGCAGCACAAGCTGTTCCGCTTTCGCATCCCGTCGGTGGCGCACACCGACACCTCCATGCACGCGATGGCCGCCGAACTGCTGGGGCCGAACGATGTGGCGGTGTTCATCTCCAGCTCCGGCCAGCCGCCCGAGCTGGCCCGCGCCGCCGGGCTGGCGCTGGAACGTGGTGCGTCGGTGATTGCCGTGACGGCCAGCCAGTCGCCGCTGGCGCGCCGCTGCAGCGTGTGCATCGCGGTCGAGCACGACGAAGACAGCGCCACCTTCGTCGCGATGATCTCGCGCATCCTGCACCTGCTGGTGGTGGACATGATGTCGGTGGGCTTGACCATGCGCCGCGGCGTGCCGCCCGCCATACCGCGCAGCGGCGGGGCCGACGCCGCCGACGGCCAGGCGCGGCCCGCGCCGGGGGTGCTGATCTCGCACCTGGGCTGAGGCGGTCTTGTGTTCAAAGACTTCAGTGAGGTGCAATGCAGGCACCCAACGTCGCCGCGTGCGCCCCGTCCGAATAGACTATGTCCCGGCCCTACAACCAAGAAGGAGACATCGTGGCGCAGTATCGTTTGACAGTCGCAGCAGTTCTGCTCAGTTCACTGAGCGTTGTCCCGGCTCTGGCCATGGCGGAGAAAGTAACTCCCCTCATGGCTCAGGACCTGGCTGGCCTTGCTGGCAAGGAAGGCATCATGCTTACGGTGGAGTACGCGCCCGGCGCCTCGTCCACGAAGCATCGGCACAACGGTCATGTCTTCGTCTATGTTCTCGAGGGTTCTGTTGTCATGCAGGTCGAAGGTGGCAAAGCCGTTACGTTGGAGCCCGGCCAAACGTTCTACGAGTCACCTGGCGACGTCCACAGCGTCTCAAGGAACGCGAGCGATTCCAAACCTGCCAAGTTCGTCGTGGTCGTTGTGAAAGACAAGTCAGCACCGCCTGTCATTCCGGTGAAGTGAGGTAGGGTGCCGTCCGCGGCGGTTCGAGTTACCCACTCATCGTGGTCAGCTCAGCTCCAACGCCAGCCGCGGGACCGCACGCAGACGCTGTCTCGCGCGTGGGCTCACCCCACGCAGTCCACGTAGTAACCGCGCGTGCCGTCCGCCCTGTCCTCTTCAACCAGCCCGTGCACGTCGGTGTCGAAGCCGGGGAATGCCGCGTTGAACTTGCGCGTGAAGCGCAGGTAGTCGACGATTCTCTTGTTGAAGCGCTCGCCCGGAATCAGC
>JANNDW010000271.1:0-3159 GCA_031378125.1 Methylibium sp. | reverse complement strand
CGTGACCCAGTCACCGCTGCGCGCCATCTCAAGCGCAATCGACGCGTAGCGCCCTTCGTCCGGGTGGATCAACGCGCGCTGGCTGAGCGTGGCGAACCATGCGACGCCGAAGACGGCAATGACCAGCGCGATCAGAGGCAGCGGTGTCGAAGCCGCTTGAGGGTCAGACCTGGCTCCGGCGAGCGATTCCGACGAGGCGGGTGATGCCGTCGTGGCAGGGGGTCGTGGCATGGAAAAGGTCATCGTGCAAACTCGGCGGCTAGTGTAAGGCTGCCTCGCTTGCGGGCCTCAGAGGCCAGTGGCGCGGATCACCGTATGCCCGACGGCGAGCGGCGCCAATGTGGACTGGCTACTTCAGGTCGTCTCGACGACACGCTGTACGAGCAATACGCGCACACGTTGAGTGCGCACAACTGCGTGGAGGTCACTTTTGACGGCGCTTTGGCGGCTGGGTCGTCCGGCCGTAGTAGTGGTTGCGTTCCTCCACCATCAGCGCTTCAGCGCGCGCCTCGTCCATTTCCTTCGCAGCGAGCTCTGATACTTTGGTCAATTCCAAAGTTTCCTTGACCGGGTCATCGCCCTCAAAGCCCACCTTCACGTAGCCCATGCCTGGGGCATAGTATTTCAGCTGGAGCGCACCCTTTTTCCGCTCACCACTGGACCATTCTTCAATCACGATCACGTCCTTGAAAGTGCCCGCCGGGACCGTCACCTTCTCGCCCACCTTCCTCACCTGTCCTCGGTCGTCCCATTTGTACACCCCCGTGGCGAAGCCCTGCGACAAGCTGGGTGTGCCCACGGCAGGCTTGGCCGGCATGATGATGCCCGCCTTGGCGCCCAGGCGCCCTTGCATCCAGGTTTTGCCGCCGACCAGTTTCCCATTCTCGTCATAGACTTCCTTCACTTCGCCAAAATGCCAGACGTTGCCTTTATCGTCCTGCGCGCGAAAGGCCAGTTCGGACTCCTCGAGCTTGCCATTCACGATGTCGCGCTCCCAGATAATCACCGTCTCAATTCCGTTGATGTCCTTGACGAGGTCGGTGATGACATCAATGACCTTGTGCGGCACCTTCTTGTCTTCGTCGTCGATCGTCCAGCCCTCAAACACCAACTGCATGCCCGGTTTGAGTGGCATGTATTTGTTGTCGATGATGGTTGGCCGACTGAAGTTCTTGGCATCAACCTCCAGCAGATCGGTCCGGTTATCCGCCGCAAGAACCGATGAGGCGAAGTGGGCGGCAACCATCGCCGCAATCGCAACACCAATAATTTGTACTCTAGATAGCTTCATGATCGTGCTCCCCTCATCGGGATTGATTGGTCGAAAGTCTGCGGATTTCATGTGAGTCCTCCTTTTGTGGTGAGAGTTACTGCTGGTGAATGGCGATGACTTCATCATGTCAATGTCCCCTGTTCAGTGGATTGACTCGTTGCGCGTGACCGGCCCCATTTGCCGCTTACCAGGAGTACGTCAGTGTCGTCTGGAGTCCGCCGCCAGTCGCCCCGCTGCCGCCGAGACTGATTGGGTAGTCTCTGATCCGCGAATATTCCACTTGCACTTTCAGTCCCGGGAGGACCCATTCACCCGCGGTCAGCGTCCATCGCGAGCGTGGCAGGAAGCCGACCCGGTTGGATACGGTGCCGACAAGCTGCGTCACTCCCGCCAGGTCGTTGGTGCGCGAATAACCAAGCGCAAAAAAGGTCCCCTGCCCGCCGATCGTCTCGACCCACGGGTTCCAGTCGAACTGGTAACCGAGCGAGACCTGCCAGGCGCTGGGCTTGATGCTGAATCGGGTGCCTGCGTCGTCCGTGAACGCCGCGCGAGCGATGGCGCCGTTCCACTCGCCCACCAGCAGCATCGGGCCGAGCGTCG
This sequence comes from Methylibium sp., assembly GCA_031378125.1. GTDB lineage: Bacteria > Pseudomonadota > Gammaproteobacteria > Burkholderiales > Burkholderiaceae_C > LGRD01. The sequence continues at coordinate 1,286 of JANNDW010000271.1, read as the reverse complement.
CCTTGACCGTTGACGCCATGCCGCGCACCGGGCCGAACTGATCCAGGAACGGGCGATATTCAGCCTCAAGGAACTGGCTGTCGAATACCGAGGTGTTGTAGTCGACGTTGAAGTCGAGCGACCAGGGGCAGAAGTCCGAGCTGCGAAGTTCGCTGTAGGGCCGGCCGCAATGCCCGCCGGTGCGATAGCCGAGCCGGGCATTGATGTTGCGCGTGAAGCTGCGTTGCGCGCCGATGTTGTGGCCTTCGTAGAAGAGCAGGCTGCCATAGAAGGGCGGCGGCTCGGGTGGCAGGCTGACGGGCGTGGGCGGCTTCGGCCGCACCGGCGGCGGCGCGTAGCCGAGCTGCCGGCCAAATGCGCCAACCAGTGGCACCACCACCAGCGGCTGCACCGTTGGCACGAGCACCGGCGGCGCGGCCCGGGTCAACGCGGGCGTCGGCAAGCCGAAGCCGAAGCCGACGGCGTCGCGTTTCATCTCGAAAGCGTCGGTGGTCAGCGGATTTTCGATCGAGAGCACGTCAGAGCGGTGCGTGCCGCTCGAGCTGCCGAAGGCGAGGTTCATCCTTCCGGCCTTGAGGTAGAGCGGGAAGCGCTGCAGATCGCCGATCGTGATTGACGCGTTGTTCAGCGTCAGGCGATCGACGCCGGACTGGAATCCCCGAGTATTCGGAAACAAGACGTTCGTCCCATCGGTGTGTCCAAACTTCATGTTGGCCAGGGCCCATGGGTTCGCCTGGATGTCGAATTCAAACTCGGCCGTGTTCAGCTGCAGCGAACTTTGCTTGACGCCCAAAAAATCCCGGCTTCGGCCAGCGAGCATTTCAATGGCGCCGCCAAGAGACACCACATCGTTGATTTTCGAGCCGAGCTTCGAGAGCGAATCGCGAATGATCGCCCGCGTCGCATCTTCCTGAGCCGTCTTGGCGATCTCCAGCTCCTTCAGGCGTCGCGCCAGATCGTCGGCGTCGGCGGCCGGCGGCGGCCGTACCGCGGCCGCGCCGGCAGGCTGGGCCGGATCGGCGCGCGCCGCAGACTCCTTGGCCGCTCTCTCCGCCTCCAGGGTCGCCAGGCGATTCGCCAGCGCCCGGTTCTGCAAGCGCAGTTCCTCGATGGCGCGCTTCAGCTCGGTGATGCCTGCTTCGCGTGCGCCGGCGCTCCAGCATGGGCCGCTGACGGCGAGGCACAACAAGGCGCTGGCTGCGCCGCGCATGAGAAAGGTATCGACGTTCACGGGCGGCCCTTCAGTTGCGGAAGGCTTCTACGGGTTCGAGTCGCGCCGCGCGCGA
>JANNDW010000256.1:0-4385 GCA_031378125.1 Methylibium sp. | reverse complement strand
CGTCGGATTGCCTCAGATCGTGGCGCTTACGGCGCGTCACTTCTTCTGCAAAAACGTTTCGGCTTCGATGCCGGCCTGCTTGAGGATGGCGCGCAGCGTGCCCTCTGGCATGTCGCCGGGGTGGTTGGGGAGGGTGGTGTACCGGTTCAACGCGGGGTTGAACCAGATTTCATGCGAGCCTGCGGCTTGGCGATGGAACTCCAGGCCCAGTTGCTTCAACCGCTTGACAATGTCTCGATAGCGGAAGCCCGCCAGCGCACCCATCAGGTCGCGACGATCAGCGGATAGTCGAAAACTTCGCGTGCCGGCGGCAGTGGTGCGGTGTTGGGGCCGGTCTGCGCTTCGATCAACTTCTTGGCCACGTCTCGCGCGATCTCGATGGTCTCCTGGATCGTGCGACCTTGCGCCACCAGGCCTTGCACCTCGTCGCTCGTGGCCAAGTACATGCCCTCGGGCAGCTTCTCGATGTGCAACTGGATCATGTGTTCCATGGCGAATACTCCCGATGAGCCCCGCGACGACGCGGGCGTGCGCTGCTGGCGGTGGATTTGTTAGGCACCTGCTCTGCCGCGCGCTCGACGGCGGCAGAAGCGAAAATGGGCAGAGCAAGATAGCATGAAGCTGTCCATCAAGAGCCCTGGCGGCGGTTGAAGGAGATTGTGAATCTCCACCCAAGGGTGCACTCGATCCTGGGCCTGTTTGAAGATGCAGTACAGGGTCCATAGCTGGTTAGCAGCCCCATGAAAACAAGAACAATCGTTCTCTCCATCGTAGTGCCCATCGCCATCCTGGCCGCCGCACTCACCGCCGCCATCACCCTGGGCGGGCCTGGCGTGCCGCCGCCCATGCCCAGCATCAACGATCCCTTCAAGGGCGTGAGTTTCGTGGGCCTGCCCGCCTTGAGCCGGTTCACCGCGCGAGATGGTGTGCCGCTGGCCTACCGCGCCTACGCCGCCAACATCGCTCCCGCGCGCGGCAGCGTGGTGCTGGTGCATGGCTCTTCGGCCAGCAGCAACAGCATGCACCCGATGGCGCAGACCTTTGCGCAGGCCGGCTACGCGGTGTTTGCGCTGGACATTCGGGGGCACGGCGAGTCGGGCACCAAGGGGCGCATTGCGTACGTGGGCCAGTTGGAAGACGACCTCGAAGACTTCGTCAAGGCGGTGTCGCCGCCCAAGCCGGCCACGCTGGCGGGGTTCTCGGCGGGTGGCGGTTTTGCCATGCGCGTTGCCGGCAGCCCGCGCCAGCGCTTGTTCCAGAGCTACCTGTTTCTCTCGCCGTTCATCGGCCAGGACGCGCCCACCTACCGGCCTGACAGCGGCGGCTGGGTCAGCGTCGGGTTGCCGCGGATCGTGGCGATCTCGTTGCTCAACGTGGTGGGTGTGCGCTGGTTCAACGACCTGCCGGTCACCCGGTTTGCGCTGAACGAACAGGCCAAGGCCTTCCTCACGCCGGAGTACACGTTCGCGCTGGCGACCAACTTTCGGCCGAAGTCTGACTACGTTCAAAACATCAAGGCGATGGAATTGCCCGCCCACGTGCTGGCAGGGACCAAGGACGAAGCCTTCGTCGCCGACCGCTTCGCCGAAGTGTTTCGCAGTGCCGGAAGCGCCATTTCCGTGACGCTCATCCCCGAGGTGGGGCACATTCAACTGACGCTGCGGGCCGACGCCATCGCGGCGGCCGTCAAGGCGGTTGAAGCGATGCGCCTGGGTGGGACCGAGGGACGCGGGTTCGCAAGCTCAAGCCTGGCGCTGATGTGGCATCCCTGCGATCGATTCACCCATCCGCCCGGAGGCACCATGCCCACTCCTGTTCACGACCAGGAATCCGAAGTGCTTGGCCTCCCACCCGAAGACCGTGCTCGCATCCTCGAGTGTCTGATCGCCAGCTTTGAGCCGAAGTCGCGGGCACAGAAAGGTTGGATGGACCTTGCCCTTCGCCGCCAGCAAGACGTTCGAAGTGGCAAGGCGGCCATGCTGCCCGGGGACGAGGCCTTGGCGCGCGTTCGAGCCAGGTTTGCGTGAGCCACTGGGTCCACCCGGAGGCCGAAGCAGGCAGCCAATGATCCTGATCACCGATGATCGAGTGTTCTTCCTGTGCGGCGCTGGAACGTGTCTCCGAAAGACGGTGCTGGCTGCGAGCGAACTCTGGTGCTGAACTTTGCGGCTTGAAGAACCACTTGCAGGCGCGTTCCCGGCCCGGATTGATCTGCCTCAAGGCGCCGCCAACAAGCCGAAAACAGGGTCTTGAAATACCCAGCGCGGCTCCTATTTTTCAGCCGACGGGTCCGACAGGCGGGCCCGCGTTGAATGGAGGACTGCACCATGTACCCATCGTTGTTGAACTTTCCCGGCGGGCTGTTCGCCGACTTCGACCGCGTGCGTCGCGATATCGACGCGCTGCTGGGCCTGAACGGCTCGGCACAGGGCATTCGCTCGGTATCGGAAGGCGGCTACCCCGCGCTGAACGTGGGCCACACGCCGCGCAGCGTGGAGGTGTTCGTGTTCGCGCCCGGCATCGATGCCAGCAAGATCGACGTGACGCTGGACCGCGGCGTGCTGACGATCGCCGGGGAGCGCAAGAGCGAATTGCCCGACGAGGAAGCCGGCGGCAACGTCTACGGACAGGAGCGCTTTGCCGGGCGGTTCCGCCGCGCGGTCAGCCTGCCCGAGGACATTGACCCCAACCAGGTCAACGCCAATTACCGTGACGGCGTGTTGCGCGTGAGCGTGGCCCGGCGCGAAGCGGTTCAACCCAAGCGCATTGCCATCGAATAACCCACCAGAGGACATCATCATGAGCGACAAACAACTCACCGCCACGGCCGATTCGAACGCGCCGTTCATCGTGCCGCGTGTGGATGTGATCGAAGACAGCGCCGGCATCACGCTGCTGGCCGACCTGCCCGGCGTGGCCAGGGGCGCGCTGGAACTGAAGGTCGAGGGCACCAGCCTGACGCTGGAAGGCCAGATCAAGCTGGACACGCCGCAAGGGCTGGATGCCGCATTCGCCGAAGTGCGTGCCTCGCGCTATCGGCGTGCCTTCACGTTGAGCCGCGAACTGGACAGCGCCGCCATCGACGCCCAGTTGCGCGACGGCGTGCTGCGGCTGCGCATTCCGAAACTGGCCGAGGCCCAGCCGCGGCGCATCGAGGTGCGCGCGGCCTGACGCGGGCGGGCGCTGTGCCGGTCAACCCCAGCGCAGCGCCATCACCCCGCCGACGATCACGCCGGTGCCCACGGCGCGCTGCAAGCCGAAGCGCTCTTTCAGCAGGAGCGCGCCCAGCAGCGCGGCGAACAGCACCGAGGTTTCGCGCAGGGCGGCGACCGAAGCGACCGGGGCCCGGGTCATGGCCCACAGCGCAATCGCGTACGAGGCGATCGAAGCGCTGCCGCCCAGCAGGGCCAACGGCCAGCGCTGGCGGGCGTAGCGCAGAATGTCGCGCCGACCTTCAGGGTCACGCCGCAGCCACAGCAGCGATGCGTAGGCCACGCCGTCCAGCACGAAAAGCATCATCACGTACCGAAGCGGTTCGCCCGAGACGCGCACACCGCGGCCATCGACCAGGGTGTACAGCGCAATGATCCCGGCATTGGCAAACGCGAACCCGAGCGCCTTGCGGTGATGCAGCGCCCGGCCCGGATGCGCCAGCCCGACCAGCGCCACACCGGCTGTGATGGCGACCACGCCGCCCCAGCTTGTCAACGACGGTGACTCACCGACGACCGCGGCGCTGCCTAGCGCCACCAGCAAGGGCGCAAAGCCGCGCATGATGGGGTAGGTCAGGCCCAGGTCGCCATGCTCGAACGCCCCGGCCAGGGTGATGTAGTAGCCGATGTGAATGAGCATCGAGGCCAAGACGTACGGCCATGCCTCGGCCCGCGGCAACCCGAGCCAAAGCATCAGGGCAAAGGCCACCACCGAGGCCATCAGGTGCACCAGCGCGGTGTCCAGCGCTTTGTCGCCGCTGGACTTGATCAGCACGTTCCAGCACGCGTGCAGCAGCGCGCCGAACAGCACCGCCAGCACCACCGGCCAGGTCAGGCTCATGGTGTCAAGGCAAGGTGTCGTCGGTTTGCAGCGGCGCGAGCTGTGAGTTGCGGATGCGGGTCGGCCGCAGCGCGCCGGCCGACTGCAGGATCGGATAGGCGATGGAGCAGATGTGGGAGTTGATGCGCTTCAAGTCGCTGATCAGGTCGAGGTGCAGCGAACTGGTCTCGATGCTTTGTGCGGTGTTGTCCTGCAGGCGCGCGATGTGGCTGGCCACGTAGCCGTGCTCCAGGTCGCGAAAGCGCGCCTTCTCTTCCAGCAGCTTCTTGGCCTCGCGCACATGGCCGGCCAGGAACACGCTCATGCACAGGCGCAGGTTGGCCAGCAGCTGT
>JANNDW010000249.1:0-2881 GCA_031378125.1 Methylibium sp. | reverse complement strand
CGCGAACTTGATGTAGTCGGCGCGCAGCACTTCGAGCATTTCGGAGCGCACCAGCCGCATGATCAGCGTGAGCTGGAACACTGCCAGCGTGATCGCGGGCAGGATCAGGTGCTTCCAGCCGTCGACAGTGAGAAAGCCGGTGGTCCAGCTGCCGAAAGACACCACGTCGCCACGCCCGAAACTGGGGAACCACTTCAGCGTGACCGCAAAAAAGAGGATCAGCAAAATGCCGATCAGGAACACCGGCAGCGACACACCCAGCAGCGAGACCGTCATCAACGCCTGCGACAGAAAGGTGCCACGCCGCAACGCTGCGTAAACGCCCATCGGGATGCCGCACACGAGCGCGATGAAGGCGGCCGAAAAGGCCAGTTCCAGTGTCGCTGGCAGGCGTTCGGCGATCAGTGAAGACACCTTGCGCCCCTGGCGCAAGCTCAACCCGAACTCGCCCTGCACCGCCTTGCCGACGAAGTGGGCAAACTGGACCGGGAACGCCTTGTCCAGCCCCAGATCGGCACGCAATTGCTGACGTTGAGCCGGCGTGGCGTCTTGGCCGAGGATGTTGGTCACCGGGTCGCCGACGTACTGAAACAGCATGAATGCAATGAAGGCGACCGTGAGCATCACGATCACGGCTTGCACCAAGCGGCGAAGGACAAAAACGAGCATCGGTCTTCTGGTAGGGGGTTCGCCCGGCCGAGAGCAGGCTGCGCTTCGGGCTCAGGGATCGGACCGCAAACGCTGTCCCATCGACAACGCGATCAGAGCAAAACGCGCGCCATGCGTCAAAGGGGAATGTCCCGATGCGCCGGGCAAGAGCCGGGTGTGCGTTGGCACCCTCAGCGGCTGATCAACCCGAATCCATGCAAGCCGGCGTTATGAATGAATGAGGTAGCGCTTGTCTTGCGCAGCTGGAGAGTTGCATGACATTGCGCAGTTTGTTATCTTGGTAGGAATAATTCCTACCGACTGGAGTGCGCCCATGGCAACCACCGAAAAAATCAGCATCGCTTTGCCGTCCGAAATGGTGGCCGTCGTTCGTGGTGCGGTCGCCACCGGCGAGTACGCATCGAGTAGCGAGGTCGTTCGCGATGCGCTGCGCGACTGGACGCACAAGCGCAGCCTGCGTCAGCAGGGGGTGGTCGAGTTGCGCCAGGTTTGGCAGGAGGCGATGCGCGACAAAAGGCCGGGTGCCGACGTTGACAATGTGCTCGACCGGCTGGAGCGGAAGTACCAGGCCATTGCCGACGCTGCAGGTCCGGCAAAGTGATGCGGCTGGAACTCTCGGCCTTCGTTGAAACCGATCTGGACGAGATTGCGGCCTTCATCGCTGACGACGATCCCGGGTGAGCTGTCACGTTCATTCATGACATCCGCGCCAAGTTCCGCGCGATCCAGCACACGCCCCTCCTCTATCAACTCCGCCCCGACATCGGGGACGAGGCACGCATGGCCACCGTGGGGCACTACGCGATTCTTTTCCGCGTCATGGAGGCCGTCGTGAGCATTGAACGCGTGGTCTATGGCGGGCGCGATCTTCCGAGCGTGTTTGATGCGTCGTAGGAAGGTAGCGCCTTCCGCCCGATTCTTGTTCACGGGTACGCAGCTTCGACCCACGCAACCTTCCCACACTCGGTAGCCCTCGTGCAGTTGCGCCTCGCCTGCAGATCGCAGTGATCAACTTACGACGGGACTTGCACCCGCGGGAGTGCGCCCGTGCCAGGCGCACAATGAAAAAGACCGCCCGGAGGCGGCCTTCAAGGTCTGGCAAAGCGCTTGCGCTAGGCAAGCACCCGATCAGAAGAAGTGGCGAACACCGACTTCGACGCCCTTCGACTTGCCGTTGGCGATCGGAGCAGCGGTTTGTGCCGTGCCGCCCGTGACCGAAGCAGCAGCGCCGCCCTTGTTCGAAATCTGCGAGTAGGTGGAGTACACCGCAGTGCGCTTCGACAGGTTGTACACGTAGCCGACAGCCACTTGCTGTGCCTTGGGATTGGCTGCGGTGTCCAGCTTGCCTTGCGAGTAGCCAGCGTGGATTTCGCCCTGGCCCAACGGCACCACGACGCTGCCCGAAATACGGGTCTGCTTGACCGTCAGTTGCTTGGTCTGGTCGTAGTAGCCCATCAGCTTGACAACGCCGAGGTTGTACGAAGCGCCGATGTTGGCGGTCTTGGCTTTTTCGGTCGAGCCGGTGATACCCGACGTGGCGTAAGCACCAGCGATGTCGAACGGGCCTGCAGCGAAACCAACGCGGCCGCCGATGTACTTGCCGGTGTTCACGCCTTCAGAGGCGGCGACCATGAACTGGCCGTACAAACCACCGATGTTCGACGGCAGGAAGTAGCCGATCGAGTTGTCAGCGCGAACGAAGGTCGGCTGCAGCAGGCCAAGGCCGACGTGCGACGAATCACCCAGGCCGTTGGTGCCAAAGGCATCAAAAATGGTGTTGTTCCAGAAGGTCGGCGTGTAGTCACGGCCGAGGCGGACTTCACCGAAACCACCCATCAGGGACACGGTGGCACGACGATTGAAGAACTTTGCGTTGGTGGTGCCCGTGTCGGCATTCACGCCCGACAGCAGGATGAAGCTGGCCTTCAGACCGCCGCCGAGGTCTTCGACCCCACGGAAGCCGAGCTGGCTGCTGTTGATGCCGTCTTGGCTCAACGAAACGCGACGAGTGGAGCCGTCGTTCTTGACGTACTTGGCGCTCAGGTCGACGGTACCGAACAGGGTGACCGACGATTGAGCCGATGCCACACCAGCGAAGGCGCCCAGAACTGCGAGAGCGAGCAGAGATTTTTTCATTGCAACTATCTCCTAGGTTGAAAAGAGGTCCCGATCACACATCACCCTCGTTGGGCAGATCAGGCGCAACCCCCTC
>JANNDW010000234.1:0-7483 GCA_031378125.1 Methylibium sp. | reverse complement strand
CGAGTCACGGGCCTAGAGGAATTCATCCGCCGATCCGCTGGCCATGACGATCTGGCCTTCCTCGATCAGGCGGCGCACCGTCTTGAGCATTTCCTTTTGCTGCGCTTCCACCTCGGACACACGCACCGGGCCGCGCCCTTCCAGGTCTTCGCGCAGGGTTTCCGCGGCGCGACTGGACATGTTCTTGAAGACCTTTTCGCGCAGCTCCGGCGTGGCGCCCTTGAGCGCCAGCACCAGCGACTCACTCTGCACTTCCTTGAGCAGGGCCTGCACACCCTTGTCGTCGAGCTTGCTCAGGTCGTCGAAAGTGAACATGTTGTCCATGATCTTCTGCGCCAGGTCGTTGTCGGCCTCGCGAATGAAGTCCAGCGCCGAGGTTTCGATCGCCGAGCCCATCAGGTTGATGATCGCCGCGGTCGCTTTCGCGCCGCCCAGCGAAGCCTTGCGCTGCTGGTCGGCGCCGGCCAGCACCTTGCTCATCACTTCGTTGAGGTCGCGCAACGCGGACGGCTGGATGCCGTCCAGCGTGGCAATGCGCACCAGCACCTCATTGCGCTGGCGTTCGGTGAACGCCTTCAGCACAGCGCCGGCCTGATCGGAGTCCAGGTGCACCAGGATCGCGGCCACGATCTGCGGGTGTTCATTGCGCAGCAGCTCGGCCACCGAGCCGGGGTCCATCCACTTCAGGCTCTCGATGCCCGAGACATCGCCGCCGGTCAGGATGCGGTCGATCAGCAGCTTGGCCTTGTCGTCGCCGAGCGCCTTGCGCAGCACGCTCTTCACATAGCCATCGTTATCGCTGACGAGCAAGCTCTGCTCGGACGCGATCTCGGAAAAGCGGTCCAGCACACTGTCCACACGCTCGCGCGGGATGGCTTTCATCTTGGCGATGGTTTCACCCAGGCGCTGGACTTCCTTGGGGGCGAGGTGCTTGAGCACCTCGGACGCCTCGTCCTCGCCGAGCGACATCAGCAAAATGGCTGCGTCTTCGATTCCGTTGTCGCCCATGGTGTGTCGGTGGGTCCAGTCAGATCAGGCGGGTTCGCCGCTGACCCAGCCGCGCACGATGTTGGCGGTGGCTGCTGGGTTTTCCTTCGTGAACTTGCGCGCCTGCTCCAGCTTCTGGCTTGTCTTGGGCGCCTCCAGCGCCGGCGCCGCGCCGTCGAGCGGCCCAGACAGGGTTTGTTGATCGGCGACCACCGTGTTGATCTTGGAGCCTCGCGCGTGCGCAGAAGATGGCGCCAGCGCTGCCTTCAGCGACGGCCGGATCATCCCGAAGAACACCAGCAGCGCCACCAAGGCCAGGCCGGCCGGGACGGCCGAGGCGCGCAGGATGTCGATCAGCTCGGGTTGCTTCCACCATGGCAGCTCACTGGTGTTGATCGGCTCGACCCGGAACGGCGCGTTGATCACCTTGACCGAATCGTTGCGCTCCTGCTTGAAGCCGATGCTTTCCTTCACCAGCGCGGTCAGCTTCTCGATCTCCTCGGGCGACAGCGCAACTTGGGTGGCCTTGCCCTTGTCGTCGGTCACCGACCTGTGGTTGACCACCACCGCGGCATTCAGCCGCTTGACGCTGCCGGTGGCATTGCGCGTCACGCGCACGGTCTTGTTCACCTCGAAGTTGGTCACGGCCTCGCGCCGGCTGTTGCCGCTGCCGGCGCCGCCCTGCGCCGTTTGCAAGGCTTGTGCAGCCCCGGTCAACGGCGCGGTGGCCGCCACCGGCGGCTGGTTGCTCGCGGCACCCGGCACACCGCTGGGCAGGGCCGGGTTGCCACCGCTCAGCTCCGTCGTCTGCTGGCTGCGCACCGTGGCCGCGGCACCGGCACCCTGGTTGGGTTTGAACTCTTCGGACGTGTCTTCGGACTGGGCGAAGTCGACCTCGGCCGTCACGCTGGCACGCAGGTTCTGCTGGCCGACGACGGGTTCGAGCAACTCCAGAATGCGTTTTCTGTAGCCCGACTCGATCTGGTTCACGTACTGCAGCTGGGTTGCATCCAGCCCCGCGCCATTCGTGCCGTTCATGCCTTCGGCCGTGCCCGACAGCAAGGCGCCGCTCTGGTCCAGCACGCTCACGGCTTTGGGGCTCATCTCGGGCACGCTGCTGGCCACCAGGTGGACGATGCCGGCGACCTGCGCGCGGTCCACCGAGCGGCCCGGGTGCAGCGTGAGCAGCACCGAGGCGCTGGGTTTTTGCTGTTCGCGGAAAAAGCCGTTCTGGTTCGGCAGCGCCAGGTGCACGCGGGCGGCCTGCACCGCGGCCATCGAAGTGATGGAGCGGGTGAGCTCGCCTTCCAAGCCGCGTTGAAAGCTCAGCCGTTCCTGGAACTGGGTCTGGCCGAAGCGTGCGCCGTCCATCAGCTCGAAACCGACCACCGAGCCCTTGGGCAGGCCGGCCGACGCCAGCCTCAGGCGCGCGTCATGCACCTTGGAGGCGGGCACCAAAATCGCTGCGCCGCCATCGGCATGCCGGTACGGCACGTTCATCTGCGACAACTGGGCAATGATGGCGCCGCCGTCCTTGTCGGACAGGTTGGCGTACAGCACCTTGTAGTCGCCCTGGCCGCTCCACATCGACATGGCCAGCACCACCGCGCCCAGCGCCGCCACACCCAAGCCCAGGGCCAGTTTGCTTCGGGTCGGCATGGCGGCCAGGCGGCCACCCAAGCCCGCCTGGGCGGGCAGTGCCGCGGAGGCGTTCAGTGCAACAGCGTTGTCCATGGGTCCAATGTCCTTGCCCGGTGAGCGGTGCGCCGGCATGACACGGATTATTTGGACACAGCGCTGTGCCGGATGCCGGGAACAAGCGGCCAAAGCCGGGCCTGTTCACACCATGCTTGTGGCGCGGGGCCGATACGATTCAAGCCATTCGTGATGGAGTGGCGGCGTGCTCTGTGGTGCGCCGTTCGTGAGCCGCTCCATCCACCCGGGAGAAGCGCATGAACGTTAGCCTCAAACCTTTCGACTTCGCGCAAGCCGTCGCACGCGCCGGCCTGAGCCCGAATGGCCAGCCGCTCAAGCGCAGCCAAGCGGTCGAAGCGGGCGGTTTCCAGCAGGCCATGACGCAGGCACTGCGTGGCGTGAGCAACAGCCAGAACCAGGCCACCCAGATGCAGCGCGAGGTGCAGCTGGACAACCCCACCGTGAGCCTTGAAGAAACGATGGTGGCCATGCAGAAAGCCCAGATCGGTTTTCAGGCGACATTGCAGGTGCGCAACCGGCTGGTGCAGGCCTACAGCGAGATCATGAGCATGCAGGTCTGACGCGGCTCATTTGAGCGCGGTGCAACACGCAGGTGTCTGCACTGGAGTCGTGTGCACGGCTTTGGAACTCCGATGAAGAACATTGCCCTCAGTGCGGACGAAGCATTGACAGCCGCTGCCCGGGAGCGCGCTCGCAGCGAGAACACCTCGTTGAACGAACAGTTCCGCCCTTGGCTTGGCGCTCGGCAGCCCCTCCCTGAGATCGGCTCAGGACAGCACCATCAACCGTCTGCGCTTTTGCGTCTGGTCGATGTAGGCCTGCAGCCTGCGCAGGTTGTCGTGGGTCGGGTCGGCCATTTCGCAGCCGAGCCGGACTCCCTTGGCTTCCGGTTGGATGGAGCTGATGTGCTGCAGGCGCAGCTTGGTTTGCACCCGCGTGTCCTGGTCCAGCTCCAGCAGCACGCCATTGAGCACCACGCCGGGCGACAGCGAGGGCACGTTGTCGGGCAGGAACAAGGCGCAGCCGCCGATGCTCACATCGAGAATGCGCAGGCTGAGCTGCATGTCCGGGATCATCGGGTGGCGCAGCTTGGCCACCGGCGTGTTGCGCAACAGCGGCCGCACCCGAAAGCCCTCGCGGCGCTGAAACCGGAACACTTCCTTCGGGCTGTCGCACTTCAACGCGCTGGACCGGCCACTGTGCACCAGCATCAGGTCGTGCACGTCGAACTGCAGCTTGATGTTGTCCAGGTAGCACACCACCACGGCTTCATCGCTTTGCAGAACGGCCTGCAATTGCGGGTCGTCGGCGTTGGCGCTGAAGCTGATCGACCCGCGCACCGGGTCCACGGTCCACAGCCGCACCGCACAGGCCGAGCCATCGGGTCCGTTCAGGTTGAGGGTCACGTTGTCGTCGAGCAGGCGCTGTAGCGTGGCGGTGATTTCCGCCTGCGAGCTCAAGCGAAATTCCGTCAAGCCGCCGTGGGTCGCGGCCAGCGCTTGCAGCGGCATGGGCAAGGTGTCCATCATGTGCTGTCCTCAGTGAACCGTGCTGCCCGCGCCGGTCAGCGACTTGTCGAGTTCTTCGAGCCAGGGTTCGGCCAGGTGCCGGATCTCGGCATCGTTGAGCAGAATGCGCTGCATGATGCGCGACTTGAGCTGGGCCTCTTCAGCGCCCAGCGCCTTCCGAGACGCGGCATGCTTGAGCTGCGAGATCAGCAGCGCGCAAGCGCCTTCGAGCTTGACCACCGTGTCCCATCTGCCGGTGCGTGCGGCTTCGAGCATGTCCTGGCTGGCTTGCTCGATCGCCTCGTAGTAGTTCAACAGGGGGGTGTTCATGGGGGCTCCGGGTGCGTCGGTCACTGCGGTGTGTCCTGCGGGAATCATTGCGCCTTGGCGCTGGCGTGGCCATCAATGGCTGCCCACGCGGATCGCACGGGCTCCATCAGGCGGGCGCATTCCTCCAGAGCGGCCATGTCGTTGCGCAGGTTGCCTTCGGTCAGCCGCACGCTGATGTAGGCGTACAGCGCGTTCAGGTCGGCAGCGAGCGCACCGCCCGCGTCCAGGTTCAGGCTGGCCTTCAGGCCTTCTTCGACGATGCGCACGGCCCGGCCGATGGCGCGGCCCTTGGCTTCGATGTGGCCGGCGGCGATGGCGCCGCGCGCCTGTGCCACCGAGTCCTGGAAACCGTCGAACAGCATCAGCACCAGCTGGTGTGCCGACGCGCCCTCGACACCGGTCTGAATGCCGACCTGGCGGTAGGCGTTGGTGAAGGTTCTGGAGCTGTTGCGGGTGGCAGCGGTCGCGAACATGAGGCAGTGCTTTCAGTGGAGTGGCTTGCCTTGAATATCGGCGCCACCGCCTGCGACTTGAGTTCCCCCGAACGCGTGATCAGTTGCGGCCGCGATTGAATGCGTTGATCTGCTGCGTGACGTAGCCCGACAGGCCACTGAGCTGAGCCATCTGCCGGTCCAGCGCGGTGTACTGCGCGCGCAGCCGCTTCTCGACCATCGCGATGCGATCGGTGAGCGCGGCTTGGCGGTCCTGGTTCATGTCGATGCGTTTGCGCAAGCCCTCGCTGCGCGTGCTCACCGTGCCGTCGGTTCCGATCAGCCGGTCGGCCAGCGCGCGCATTTGCGTGGCGATGCCATTGTTGCCCGGCACCACCAGGTCGCTGTTGGCGAACAGCTTCTTGGTCTCGGCCAGATTGGCCAGCGCGTTGTTGACCTTGGCGTCGTTGAGCGCGATCGATCCGTCGAGCTTCACGTCAAAGCCCACGTCGCCCAGGCGCGTGAACATCGTCGAGGCACCGCTGGTGGTGCCCACCATGGCGCGCATTTGCGAGCGGATGGACACCGCCGCGCTGTCACCCTGCAGCCCGCCGGCCGTCTTGCTGCCGGCCTCGTACTTGGTCTGTTCGGCGAGCAGCTTGTTCAGGTCGTTGTAAGCGGTGACGAAGGTGTCCATCACCTTGCGCATCGAGGCCTTGTCCTGCGTCGCGGTGACCTGCACCGGTGCGGTGGTCACCCGGCCGAGGGTCAAGGTCATGCCGTCCAGCACGTTCGACAAGGTGTTGCTGTCCGAGGTGATGGGCAGGTTGTTCAGGCTTGCCGACGCATTGGCGGCGGCCAGGGCCTGCGCCATCGTCATGATGCCCGCAGACGGATCGAACGCCAGCGCCGACAGGCCCAGCCCATCGGAGTTGTTGCCGTCGGTGTCGGTCACGCCGATGCGAAAGCCGTTCGCCTCGCCGGTGGCGGTGGAGCGAAACACCAGCCGCGCACCGCTGGCGTCGGTGAGCACCGAGGCCGTGACACCCGCGTTCGACGCGTTGATCTTGTCGCGCAGCTGCGCCAGCGTCTCCGCCGGGGGGCCGACGGAGATGTCGATCGCGACCGCGCCGGCCTTCGGCGTGAAGCTGGTCTGCCCGGCGCCCCAGGCGCCCAGTTCGATGTGCAGGCTGCCTTCACCGACGAGCGAATCGGCCGAGGCGTACACGCCGGTGACGTTGGACTGCGCCGCGGCCAGGCGCTGCACTTCCAGCGTGTAGTTGCCCGGCTTGGTGGCCACACTCGTGGTCACGGCCACGGCAGCGGCATCGCTGGTGGTGCCCACGGTCTGGCCCCAGGTGTCGCTGCGCGTCAGTGCCGAGGCGGCGTCGCGCAAGGCCGACAGGCCCGACTGCACCTTGCCGTAGGTGGACAGCTTGGCCTGCAGCGACGTCGCTTCGGTTTGCAGCTTGTTCAGCGGAACCCGCTCGACCGCCACCAACTGCGTGATGATGCTGTTGATGTCGAGCCCGCTGCCGATGCCAGGCGAAGAGATGGTGGCCATGGGAATCTCCCGTTAACGTCTGCTGTCTTTCGGCAGATTGCGCAAGGACTTGAGCGGCTTTTAATGCCCGTATCCGCCCGGGAGCGGTTCCGGGGCGGTTGGCCAAGCTTGCGTCGGGGCGGGGATCAGGTGCGCAACAGCTGCAGCACCTGCTGTGGCAGCTGATTGGCCTGCGCCACCATGGCCGTGCCGGCCTGTTGCAGGATCTGGGCCCGCGACAGGCTGGCCGTCTCGGCCGCGAAGTCGGCATCCATGATGCGGCCGCGCGCCGCCGCCTGGTTTTCGCCGGAAATGCGCAGGTTGGAGATCCCGAACTCGAAGCGGCTCATCGCGGCGCCGTAGTTGGCGCGGTTGGTGGTGATGCCGTCCAGGGCGGTGTCGATCGCCGCGAGCGCTGTCGATGCGGTGGCGGCCGTGGTCAGGCCACCGCCGACCGTAGTCACCGCGGTGGTGGTCACTGTCAAGGTGTCGCCATTGTTGGCGCCCACCTGGAAGGTCTGCGCGCCGGCGCCGGCGCCGACGATCGCGATGCCGTTGAATTTGGTCTGCGTGGCGATGCGGGTAATTTCAGCCGACAGCTGTTGGTATTCGGTGTCCAGGTTGGCGCGGTCGGAGGTGCCGTTGGAGCCGTTTTGCGCCTGCACCGCCAACTCGCGCATGCGCTGCAGCGCGTCGGTTACGGTGGCAAGCGCACCCTCAGCGGTTTGCGCCAGCGAGATGCCGTCGTTGGCGTTGCGCACGGCCACGTTGATGCCGCGAATTTGCGCGTTCATCCGGTCGGCGATGGCCAGGCCGGCGGCGTCGTCTTTGGCCGAGTTGACCCGCAGGCCGGAAGACAGGCGCTGCATCGAAGTCGCCAGAGAGTTCTGCGAGGTGGTCAGGTTGCGCTGCGCATTCAGCGAAGAGACGTTGGTGTTGATGGTCTGGGGCATGGCGGGCACTCCGGT
>JANNDW010000228.1:0-4147 GCA_031378125.1 Methylibium sp. | reverse complement strand
AACTTTAAGTGGGCCGATCAAAGCCGGATCCCCAAGACAGCCTATGTGATGTAGTCATTCGTTGGGTCTCAAGTCTGCTCCCCCTTCTGGGGGCACCCTCCGACGCACCCGACGGAGCGATGGTTGTGTGGATATGGGCGGTCTAAATTTCTTCTTATGAAGAAGCCAACCAAAACTCCCGCCGTGCCTCGATTCATTCTTGGAGGAATGTCGCCCAAGCAGGTGCCTGACGTCAAGGGCTTCCAGGGCTTCCAGGATTTCCAGGATTTCCAGCAGTTCAATAGCGGCTTTGCGGCCCCGGACGCTGCCCTCCCGGCCGTCCCTTTACCCTCCACCGTCACGACCCCGGCCCCACGCCTGCTGGACCAAATGCGCGCCGCCGTTCGCGTACGGCACTATTCGATCCGTACCGAGGATACCTACGTCGACTGGGCGCGCCGCTTCATTCTGTTTCACAACAAGCGCCACCCACGGGACATGGGCGGTGCTGAAGTCGCCGCCTTCCTGACGCACCTGGCGGTTGAACGCAATGTAGCGCCGTCGACCCAAAACCAGGCCAAGTCCGCTCTGCTGTTCATGTACCGGGTGGTTCTGGACGTGCAACTGCCCTGGTTGGACGAAATTATCTCCGCCAAAGACAAACGTCGTCTCCCCGTCGTGCTGACACCCTCAGAGGTGCGATCACTGCTGCACGAACTCAGCGGCACCATGGGCTTGGTGGCATCGTTGTTGTATGGGACGGGCATGCGACTGCTGGAAGGCCTGCGGCTTCGGATCAAGGATGTGGGTTTCGAACGGCGTGAACTGATTGTGCGCAGCGGCAAAGGTGGCAAGGATCGGGTCACGGTGTTGCCGGAAAACGTGCTGTTGCCACTGCGCGATCACATGGCCCGGGTCAAGCTCCGCCACGACCAGGATCTTGCGCAGGGGCTGGGCGAAGTCTGGATGCCCCACTCGCTGGCAGACAAGTTTCCAAGCCAGGCGCGGGGCTGGGGCTGGCAATGGGTCTTCCCCAGCGCGTCGACCTCGGTTGACCCGCGCACTGGGCTCGTCATGCGGCATCATTTGAACGAAGCTTCAGTGCAAAAGACGGTGGCCAGCGCAGCGCGGCGCGCCGGCATCGACAAACCCTGCTCGCCGCACGTACTGCGGCATTCATTTGCCACGCACATGCTGCAGGCCGGATACGACATTCGAACGGTCCAAGAGTTGCTCGGTCACAGCAACGTAACGACCACCATGATCTACACCCATGTGCTCAACCGCGGCGGCCGCGGGGTGCGCAGCCCGTTGGATCAGATGTGAGGTTGGTCCGCGGCGCTGGTTGCCAGCCGTTACGCCAGCGCCCGCCCGATCAGAATTTTTTGCACGTCGCTCGTGCCTTCGTAGATCTGGCACACCCGAACGTCGCGGTAGATGCGCTCGACGGGGAAGTCGCTCACGTACCCGTAGCCGCCGAACACCTGGATGGCGGCGCTGCAGACCCGCTCGGCCATTTCGCTGGCAAACAGCTTGGCCATGGCGGCTTCCTTCAAGCACGGCACGCCCGCGTCTTTCAGGCTCGCGGCGTGGTGGATGAGCTGGCGCGCGGCTTCGATACCCGTGGCCATGTCGGCCAGGCGGAACTGCAGCGCCTGGTGTTCGAAGATGGGCTTGCCGAAGGCTTCGCGCTCTTTTGAATACTTGAGCGCCGCCTCGAACGCGGCGCGCGCCATGCCCACGCTTTGCGCGGCGATGCCGATGCGCCCACCCTCCAGGCCCGAGAGCGCGATCTTCAAGCCCTGCCCTTCGTCGCCCAGCAGGTTGGCCGCCGGCACGCGGCAGTTGTCGAACAAAATTTGCGCGGTGTCGCTGCTGTGCTGGCCGAGTTTGTCTTCGATGCGCGCCACCGTGTAGCCGGGGCTGGTGGTGGGCACGATGAAGGCGCTGATGCCGCGTTTGCCGGCGGCCTTGTCGGTGACTGCCATCACGATCGCCACGTCGCCATTTTTGCCACTGGTGATGAATTGCTTCACGCCGTTCAGCACGTAGTGGCCACCGTCCTTCACAGCGGTGGTCTTCAGCCCGTCGGCCTGCGAGCCCACGTGCGGTTCGGTCAGGCAAAACGCGCCCAGCATGTCGCCGCGCGCCAGCGGTTTGAGCCACTGCTTCTTCTGCGCGTCGCTGGCCCAGGCCATCAGGATGGAACACACCGGGCAGTTGTTGACGCTCACCACGGTGGACGTGCCGCCGTCGCCCGCGGCCACCTCTTCCAGAATGACGGCCAGCGCCAGGTAGTCCAGCCCGGCGCCGTCCCACTCGGTAGGCACCGCCACACCAAAGCAGCCGAGTGCGGCCAGGCCCTTCAGCTCGGCGGCGGGAAAGTGGTGCGCCTTGTCCCAGCGCGCGGCGTGCGGGGCGATGTGGTCTTGCACGTAGGCGCGCACGGCGTCTTGCACGGCACGGTGGTCTTCACCGAGCAGCATGTTGTTTCATCCTCGTGCACTCAACCGCCGCTCTCGAGTCGCGCCCCGGGTTCACAGCATCTCCAGGGCCAGCGCGGTGGCCTCGCCGCCGCCGATGCACAGCGCCGCCACGCCCTTCCTGAGTCCGCGTTTGCGCAGCGCACCCAGCAAGGTGACGACGATGCGCGCTCCGCTGGCGCCGATGGGGTGGCCCAAAGCGCACGCGCCGCCATGCACGTTGACGATCTCGTGCGGCAGCTTGAACTCGCTCATCGCGGCCATGGTGACGGCGGCGAAGGCTTCGTTCACTTCCCACAGGTCGACGTCTTGGACGGCCCAGCCGGTCTTCTTCAACACCTTGTCGATGGCGCCGGCCGGCGCGGTGGCAAACCACGCGGGCGCCTGCGCGTGCACGGCGTGGGCAGCAATGCGCGCGATGGGTTGGCAACCCAGGCGCTTGGCGGTGCTCTCACGCATCAGCACCAGCGCGGCGGCGCCATCGGAGATGCTGGAGGCGTTGGCGGCGGTGATGGTGCCGTCTGGTCTGAACGCGGGCTTGAGGCCGGGGATCTTGTCGAGCTTGGCCTTGAAGGGTTGTTCATCGAACTTGATGACGGTGTCGCCGGTCTTTCCAGGCCGGGTCACCGGCGCCATTTCCCAGTCGAAGCTGCCGTCTTCATTGGCGGTCTTGGCGCGCTGCGTCGACGCGATCGCAAAAGCGTCCTGCGCTTCGCGGCTGAACTTGTACTTCTCGACGCATGCTTCGGCAAACGCACCCATCGCGCGGCCGCCGCTGGGTGTGCGTTCGTAGGCATCTTCCAGGCCGTCCATGGCCATGTGATCGAACATTTGCGCGGCGCCGTAGCGCACACCCTTGCGCGCGAACACCAGGTGCGGCGCGTTGGTCATGCTTTCCATGCCGCCGGCCACCATCACATCTGCGGTCTGGGCCAGCAGCATGTCGTGCGCGAACATCATCGCGCGCATGCCCGAGCCGCACATCTTGCTCAGAGTCACCGCGCCGGCCGACTGCGGCAGGCCGGCGCCCAAAGCGGCCTGGCGGGCCGGCGCCTGGCCCTGGCCGGCCATCAGGCAGTTGCCCATCAGCACCTCGTTGACAGCATCGCCGGTGACGCCGGCACGTTCAACCGCGGCCCTGATGGCCACAGCGCCGAGCTGCCAGGCCGGCAAGGACGCAAAGTCGCCCAGCATGCCGGCGATGGGTGTGCGGGCCGCGGAAACGATCACGATGGGGTCGGACATGGGGGGCTCCTTATCAGGGCTGGACAGAAAGGTTTCAGGCCGTCGAAGCTTCCAGCGCCTCCTGCATGCGGCGCCGGTACTCAAAGCGCTTGTGCGCATCGTAAGGGAACACATCGTGCACATAACCGGCCAGGATGCGCTCTTTGTGGCCTTGCCAGAAGGCCGCGTCCAGCAGGTCGGCGTGGTGGCGCATGAACACGCTGCGCACCGCGGGGTTGCCCAGAATGAAGGGCTCGAAGGTCTCGGGGAACACGTCTTTGGGGCCGACCGTGTACCAGACCTCGCCCGACATTTCTTCCTCTTCGTTGCGCGGCGTGGGCACCTTGCGGAAGTTGCAGTCGGTCAGGTATTCGATCTCGTCGTAGTCGTAGAACACCACCTTGCCGTGGCGGGTGACGCCAAAGTTTTTCCACAGCATGTCGCCGGGGAAGATGTTGGCG
>JANNDW010000167.1:0-5095 GCA_031378125.1 Methylibium sp. | reverse complement strand
GATCTACGCCGAACTCGACGCCGAATCCCGGCGGCAGCTGCTGCTCTTGAAGTTCACCGGCCGACCGGCGCCTGACGATCCGGCGCAAGCCGAAGAGCTCGCCAAGATCGCGGCCGAAATGACCTCGATCTATGGCAAGGGCAAAGTTTGTGACCCGAAGGGCCAGCCGGCGCTCGACGATGCGGCCCGCAATGTCAAGGCCGCCAAGGGCGATCAAGCCAAAGCAGCGGCACAGAAACGCGCGACCCAGGCCGAGGAGAAGTACTGCAAGGATCTCGACGCGCTGTCGAAGGTGCTGCAGAAGAGCCGCAAGCCCGACGACCTGCTGGCGGCCTGGAAGGGCTGGCACAACGAGGTCGGCAAAGCCGAGCAAGCGCTGTTCACGCGCTACGTGGCGCTCGCCAATGCCGGTGCGCGCGGGGTCGGTTTCAAGGATGTCTCGTCGATGCGTCGGTCGGGTTACGACATGCCCGAAGACATGTTCGAGATGGAGGTCGATCGCCTGTGGGACCAGGTCAAGCCGCTCTACATGCAGCTCCACTGCTACGCGCGGCGCGGCATCAACAAGATCTACGGCAACAGGGTCCAGCCGAAGTCCGGCCCGATCTTCAGCCACTTGACGGGCAACATGTGGGGACAGGAATGGGGCTACCTTTACAAGGAGCTGGAACCGCACAAGGGTGTCGCGGCGATCGACATCGCGCCGGTCCTCGAGAAGAATTTCGACTCGATCAAGATGGTGAAGATGGCAGAGGCGTTCTACACGTCGCTCGGCATGCAGCCGCTCCCGGACACGTTCTGGCAACGCTCGATGTTCGACAAGCCCAAGGGCAAGGACGTGGTTTGTCATCCAAGCGCTTGGGACGTCACCCTTGACAATGACCTGCGCATCAAGATGTGCATCAACAGGAATCACGAAGACTTGGCCACGATCCATCACGAACTCGGGCACAACTACTACTCCAACAACTACCACACGCTGCCGGTGCTCTATCAGACGGGCGCAAACGACGGCTTCGACGAGGCCATCGGCGACACGATCGTGCTGTCGATGACGCCCGGGTACCTGAAGGCGAAAGGCCTGCTGACCCGGGTCGAAAGGAACGACAAGGCGACGATCAACCAGCAGATAGCGGTCGCACTCGACAAGATCGCGTTCCTGCCGTTCGGCCTGCTCGTCGACAAGTGGCGCTGGGACGTGTTCGCCGGCCGCGTGAAGCCGGCCGACTACAACCAGCATTGGTGGGATCTGAAGCTCAAGTACCAGGGCATCGCGCCACCCATCGCGCGCACCGAGGCGGATCTCTTCGACCCCGGCGCGAAGTACCACATCCCGACGGACACGCCGTACATGCGCTACTTTCTCGCGGCGGTGCTCCAGTTTCAGTTCCACCGCGCGTTGTGCCAGAAGGCCGGCTTCACCGGCCCGCTCCACGAATGCTCGATCTACGGCAACACCGCTGCCGGCGATGCGTTCAAATCGATGCTCGCGATGGGTGCCTCCAAGCCGTGGCAGGACGCGCTGTTTGCGCTGACCGGCCAGCGAGAGATGGACGCCAGCGCGATCCTCGCGTACTTCGCGCCGCTGCAGAACTGGCTCGAGGCGCAGAACAGGGGCAAGCAGTGTGGCTGGTGAATTCGGTCGCGATGCTGGCCGGATCGGGTTCGGGCGCTGCTTGCCGGCCGGCGGCGTGTCGGTTCAGCGTGTATGCAGCACCGCGGCCGCCGCAGCGTGCCCGCCCTGGTGCGCCATGTCCAGGGCCGTCAGGCCCCGGTCGTCCTTGGCGTCGGCGCGTGCTCCGCGCTCCAGCAGCAACTTCACGGCATTCGAGTGCCCCTGGCCTGCAGCCCACATCAACGCGGTCAATTGGTGTTCATAGGCCGCGTTCACATCCACGCCGCCGGCAATCAGTGCGGCCATCACGGCGGCGTGGCCCTGCCCGGCGGCGTAGACCATGACCGGCCTTTTCATCCGGTCGAGCGGATCGGTTCGGGCGCCCGCGGCCAGCAGGCGCTGCACCAGCGCTGCTTCGCCGCTGTAGCTGGCCGCCATCAGCGGTGTCACGCCCTCCAGCGACGCCAGGTTCACATCGGCGCCCGCCCGCAACAGCCGCTCGGCAAGCGCGAGGTTGCCCTTCTCTGCGCTCAGCAGCAGCGGCGTCTTGCCCAGCCGATTGCGTGAGTTGGGTGCCGCCCCCTGGGCCAAGCTTCGCTCCACCTGCGCCATGTCGTTCTGGCGCGCAGCGGCCAGCAGCTGGGCGTTGATGCTCAGGTTGGCATCGGCCTGCGCGTGGGCAGCGCCCGCAAACGCCATCCACAAGAGGGCATGGCATGCTCTTCTGCGGTTGCTCATGTTGCCAGCCCGGTGGTTTTCATGGTTTCAATCTAGCTTGAATGGGTCTAGGCTTGCCAGCGAGGAAACGCGTGTCCCGACCCGTCCGCGGCCTGCATGTCAGTGAAGGCTGCGCCGAGCCGAGCCCTCCACGTTGCCTTCCCCGGCGCCGCTGCTGCGGCCCGAGGCGAAGTCTGACGGACAACAACACTGAAGGAGACTCGAATGAATCGCACGATTTCGATGTGGCGCGGGCTCGTGCCCGTGCTGGTTTCGGCGACGCTGGCGCTTGCCGGCGCCGGCACACCGGCGCAGGAGGTGACTGGCCAAGGGGCGGCCAGCGGCTCGCCGGTGCCCAAGAACATCTCGGTGCCGCAGGCCCGGCTGGACGGTGCGGGCAAGGATACGGCCAACGTGCTGCACTCCAACCTGAGCTACGCGCAAACGCGCTACTACCCCGGCGCGCAGATCAACACCAAGAACGTCGGCAAGCTCAAACCCGCCTTCGTGTTCCAGACGGCCGTGGTCGAGTCGATGGAGACGGCGCCGATCGTTGTGGACGGCATCATGTACGCCACCACCTCGTACAACCACGTGTACGCGCTCGACGCTGTCAGCGGCAAGGAGTTCTGGCACTACAAGCACAAAATGGGCGCCGTAACGACCTACTGCTGCGGCCCGAACAACCGCGGCGTGGCCGTGATGGGCGACAAGCTCTACATGGGCACCTTGGACGCCAAGCTGGTGGCGCTGGACGCCAAGACCGGCAAGCTGCTGTGGGAAACGCAGATCGCCGACCCTGAGTTGGGCTACTCCGAAACCATGGCCCCGGTGGCCGTGAACGGCAAGGTGCTGATCGGCACCAACGGCGGTGAATACGGCGTGCGCGGCTTCGTGAAGGCCTTCGACGCCAACGACGGCAAGCTGCTGTGGACCTTCTACACCATCCCCGAAAAGGGCCATGAAGGCGTGTGGGCAGTGAACGACGCGACCAACCGCAACATGCTGCGCGACATTGCCGCCGAGAAGGCGCAACTCGCGAAGAACGCCGACTTCTACAAGACGCTGGGCGGCGGCGTGTGGATGGCACCGGCCATCGACAAGGACATGAACATGGCGTTCTTCGTCGCCGGCAACCCCAGCCCCGACCTGTACGGCGCCGAACGGCCGGGCGACAACCTGTACACCAACTCCATCATCGCGGTGGACCTGAACACCGGCGCCTACAAGTGGCACTTCCAGTACATCGCGCACGACGTGTGGGACCTGGACGCCGTGTCACCGGTGATCCTGACCGAGGCCAAGGACAAGGCCGGCAAGATGCGCAAGGTCGCCATCCACGGCGGCAAGACCGGCCACGTGTACACGCACGACCGCGCCACCGGCGAGCTGATCCGCTTCAGCGAAGCGATGGTGCCGCAAGAGAACATGTGGGTGCTGCCCACCAAGGACGGCGCGCGCATGCTGCCGGGCGCCAACGGCGGCGTCGAGTGGAGCCCGATGGCCGTCAACCCGAAGCTGCGTTTGGTCTACGCCGCCAACCTGCACCAGCCGATGACCTACCACGTGGAAGGCTCGCCCTACCCGGGCGGCAAGCTGTGGCTGGGCGGCGCGTTCAAGGTGATCCCGAGTGAAAAACAATGGGGCCGCCTCGCGGCAGTGAACCTGGACACCGGCAGACTAGCCTGGAAGTTCGACACTGAACAGCCGCTGATCGGCGGTGTGCTGGCCACGGCCGGCAACCTGGTGTTCAACGGCGAAGGCAACGGCCTGTTCCGCGCCTTCGACGCCAAGAGCGGCAAGAAGCTGTGGGAGTACCAGTGCGGCGCCGGCGTGAACGCGCCTGCGGTGTCGTACACCGTCAAGGGCAAGCAGTACGTGGCCGTGGCCGCGGGCGGCAACACCCAGCTCGACTTCAAGCGCGGCAACTCGGTGTTCGTGTTCGCGCTGCCCTGAAGCGCGTTGAGGCATCGGCAGCTTGCATCGGCAGGTTGAAGCGACTTGCCTTACCGTAAAACCGCGGCTACAACCGCCCCTTCAGCCACGGCGACAACCGTGGCGACAGCCCCGGCGGGCCTCACCGCCGGGGCATTTTGTTGCCCGTCCAACGTGACCCGGAACCCATCATCCGCATGAAGCCGTCGCTGATCATTTCCGTCTCTTGTCTTTTGCTTGCCGGCATGTGCGCGCGGGCGCAAAGCACCGACGCGCCCGCCGCCCCGGCCAAGGCCGAGGTCTGCGTCGCCTGCCATGGGCCCGGGGGCCGGTCGCCCTTGCCGCAGTTCCCGATTCTTGCGGGCCAGACCGCACGCTACATGTACCTGCAGCTGCGCGACTACCAGGAGGGGCGCCGCAAGAACGACCTGATGGGGCCGATGGTGGCCGGCCTGAGCCGCGACGACATGCGCGAACTGTCGGACTATTTCTCCAAGCAGAAGCCGGCCCCGCAACCGTACAAGGCCGACCCCGAAAAAGCGCGCCTGGGCAGGCTCAAAGCCGACGAGACGCTGTGCACCATGTGCCACCTGGGCGGCTTTGCCGGCCAGAACGAAGTCCCGCGCGTCGCCGGCCAGCACTTTGAGTACATCGTCAAGCAACTCAGCGACTTCAAGGCCCGCACCCGCACCAACGATGCGGGCAGCATGACCAGCGTGGCGAACACGCTGAACGACAAAGACATCGAGAACCTGGCGCACTACCTCGTCGGGCTTTGAGGCCGCCGCTGCATGGGTTGCGCCGGAACGGCGCCAGGCTGAGTGGCTG